>JAFRVK010000005.1 GCA_017441765.1 Erysipelotrichaceae bacterium
AGGGTATCCTGTCTTAAGCGCTTTGATGATCGTCATTGCGAATGCGATCATCATCGGTATCGAACTGGGCTATATCCTTTCGACTCCGGATCTGATTCCTTTGTATATGTTTCAGGTAGGTTTCGGAGAACTGGTCGTTCTGGCGATCGGCTTGCCTATATACAAGAAAATCAAAGTACTGTTTGATACGAAACTGAGTGATCAGAACTGAATGATCTGGAAAGAAGGATCTTATGAGCATCTTGAAACTCAAACCCGCCTGCCAGGATTATCTGTGGGGAGGACACCGCCTTGTCGATGAGTACCACGTCGAGTATGACGGCGAGATCTGTGCGGAAGCCTGGGAACTGTCCTGCCACCCGGATGGCCTTTCTCTGATCGTCAATGGCGAATATGCAGGGAAAACGCTGAAAGAGTTCATCGCTGCGGAAGGCTTTGAAGTATTGGGTAGTAACTGTCGCCGCTTCAAGGATTTTCCGATCCTGAGCAAATTCATCGATGCGAAAGAAGATCTTTCTATCCAGGTCCATCCTTCCAATGGATACGCTTTGCAGAATGAGGGACAGTATGGAAAAACCGAGATGTGGTATGTACTTGACGCACAGCCCGGTTCTTTTCTTTACTATGGTTTCAAGGAAAAGATCAGCCAGGAAGAATTCAGGCAGCGTATCCAGGAACATACTTTAGAAGAAGTGCTTAATAAGGTAGAAGTACACAAAGGCGATGCCTTGTTTATCGAATCAGGGACGCTTCATTCGATTGGAAAAGGCCTTCTGGTCGCGGAGATCCAGCAGAATTCCAATGTTACGTACCGTGTCTATGATTACGGGAGAACCGATAAGAACGGCAGAAAACGCGATCTTCATATCGAGAAAGCGCTCGATGTGACCAATCGCATTCCGATCGTCCGTAATAGTTCGGATTATCCCCATCTTGCGGATTGCGATTACTTCACTGTTGATAAACTGAATCTGGATGGGAATCTGACCTATCGGATGCAGGGAAATGTTTCGGATGCCTCTTTCTTATCGATCCTGATTCTGGATGGAGAAGGAACGATCTATAACCACGGGGAGAAGCTCCCGTTCAGGAAAGGCGATTCGCTGCTACTGACAGCAGGATCCGGGGATTATCAGATCGAAGGAAAATGCGATGCCTTATTGACGACGATCAGAGAGAAGACGTCTCCTATGAGAGTCGGAGTCATCATCGGTTCTGCGGAAACGAAAATCGGTCTGGTGGATGATCAGAACAATATCATCGACCTGGAATCATTTCCGACGGTTCCAGAAAGAGGCCATGACGCGATCATCGAAGAAGTATCGGACAGGGTGCTTGAAATACTGAAGAAGAATAAAATCCCATTGGATCAGTGTGTCGGAGTGGGAGTCGGCGTACCCGGGACCATCGATCGCCGGGGAGGCAAGGTCATCTATTCCAACAATATCCGTTGGAACGATGTCGATATCGTCGAAAAGCTTGGCAGGGTCATTCTGTGTCCGGTTAGGATCGCCAATGATGCGGACTGCGCAGCCATGGGCGAAACGGTCGCAGGTGCAGGAAAAGAATACAGCGACGTGGTGATGCTGACGCTGGGCAATGGCGTAGGCGGCGGAATCATTCTGAATGGGAAAGTCTTTGAAGGCGGCATCATCGGAGGAAGCGAACTGGGACATACGGTCATCGTGCATGATGGAAGACCGTGTTCCTGTGGCAGGAAAGGCTGTCTGGAAGCTTATGTATCTGTACCGGCTTTACTGAAAGAAATCAAAGAGAAATCCGGAATGGATCTATCGGTCAGAGAAGTATTTGAAAAGATTGATGACGAAAAGATCAACATGGTTCTGAAGCAATACACTGAGATGCTGGGGACCGGCATCGTCAATTTTGTCAATGTCTTCCGTCCGCAGCTGGTCCTGCTGGGAGGCAATCTTTCTGACCATATTCCTTATTTTCTGGATGATCTCAGAGAGATGATGAACAAAGAGTGTTTCGGAGGAAGCAATGGCATGATTCCTGAACTGCAAGTGGCGCAGCTTGGCGATAAAGCAGGCGTCATCGGCGCAGCAAACCTGTAAGAACGGAGGCAAAGATATGTTATATGGCGGAATTGAATTAGGCGGCACCAAAATCATCTGCGGATATGGCGATGATGAATGTCTCCTGATCGATAAAACGAGTATTCCTACGACGAGACCGGAAGAGACTTTGAGCAAAGTGAAAGCATATTTTCTTAAAAACAGGGTTTCTTCTTTGGGCGTTGCCAGTTTCGGTCCGATCGATCTGAATCAGAGGTCGGAAACTTATGGCTATATCATTACCACACCGAAACCATTCTGGGAGAATACGGATGTACTGTCTTGTTTTAGAGATCTGGATATTCCATTGGGATTCGATACGGATGTGAATGGGGCATGCCTTGGCGAAGTGAAATACGGGGCCGGCAGAGGCTTGAGCAATGTCATCTATGGAACCATCGGTACAGGCATCGGTTTTGGTGTCTATCTGAACGATCAGCTGCTTCATGGCTTATCTCACCCGGAAACGGGACATATGCTGATACAGAAACACGAAACAGACAAGGAGTTCCATGGACCATGTCCTTACCATGACAACTGTCTTGAAACACTGGCATCCGGTCCTTCGATCGAAAAGCGATATGGAAGAAAAGCTCAGGATCTTTATGAGAATGAGAAAGTATGGGAATTGGAATCCTACTATTTGGCACAGGCAATGGTCAACTGCATTGCAATGTATTCGCCACAGAAGATCATTCTTGGTGGAGGAGTCATGCATTATCAAAAACTTCTGGAACTGACCCGTATGAAAACGAAAGAATATCTGAATGGGTATATCAAGAAAGAAGAAATATTGAATCATATCGATGATTATATCGTTTTGCCTGAATTGCAGGATGATGCAGGGATCATCGGAGCGATCGAACTGGGAAAAATAAACATGTAAAGGAGACTGCTGTGTATCGGGTATTGGCTTGCGATCTGGATGGCACCTTATTGAGAGATGACAAGACCGTTTCAAAAGAAACCATCAATGAACTAAAAAGGATCAGCGATCTGGGCGTGATCTTTCTGCCTTCAACGGGCAGGACGCATCGGGAACTGCCTTCAGTTCTGATGGAACTGCCTTTTTTGCATTATGCCATATGCTGCAACGGCGGTGCCGTATACGACTATAAAGAAAAACGATATCTCTATGAAAATGCGATACCTTATGAACTGGCTTTAAGGGTACTGGATTATGTGAAAACACTTCCGGTATTTGAATCGGTCGTAGTGAAAGGACAAAGGATCGTGAAAGGCGATGAAAATGGCGAGATCTGCGATTATATCCGGAAAGTCGCGGTAAAAGGGATCCTGTTCAATATGACAGGAGCTGCCGATGTCAAAGAAGCGTTTGGGCAATTGCATCAGGATGCGCAGAAACTGATGTTTTATCCTGCAGAAGGCACTGACAGAGAAACGATCATGAATGATTTGCGTTTCGCATTCCCGGAACTGGAAGTAAGCTCGTCAGGTCCGAAGTATATCGAAACGAATATCAGAGGCGTAGATAAAGGAAAAGCGCTAAAAAGCTTCTGCAGACTGATGGATATCCCGATCGAAGAAAGCATCGCGTTCGGCGATGCAGAAAACGACATAAAAATGCTGGAAGCGGCAGGACTGGCAGTCGTCATGGAAAACGGCACACCGGAAGCAAAGAAACATGCGGATCAGATCTGCGATTCCAACAATAATGATGGCATCCGCAGATTTACTGAAAAACTCTGGCCGAAATAAAAAGAGAATCGAGGGAAACATGGATCAATTCAGATGGTGTTTTATCGGAACAGGAAGACTGGCGAATCAGGTTGCCAAACAGATCATTGAAAGTGGAAACCATGAGATAGTAACCTGTTTCAGCAGAAATCAGGAAAAATGCAAAGAGTTTGCAGAAAAGTATCACGCGCAGGCTTGTGACAGCAGCGAGGAAGCCCTTCGCTCAGACCAGATCAATGGAGTCTATATCGTAACTCCGCACAACGCCCATTTCCGTTACGTCAGGCAGGCGCTGGAAGCAGGTAAGTCTGTTCTATGTGAAAAGGCGTTTACCGTAACTTCGCAAGAAACGGATGAACTGATCAGGATCGCCCATGAGAAAAAGCTGTATCTGGCGGAAGCGATGTGGACCTGGTTTTCGCCTTGTGCGAATCAGGTAAAGAAATGGATCGATGAGAAAGAGATCGGTGAAATAAAGGATGTCAGTTTCACTTATCATATGAAATCCATCAATTATGCTCCAAGAGTATCCGACCCAAGAAGAGCAGGGGGAGCATTGCTGGATATCACAGTATATCCGATCACATATGCTTACCGTTTATTCGGTTTTCCCGAAACGATTGACAGCAAAGCTGTTTTAAGCAATGGAATCGATGTCAGCGAAGATATCGCACTGACTTTCAGGGATGGCATCAAAGCATCGATCAGCGCTTCGATCATCGATATGAAAGGACTGGAGAAAATGAGGATCAACGGTTCCAAGGGAATGATCACTTCCTCCTTCTATCATGCTTCCACGAAGACTGTATTACGAAAGGGATTATTCTATAAACGGATTTTCAGAAGCAGCAAGCAGCCTTTCAATTCCTATGTCGATGAATTCGATACGGTTGCATCAGAGATTCGGGAAGGGCTTCTGGAAAGCAGGATGGTTCCGTTATCAGCAACTTCCGATGTCATGCATATCATGGATGAAATAAGAAGCCAGATCGGTCTTGTATATGACAATCTGGAATAAAAAAAATCGTTATTCATTTCATCTTTCTATCATAAAAAAGTCTTCTGAAAGAAGACATTACATTTCATAATTGTTTTAGACAAATAAGCTCTTTTAAAGTGTTTATTCCTCGATAATGGTTACAACGGTACGGTCGGGTCCGTTAAAATGGAAAGTTCTCAATCCGGTATATGGATCCTCTTCGTAAGATGATACCTCGATCTGATGTTTTTCCAGTCTTTTTTTGAGATATTCTGAATTGTTGCAGGCAATGGTCAGCTGCTGATCAGGAAGATTATGATAGCTGTCGCTGCAGCGGATCTCCAGCTGTGTTTTTCCGAATTCGAAAAGATATCCCATCAGTTTATTATCGTCACCGATAAGCGTTTTGCGCAGATAGAAACCAAGCTTATCGCCGTAGAAGTCTTTTACTGCGTCTTTGTCACAGGCAAATAAAGTTGTTCTGCTGACATGAACCTTGCGGGAAAAAGGAGTCAGGGCACGGTCTTTGAAGTGCAGACGCCATTGGTTGTATTGCTTCAGATCCTGTCTCCAGTTCGGATTCGTAATGATATAGGCAAAACCTATGAAAAGAAGATAGCCGATCATTCCGCCAAGCGTGTTGGTGAACAGATCATCGATATCGTAGTAGCCCATTCTGCTTACAAGCTGAATGTTTTCGATAGCCAGGGATGTAAGAAAAGAAGTTACAAGCACTTTCCTTCTTCCGTATTTCCTGTACCAGTCGAACACATAGGGAAGCAGGAAGCCCATCGGGACAAACATGCAGACATTCAGATAGACCTGATAGATATTCTCGAAATTTGTGACTCTGACATGCGAAACAGCTTCCGGAAGGCCTTTCTGAAAGATCATATTGATGAATCCCAGAATTCCCAGATCGATGTTGAAAGAACTGATAAAGCCTTCCATGAAAGAGATATGCAGAAGATAGTCTTTTGCGGCATTCCTTGAGAAGAAGGTCACATAGCCGACTCCCATAAGATAGAACAAAAAGATGAAGATAAGCAGATATTTGCGCAGATGCAAAAGCCTGTCGGCATCGGGGTTGCTGCTGAGCCTGTCGCTCAGGCTGACGCCAAGTCTGCGGCAGATCTTTGTATCGATTGCCGGGAAGATGACCACCATTGCTACCATCAGGATAGTCACCAGGATATTTGTCGAAGGTTTTGAGGGATTTAGCAGCATAATATCTACATTATAGCATCAAAGCGGATGTCATGATCGTCCCGGAAAAACAGCGATCGCTGCTGATCCGGCAGCAAATACAGAGGTTGTATTATATAATGAATTTGAATAGATTCAAATACATAATAAAGGAGCAATTATAATGACCATTCAAGAAATTATCGACAAGATTCTTGCCTATCATCCGGACATCGGGGATCGCCGTACCTGCGATGTCATCGTCGGAGCAGATCCGAACCGCGAATGTACGGGGATCCTGATTTCCATCGCCCCGACAGTTCCAATCATCCGTAAAGCTATTGAAATCGGCGCAAACTTCATCTTTGTGCATGAGCCGACATTTTTCAGCGGCTATGACGATCAATGCGAGTGGCTGGAAGGAAATGACGTATATGAAGAAAAACTGGCTCTTCTATTAGATAACGGGATCACCGTATACCGCGATCACGACCATATCCATATGCATCGTCCGGATGGCATTTTCCATTACATGATGAAGCATCTTGGTTGGTTGGACTATCTCAAACCGCAGGAAAGAGGCTGGGAAGTCGTTCTTCCGCCGACCCGTTTAGGCGATCTTGTCGCACATGTGAAAGAACGTATGGGTCTCGAACACATCCGTTACATCGGTGATCCTGACGTGATCGTTTCGACTGTCGGTTTCTGCGGTCATCTTCTTCCGGGAGCGGATAGCAACTGGAGCAACAACGCCCAGGTCGCTGCCAGCTGGAACTATGACGTCGTCATTCCGGGAGAGACGGTAGACTGGACACTTCCTCTGTATATCCGTGATGCAGCTGATCTTGGCAAAGCGAAAGGCATGATCGTGCCCGGACACTTCGTTCAGGAAGAAGCCGGCATGCGTCTGGCAGAAGAATGGCTGAGGCCTGTCGTAGGCGATGATGATCTTCCGATTTCCTTCTTCCCGGCAGGGGATATGTGGAAATACGACTGATTCACATCAGCTGTTGTTATATCGATGTCCGGAACGTATAACCGTTTTCCGGATAGATTGATTCATCTGATTGTTTTGAATGAGAAAATGGATGTTTCATGAATATGGGGGGCATCCATTTTTATATCTTAATGAAATCAAATCGCAAGAGACTTTATTATAATGGTTTCAACCGCATCTGAAACAAAAAAGGTCCTTTCGGACCTTGAATGATCAGTGGTGATTCCCTAGGGATTCGAACCCTAGACCCTCTGATTAAGAGTCAGATGCTCTACCAACTGAGCTAGGGAACCAAGTGGTGACAAGTACGGGATTCGAACCCGTGAATGCCGCCGTGAAAGGGCGGTGTGTTAAGCCGCTTCACCAACTTGCCAAAACAAATGGCGCCCGAAACAGGACTCGAACCTGTGACCTGGCGGTTAACAGCCGCACGCTCTACCGACTGAGCTATTCGGGCACACATCGCTAATATATATTAACATACACACAATATGTTTTTCAAGAAAAATTGAACATGTTAGAATAATAATATGAACTATCTTCCGAACAAGCTTCTGAAGCTTAGAAAACACTACAACTATTCCCAGCAGTATCTTGCTGAAGTATTGAGGATCGATACTTTGGAATACATGAATTTTGAGAACGGATCGAGCATGATCTCTTACAATCAGATGAAGAAACTCTGCGCCCTTTATCATGTCGACCTGGTGGAACTGTTTGCGAATAACGAAGATGTCACCTTATATGAAGTCAATAAAGGAAATACCGATGAGATCAACATCGAGTATTTTACAGCAGAAAAAACCATATGGGAAAAGATCAAAGACTTATATCTTGACAACAGGATCGCTTCCACGATCATCGGATTATTGCTGGTGACGATCATCGTGCTGTCGGTGATTCTTAAGAATACCAGCAAGCCATACACTTTAGTCAGGGACAATATCAACCGTTTATCCGTATCGGAATCTACGGTCATCTATATCGATGACTATTCGGGCGTCAACGGCTCGGGAAGCAATACCAACGGCGAACTGTCAAATCTGATCTCTTCCGGAGCGATCAAGGTACAGGAGGGAGAAGGTTTCAGCATCATTCTGGATGAGAACGGAACGCTTCGAAGTGCCGGCCTTATCAGCAAATATTCGCAGGAATTAAGTGAATGGCGCAATATCGTGGATATCGCTGCAGGACGCGCACATGTGCTGGGTGTAGACTCCAATGGAAGAGTCCATTGTGTCGGTGACAACAGCAATGGCGCATGTGATATCGCTGACACCAAGAATATTGTCAAAGTCTTTGCGACCGCAGATGGTTCGATCGCGCTTGATAACAGCGGGAATCTTTCCTACAGCGGTTCCTTTATCGGTTCGGGCAGTCTGAAGAACTATACGGATATCCTGGATATCGCTTCCAGCGAGTCTATTCTAGCGATCCTGACAAAGGATCAGCACATCAATGTATTTACCCGTGACAGCGGTCATTATCTTTCAGCGGAATCCTGGGATGATATCGTGGATGTCGCCTGCGGGGACAGCTTTGTGGCAGGTCTGGATTCCTATGGGAAAGTCCATATCGAGATCGACAACGACACAATCATCTCGCAGGTCGAAGAATGGTCCAACATCATTGCGATCGATGCGGCAAGCGATTATCTGATCGCTTTCGATGGCAAGAAGATCTATGGCGTCGGCAACAACCGTTACGGACAGTTCAAGAAAGAAGAACTGAACAAGCAGCGTCTGGAGATGGTATCCGACGTGGAATACAATATCGATGACCGCTACGTTTCTGTACAGTTCCAAGGCGTCAGCAATGCGAGCGGCTATCTGGTGAGTATCGATGTCGGCATCGGCATTTCACGCCGCATCGACAGAGAAGAAGTCGTGCGTTTTGAGACCGACAATATGACCGATGGAAAGAGTTATACCATTTCGATCGTTTCCATCGGTGAAGGCGATTATACGGATTCCGATCCGTTTGTGCTGAATTTCGTCTATACCAAGCCGGAAGAAAGATATTCTTTCTATACGAGCGAAAACATGGGTGTGGAAGTATTCATCGCTTATCTGAAGTCGTTAGGCGTCGATGAAGCAAAAATACATGGCATCGAATCGGAGGATGTTCCGTGTACCAAGGAAGGCATTACGATCGTCTCCAGCAATCTTGATGGCAAGACCTTCCCGCGCTCGGAGCTGCTGAATATGGAAATAGAGTATACTTATTGTAGGATCGTGGAAGATGAAAAAGAATAAGATCTGGAAAATCAAAGGATATGAAGGCTCGTTTACCGATGAAGAACTCATCGGAATGATTTCGAGCGGTCAGGTGAAAAAAGATTTTGCAATCACGACGAAAGAAATGAAAAAATGGGTCAAAGTAAGCGACAGTATCTATCAGTTCTATTTGAAGGAGGATGGTCATGAGAATCTATAATACCAAGTCATTGAAGATCGAAGAGTTCGTACCGTTGAAGGAACATGAAGTCAGCATGTATGTGTGCGGTCCGACGGTCTATAATCATGTCCATATCGGCAATGTACGGCCTGTGGTCGTTTTTGATACATTAAGAAGACTCTTTGAAGCGCTGGGATATACCGTCAAATATGTATCCAATTATACGGATGTCGACGACAAGATCATCAACCGGGCTCTGGAACTGGGAATCAGCGAGAAAGAACTGACAGACGAGATGATCGAAGCCTACAATCGGATCCGTCATCTGATGAATGCGGAAGATCTTTATGCGACACCGAGAGTGACGATGACGATGAATGAGATCATCGAATTTATCGATGGACTGATCAAAAACGGCTCTGCTTATGAAGTGGATGGAGATGTCTATTTCGATACAAGTTCTGTCGCAGATTATGGCAGCCTGTCCAATCAGAATATCGAAGATCTGAAAGTAGGCGCACGTATCGAAGAAAACGAACAGAAACGTTCACCGCTGGATTTCGCCTTGTGGAAGAAGACGGATATGGGCATCAAGTGGCAGACTCCGTTTGGCGAGGGAAGACCGGGATGGCATACCGAATGTGTCGTCATGATCAACAAAGAACTGGGTCCGCTGATCGATATCCATGGCGGCGGCAAGGATCTGCGTTTCCCGCATCATGAGAATGAACGTGCCCAGTCGATGGCTTTGAATCACAGCGAGCTGGCGAACTACTGGATGCATTCAGGAATGATCGATGTGAATGGCGTCAAGATGAGCAAGTCTCTAGGCAATTTCATTATCGCCAAGGATATCCTGACGACACTGGATCCGATGGTACTGCGCTGGTTCCTCTTAGGAACGCATTACCGTCAGGATGTGAATGTTTCCGATGAGATCATAGAGAATGCCAGGACAGAGCTGAATAAGGTCCTGAATGCCCTGAAACAGGCACAGGTGAAGCTATCTTTGAATGATTTTGCTGCAGACGGATACAATCAGGAAGCATACGATCGCTTCATTGCAGCCATGGAGGATGATCTCAATACGCCAAATGCTTATGGCGAAATCTTTGAGCTGGTCAAGAAGATCAATCAGGAACTCAGAGTAAGAGATCTGAATTTGGAAACGCTCGGAGCGGATACGAATACGCTTACGAAGGAACTGACGATCTTAGGCATCCGTTATCCGGAAATGAAGCTGACAGAGGAAGACAGAGAGATCTACAGGCTCTGGAACGAAGCCAAAGCAGCCAAGGACTTTGAAACTGCGGATAAATACCGTACGGTGCTGACGGAAAAAGGAATCTTGTAAGTGGATATACGGACACTCTCAGGCAGCGCCTTGAGCTATCTCGGCGATGCGATCTTTACACTGAAAGTACGGGAATTCTATCTGGAACACAACTACCGGACACCCGGTTCTTTGCAGCAGATGACCGCAAAATATAACAGTGCCGCCGGCCAGCGGAAAGCGTTTGAACGTCTGGATCAGGAAGGCTTTTTCACCGAAGAAGAAAAAGAGGTCTTTAAACGCGGACGTAACGATATCAGCCATATCCCGGCAAGCAGCGATCTTCTGACTTATGAGATCGCCAGCGGGCTGGAAGCGATCTGCGGTCATCTTTATCTGACCGATCAGGATCGGATGAATGAGCTCTTTGATGAGATCTTCAAAGGAGGAGTGGAAAATGAGTGAATATGTCTATGGGAAGAATTCTTTCTTTGAAGCGTTAGATAATCATCGCATCGTCAAAGCTTTTGTCTTGCACGATGAGGCGATCAAAGGTAAAGGCATCGAATATGAAATCAGCGACCGCAAGACTTTGGATCGTCTTTCCCGTTCAGGCAATCATCAGGGGTATGTCGCCCTGGTGAAAGAATTCGAACTGGCTGAAGTCGATGACATGCTGAAGAAGGAAAACGGCCTGATCGTTGTTCTGGATAATCTGCAGGATGTCCATAATCTGGGCGCCATCATCCGAACCTGCGACTGTGCGGGTGTCGATGGCATCATCTACAAGACGCATCATTCCGTGAAAGTGAATGATACGGTGGCGAAAGTGGCTTCCGGAGCTCTGGAGTATGTCAAGATCGCTGAAGTCACGAATCTGGTCAATACGATACGCAAGCTGAAAGATCACGGCTATTGGGTCGTAGGAACCGATGGCAACGCATCGATGTCATATACGGATCTGAAATACGATATGAACACGGTACTGATCATCGGATCGGAAGGGAAAGGCATTTCCCGTCTGGTCAGGGAAGAGTGCGATTTTATGATTTCTTTGCCGATGCTGGGACATGTGACCAGCCTGAATGCTTCTGTCGCAGCAGGTATCCTTATCTACAATATCCTTCGTACAAGACAATCCTAGATTTTCCGCAATCTATTCCACATTGTGGAGAAAAAATGATAGAAATCTGAAAAACTTTGAGAAGATACGATCTTCTTTTTTATTAGATAACAATATCATGGATGAGAATACTGAATTGATCAGAAAGATCAGAAATGGCGATAACAAGGCATTTGAAATATTGCCGGGGAACATGAAAAGATGATCTACAAGCTGATTTACAATTCAACGTTGAAAGCGGGAGATTATGTGTTCGATATCGAAGAAGTCTTTCAGGAAGCTTCCCTGATCCTTTATCGGGCGGTTTTCACGTTTGAAGAAGATAAGAAAGTGAAGTTTCCTTCCTATGCCTATCTGGTTCTCAAAAGCCGGATCAAGAATGTTTTCAGAAGCTACTACAACATCTATAAAGATGAATCCTATTCGATCGACAGCCATGAACATCAGTGTTATCTGCTATCGCTGGCGATCAGAGAAGATCCGATTAAATATCATAAGGAACAGGAATTCCGCAAGAGATGAGAGGGGATGAGCTCTCCTATAAAGAGATTTCCAATCTTCTTCATATCTCCGCAAAAAAGATCAACAACCGTCTGCGTGTCTTAAGAAAACGGATGGAACAGTATCTAAAAGATGAGAAATAGTAACATTACAAAATGTGAATAATGTCAGTATAGAGTAAATACATTGTTTGAGATTGCATAAGATTTGTTTAAAAGTGATAAATATGTTAATATTTTCACAAATAGAGGAGTTTCACTATGCAAAATCACAATGAGAAGTATGATCCTTTGTTTACGCCATGGAAGATAGGAAAAGTTGAGATCAAGAACCGTTTTGTGCTGACCTCGATGGGCGGAACCAATCTTTTAGGCTGGATGGAAATCAATCATTTCGATAAGGCAGGCGCTGATTTCATCATGGATGTCGCAAAAAACAATTGTGGACTGGT
Source organism: Erysipelotrichaceae bacterium (assembly GCA_017441765.1). Lineage (GTDB taxonomy): Bacteria > Bacillota_I > Bacilli_A > Erysipelotrichales > Erysipelotrichaceae > Colivicinus. The sequence goes on from JAFRVK010000005.1 coordinate 12,683, forward strand.
TCTGCCGGGATGTCAGCCGGTCTATAATCCGATGTTCGGACAATGGCTTTACAAAAATGACAAGATGTATGCGGATCTGAAAGAATGGATGCCGGAATTCCATAAGACTGGAGCGAAGCTGTTCATTCAGCTGACGGCGGGTTTCGGACGTTCGTTTACGATTTCCGAGATGATGGAAAAACTCTATACGAACAAAGCACTGAGGGTTTTATCCAAGCCGTTCATGGATCTGGACAAGATCACTGCTTCCGCATCGCCGTCTCCAAACCGCTGGTCGGATAAAGTGCCATCTAGGGAAATGACGAAAGAGGAGATACAGGAGTTCATCGATGCCTTCGCAAAAACCGCAAAGAAGCTGCAGGACGCAGGTGTCGATGGCGTCGAGATCCATGCGGTCCATGAAGGTTATCTTCTTGATCAGTTTACCTTGAACTATGTGAACAAGCGTACGGATGAATACGGAGGTTCTTTAGAAAACCGTTATCGTTTTGCAGCTGAGATTGTGAAAGCGATCAAGAAAGTCTGCGGAACGGATTTTCCGGTTTCCTTGCGCTATTCTGTAGTCTCCAAGACCAAAGATTTCCGCAGCGGAGCTTTGCCAGGCGAAGTCTATACGGAAGTCGGCCGGGATATGAAAGAATCCGAGGTGGCCGTCAGATTCCTGCAGGAAGCTGGATACGATATGCTGAACTGCGATAACGGAACCTATGATGCCTGGTACTGGGCACATCCGCCGATCTATATGCCGGAAAACTGCAATCTTGAAGATGTCGAACATATCCGTGATTACTGTGATATTCCGGTGGTATGCGCTGGCAGGATGGATCCTGCAGTCGCAGCGGAAGAGATCCGGAAAGGAAAACTCGATGGCGCCGGTTTTGCCAGACAGTTTCTGGCTGATCCTGCCTGGATCACCAAGCTCATGAACAACGAGGAAGAGGACATCCGCCCCTGCATCCTGTGCCATAACGGATGTTTCAATATGTGTCACTATGAAGGCGTGCCGAACGATCAGTCGTTAAGCGATTCGCTGCATCTGGCAAGATGTGCCGTCAATGCGGAAACGATGCAGAAGGAGAAACATTACATCAGAAAGACATCTTCCCCGAAAGAAGTCATCATTATTGGCGGAGGCATCGGCGGCATGGAGACGGCAAGGATATTGAAACTCAGGGGACATAAGCCGGTCATCTATGAAGCAAGCGACAAACTGGGAGGAACCTTTATTCCTGCCAGTGCGGAAAGCTATAAGGGGAAACTCCGTGATCTCTTGGCCTGGTATATCCGCAAGATGAAGGAAATGGATATCGAGATCCATTTCAACCAAAGAATTACCGATCTGTCTCAGTTTGAAGGAAAAGACATCGTGATCGCTACCGGCAGTAAGCCTCGTTCTTTGAACCTTCCGGGGTTCGAGAAAACGATCGAAGCCTGCGATTATCTTAACGGACAGGAAGTCGGAAACAATGTCGCCGTGATCGGTGGCGGTCTGACCGGCTGTGAGATCGCATATGAACTTGCTTTGCAAGGCAAGGAAGTCACGATCATCGAAATGAAGAACGATCTGATCGCCCAGACCGGTGTCTGTCTTGCGAACAGTTCCTATCTCAGGGAATGGTTTGCTTTGCATGATGTGAAGGTCTATCTGGAAACTTCTTTGAAAGAAGTCAAAGATGATGCCATCATCTGCATGAAAAACGGGGAAGAAATCGTTATCCCATGCGATTCGGTCATTTCTTCCGTAGGCTATGTATCGGATCCTCTTTCAAAAGAAACGAAGAAGATCCATCTGGTAGGAGATTGCAAGCAGGTTGGAAATCTCAGAACTGTCATATGGAATGCCTATGAGACGGCGATGAGAATTTAGGGAGAAACATATGGAATTAACACTTGAACAGAAAGCCATTCTGGATGGCGAAAGAGGAGAAACGCTGGCCAAGGTCATGAAGACTCTGGTCATGTATGGGGAAGCGTTCGATGCTTCGAAAATGGTACCGGTGACTTCCGATTATAACCACCTTGTGACTTCTTTTGGCTTGGGTGTCATGGATCCGGTCTATGAACTGATGGATACCTTACTGAAAGAGGGTGTCAGTTCATCGCAGAAGTTTACCGTCGACCCGAGACCTCTGGATCCTAATGTACCGACAGGATTCCTGCAGAATCTGGTCTTCAAACGTTTCATGTACAATAAACAGGATTTCTATGAGAAACAGCTTCAGAGACTGGGACTGCTGGAAAAAGATGCCTTTACCTGTACCTGCTACATGAGCGAAGTAGGGAATAAACCCAACTATGGAGAAGTGCTGTCGTGGTCGGAGTCCTCAGCTGTCGTTTACGCCAATTCCGTGCTCGGAGCGAGGTGTAACAGGAATTCAGGTATCATTGATATCATGGGTTCGATCGTCGGTTACGTGCCTTATTTCGGGCTTCTGACGGATGAAGGAAGAAAAGCCGATTGGATCATCAGGATCGAGACTTCGAAAAAACCGGAAGCACAGCTTCTGGGCAGTGCGATCGGCATGAAAGTCATGGAAGATGTCCCTTATGTGATCGGGTTGGACAAATGGCTGGGCAACGAACTGAACGAAGAAGCCTGTACCTATCTGAAGGATTTCGGAGCAGCCACCGCCAGCAATGGCGCAGTGGGACTATATCACATCGATGGTTTGACTCCGGAAGCCAAGAAACTGGGAAAATCGCTGATCAAAGAGAATGCGAAAGAGTACGTGATTACCGATAAAACGCTTCAGGAAGTCTATGACAGTTATCCGATCATCTGGAAAGATAAAGAGGCCAAACCGAAACTGTGCTTCATGGGTTGTCCGCATATGTCTCTGCAGCAGCTGAAGGACTGGACGGATGTGATCGAAGAGAATCTGAACAGGTATGGCCATCCTCAGGTCCTGATTCCTACCGTCTTTACGGCAGCGCCTGCGGTCCTCAAAGAATTCAAGAAAACGGAATACTATCCGCGTCTGGAAAAGACAGGAATCATCCTATCATATATCTGCCCATTGATGTACATGAACAATCCTTTGTGTGCAAAAATGCCGGTCATCACTTCCAGCAACAAATTAAGAACTTATACTACATCCCGCTATTATACGGATGAAGAAATCGTGATGCAGTTATGCAAAGGAGGCAGATAAAATGAAAGAATTCAAAGGAAGAGTCGTGACCCCGGGAACCTGCAGCACAGAAGCGGTCGTGACACATCAGGGTTTCAATACGCTGGCTTCTTTGCAGAAAGCGTTGCAGTTCGGCGATAAGACGGCAAAAGTCAACGACCAGAACAATCCGGATCTTTTCGGAAAGCCGATTGCCGGGAAAGCGTTGTGTCTTCCGCAGACCATCGGTTCGACAACGGGAGGGCTGGTACTGTATTGCGCATGCAAAATGGACAGAAATCCAAGATGCATGCTGTTTGGCAACAGGATCGATTCCCTGGCTTGTGCAGGAGCGGTTCTGGCCAGTGTCTGGTCGGATGCGAAAATGCCGGTCATCGATGAGCTGGGAGAGGAGTTCCTGGCTTATGTCAAGGACGGAATGAAGGTCACTGTCCGGGAAGATGGGACTGTAACAGTAGAATAAGTCAGTTGAATTACCCGATAATGAAAGCATACTGCCTGGCAGTATGCTTTTCTATTTTGACTGGTTTTTGAAAATATTTCATACATTTTCATTAGCATGTAAATTATTACAGAAAAACTATTGACATGTTTTCAGTTTTTATCTAGAATGGATTTATCAACTTGGATGTAAATAGTATCGTTTATGATTCCGTTAGAGAGAGGATGTGGCTGGTGGAAACATCTGCGGCAGTAAACGAGAATACATTACGGAGTCGAGTGTCTGAAACAAGTAGGATACTCCGGATAGTCCCGTTACAGACTGAGGCCATGATGGTGGCCGATGAGGCTGTTGCCGCAAGGTAACAGTGAAGTAAGGTGGTAACACGATTTTCGTCCTTGTTGAGGACTTTTTTATTTTTTTGGAGGATTGTAAAATGAAAAAACGATTGCTTGTCTTGTTGTCTATGCTGCTTGTCCTGTGTATGGCAGGATGCCAGGGTTCTACCGATCCCGGAAACACGGAGGAGAATGATGTCTACCGTATCGGTATCATTCAGTTTGCTCCGCATTCCGCTTTGGATGCTGCGACGCAGGGATTTACCGATGTCGTTCTGGCTGAATTCCCGGATGCTGTGATCGATCTGCAGAATGCCGCAGGCGAGATCGCTACATGTGCGCCGATCGTCAATGGCTTTGTCAATGACGGTGTCGATCTGATCATGGCCAATGCCACTCCGGCAGTACAGGCTGCGGCGAATGCGACAGGGGATATTCCGATACTGGGCACTTCTGTCACAGACTATGGCGCAGGTCTGGAAATTGCCAACTTCAATGGCGTAACCGGTATGAATGTTTCAGGAACGAGCGATCTAGCTCCGCTGGATCAGCAGGCTCAGATGATCCTCGATCTGTTCCCAGAGACAAAAACGGTAGGCATCCTGTTCTGCTCCAATGAAGCGAATTCAAAGTATCAGGTACAGGTTGTCAAAGAAACACTGGAAGCAAAGGGCATTACTGTAATCGAAGGTGCATTCACGGATTCTAACGATATCGCGATGGTCGTAGAGAATCTTTGCGATCAGTGCGATGCGTTATACATCCCAACGGATAATACGGCTGCGACATGTTCAGAAACGATCGCCAATGTCGTTCTGGATCGCAAGGTTCCGGTCATCGCCGGTGAAGAAGGTATCTGCAAGCTTTGCGGTGTTGCGACTTTGACCATCGATTATTATAAATTGGGCAGAGTCACTGGTGAAATGGCGATCAAAGTCTTGAAAGGCGAAGCTGATGTTGCAACGATGCCGATCGAATACTTCCCGGATCCGGTGAAGAAATTCAATCCGTCAGTCTGCGAACTGTTCGATCTGACCGTTCCGGAAGATTTTGAAGCGATGACTGATTAATATGCTGAGCATATCGAATTTATTGGGCAGGATCCCCGGTGGTGTCGCACAGGGCATCATCTGGGGGATCATGGCCTTAGGAATCTATATTACCTTTAGAGTGCTGCAAGAGTCGGACCTGACTGTGGACGGCTCTTTTGCCACGGGTGGGGCAGTCGCGGTCATCTTGATAACGTCGGGAACCGATCCCTGGATCGCGTTGCTTAGCGCATTTGTTGTGGGAACGATCGTCGGGATCTGTACCGGGCTGATCCATACCGTATTAAAGATTCCCGCGATCCTGTCAGGCATTCTGGTACAGTTCGGTCTATACTCCATCAATTTGCACATCATGGGCATGGTCGCGAATGTTTCATGCAGTCCGGTCAAGAATCATGTGCTGATCACGATGCGCAATATACCGATGGCGATCCTGATTGGTGCGGTCTTTGCGATTGTATTGATCGCGATAATGTACTGGTACTTCGGTACGGAACAGGGCTGTGCGATCCGTGCGACCGGAAACAACTACCATATGGCGCTGGCTCAGGGCATCAATGTGAATCACATGAAAGTCATCGGTTTCGCGTTAGGCAACGGTCTGGTCGCATTATCAGGCGGACTGATGGCCCAGTATCAGGGCTTTGCGGATGTTTCAATGGGCAGAGGCGCGATCGTCATCGGCCTTGCTGCCATCATCATCGGTGAAGTATTATCGGAACTGATCTTTCCGAAAGGCTGTCAGTTCTATACGAGACTTCTGTTCGTGATCATCGGCGGTATCGTTTACTATCTGATCATGATCCTTGTCCTGTGGATGCATATCGATTCGAATGATCTGAAACTGGCTACGGCGATCATCGTCATGCTGGCAATGGCTATCCCGAATCTGAGAAAGAGGTCGCAATAATGCTTAGAATAGAGAATATCAGAAAAACATTCAATCCCGGTACGGTCAATGAAAAGATCGCTCTTGATGGTGTCGATCTTGTTCTGAATGACGGCGAATTCGTGACGGTCATCGGTTCCAATGGCGCAGGCAAATCGACGCTTCTCAACGCGATCGCAGGCGTATGGCTGGTGGACGAGGGGAAGATCTTTATCGATGATATCGATGTCACAAAACTGTCGGAAGACAGGCGTGCGAAATATATCGGAAGAGTCTTTCAGGATCCTCTGATGGGTACGGCAGCCGATATGTGGATCGAAGAGAATCTTGCACTGGCGCATCGCAGAGGCAAAAAAAGAGGCCTTTCATTAGGCATCAGCAACAAGGAAAGAGAAGTATTCAAAACGCTGCTGAAAGAATTTGATCTTGGATTGGAAGACCGTTTATCTACGAAGGTAGGATTGCTGTCAGGAGGACAAAGACAGGCGCTGACTCTGATCATGGCGACCTTGCAGAGTCCGAAGCTCCTTCTTCTTGATGAACATACTGCCGCGTTGGATCCGAAAACCGCAGCAAAAGTCCTTGAGGTCACTGACAAGATCATTGAAAAATCTCATCTGACGACCTTTATGGTCACCCATAATATGAAAGACGCGATCAATCACGGAGACCGGCTGTTGATGCTGAACGACGGAAAAGTGATCCTCGATATCAAAGGCAAGGAAAAGAAGGGACTGACAGTCGAAAAGCTGCTGTCGCTCTTTGAAAAAGCGAGCGGCGAAGAATTCGCCAATGATGCCG
>JAFRVK010000033.1 GCA_017441765.1 Erysipelotrichaceae bacterium
ACTTCATAAAGGAATACATACATTACTACAACTACGAAAGACCCATGTATAAGCTCAATTACAAAAGCCCTGCGGAGCATACGCTCTCACAGGGCTTCAGACTGACTTTTTAGAACTGTCTACTTTCTGTTGACAAGTTCAGATCGGAAGCCTTTTGTTTTGTTATGGATGACAGGAACGGACCTTATTCCATCCCTTCACAGTTGATCATGATCTTGCAGTCGGAACAGGCGAAACTGCAGCACGGATGGATGTATCCAACGACCTTGTCGTACTGGCGTCTCCGTTCTGTAAGTTCCGGTGTATAGACTTCTCCGGATACCAGTCTGGAACGGCACCATCCGCATTCACCGCTCCTGCATCTTGAAGGAGCCTTGATTCCTGCGCGTTCCAAGGCGACCAGGATCGGTTCATCGCAACGGACAGGAACCTTATGAGTGATCCCATCGTTGGTGATGACGGTCAGTTCATAGACCTTTGCCTGATGATCCTTCAGATATTCTGCATCGCGGTCGGTCAGTCTGTACTCCCCATATGCATCGAAACGGATCTGTTTTCTTGGCAAGCCCAGTTTCTCTGTTTCTTTTCGAATGTAGTCATACATGCCCTGTGATCCGCACACGAAGACGGAATCGTTCCTATCAGATACTTCGCTGATCAGTTCTGCGCTGATGAAACCGTGACGATATCCTTCTTTTTCTTCATCCGATAAGACATGGATCACGTTGATCCTGCCGCATCGGTTCTGCAGCTCCTCGAGTTCTTCCTTGAACAGGATCTCTTCTTCGGTCCTGCTTCCATAAAGAAGCGTCAGTTCGAAATCTTCCGTTCCCTCGGCGATGGCCTTCGCAAACGACAGGAACGGAGCGATACCGCTTCCTCCTGCGATTCCGATGACTTTCTTTGTATCCCGTAGCGGTTCGTAGCAGAAGAACCCGGATGGGGCAGAGATATCGATCTTTGTTCCTATGTTGAAATGGGTGTTGATATACTCGGAAGCGAAACCGTTTTTCATCGTCTTGACGATGATCTGATACTCTCCCTTCAACGCCTGTAAAGGAGAGGAACACAGCGAGTAAGGTCTTGTCAGGAGGGAATCTCCGATCGCCAGTTCCAGACTGATGTACTGACCTGCCTGGAAATATGCCAGAGCATCCGTTCCTTTTTCAGGATCCGCACGGAGAGTGAACAGCTTTGCTCCGTTCAGTTTCTTCACATCGCTCACAACGACGTGCTGGACTTTCGGATGCAGCTTTTTTGCCAGGATATTGGCATTGTATTCGTATTTCGGAAATTCAGCTGATGCATTCTCGATGATCCTTCTTCGGCTGGGAATGATCTGTGCGAAACGTTCTACCGGAATGTTATTCAAATACTCTTTCTTCATCTTCTGCCTCCTCCCCGGACATAGCCCATGATCTGGAAAGCCGCTTTATTTCCGGATGTATAGGTTGGGAAATAGCCTGACAGGGAAGATCCGTGGCCTCCCACAAAGAACAGGCCCGGAATGGTATGCTCCATTCCGCTGGTAATAAGACGGGAAGACATGCCGTCCCACTTCAGAGAAGCATATCCGTAGATCGATCCCTGCGGCGAGCCCATGTATCTGGCAAAAGTCACCGGGCTGGCGATCTCGATCTCTTCGATGTGCTCCCTGATTTTATAACCCATGACCGTTTCAAGGTTTGTGATCATTTCGTCTGCGATCTGCCGCTTGGTCTTAAGATAATCTTCTTCACTGACATCCGCCCATGCATCATCGGTATAGGAGATCGTCAGAATCATCTCTGTCGTTCCTTCCGGACTGCAGTCCGGTACGGCCATATTGAGGCAGCAGACGTCTAGTGCATATTCCTTTCCAAATCTTGTCTGTGATTCTTCACAGATGAGCCTTGAATCTTTTGAAGTGCTCAGGAACACGGTATAGTCTTCGATCCCGATTTCTTCCGGCGGAGCATCCAGTCCCAGATAGACGCTGAAGGCACGGAAGCCGTACTTCCGGGCGTTCGCTTTCTTCAGTTCAAACGGAGGAACCAAAGATTTATTGTCTAACAGTTTGGAGTACACGATTTCCGGATAGGCATTCGAAGCGATCGCAGATGTTTCAACGATCTCTCCATCGTCCAGTTCTACGCCGCATACTTTTCCTTCTTTTGTCAGGACTTTTGTGACTTCTTTTTCAAACAGGAATTCACAGCCCAGTTCTACCGCCCGGTTCATGATCGCGACAGACAGCGAATGGGACCGCATCCTCGGGACATAGGCTCCGTTCACGAAATAGCCGTAAACCATCATGAGATAACGGCTCGCATCCGCCGTATCGATATCTGTTCCCTGGTATGGCCAATAGGCAGACAGGATGTCCTGACATTTCTCGCTCATACCCAGGGTTCTGAACAGTTCTCCTGCAGACATCGACATGATTCTCATGAAGTTGGGGTGTTCGTTTCTTAAGACTTCCGGATCGATGTTGCCTCTGGTCGAACCGAAATATGCCAGGCCTTTGTTCATGTCTTCATAGGCATCGAAAAAGTTCTCCATCGCTTCCACATCTTCAGGACAGATTTCTGAGATCAGTTTCATGACCTTGTCTCTGCCATGAGGAAAGGTCACATCAAGCGAACGGACGCCATCTTTTTCCACAACATAACGGAATGCGTCTTTGATCGGAAGCATCTCGACCTTGATTCCCAGTTCATCAAACAGCTTTCCCAGTTCTCCCCGACTTTCTCCTTCTCCGAAGTCAGGAATCTCATGAAGGGAAGCGTCAAACTCAAATCTCCCCCGGACAAAACTGGTCGCTGCGCCGCCCGGAAGATTGTGGCGTTCGACTACCAGGACCTTGAGTCCCAGTTGCGATGCCCGACAGGCGGTCATCAGTCCTCCGTTTCCGGCGCCGATTACAATGAGATCGTATTTATTCATAAGACAGTGCCTCTTGATTGTAAAGTATCATTCATTTGGATATGGTTCAAGGAACGCGTGGAAATGACGCATCGGAAGCGTAGCGCCTTTGACGATTCGCACATTCGGAATCGATTCACGGTCTTCATACAACGCTTTGACCGCAGCGATCACATAGTCCATGTGTTCACGGTTGAACATGCTTCGGTTGATCGCAAAACGGACCACGTTGCACAGTTCTTCCTGCTGCTCCGGTGTCTTGAGATCATATTCCATGGAATAGTCACCCAGCTCTGCCGTACGGATGCCATAGCGGCGGATCAGTTCGATCGAGAATCCCTGTCCGGCAAATTTCTCATGGTCACGCTTGCCATCAAAGAACTGGGTCATATCGATATAGACACCGTGTCCTCCAGCCGGAAGGATGACGCCTTTGACCCCGGCATGGTACAGGCCCTGAGCCAGATACTCGCATTGACGCACACGCGCATCCTGATAGGCAAAATTACACTCCTCATAAAGACCGGCAGCCAGCGCCATGATGTCACGTCCGGACATGCCTCCATAGGAATCGTTGCCATAGGAAGAGATCTGTTTCACTTTCAATAAGACGCCGATATCGGTTTTAACGGAACCATCCTCATTGAACTCGGAGAACTTCCGCCAGAAACGTCCTTTATCTCGGAATGCCAGCATGCCTCCCATATTGGCGTGACCGTTCTTTTTTGCGGACATCGTAAATCCGTCGCAGTAAGAGAACATCTCGGTAGCGATCTCGGCGATCGATTTATCTTCATATCCGTCTTCGTTCATCTTGATGAAGTAGGCGTTCTCTGCCCAGCGTGCTGCGTCAAAGAGGAACGGAATGTCATATTTCTCTGCAATCTTCGCTGTCTCACGGATCGAATGCATGGAGACAGGCTGACCGCACACGGTGTTGTTTGTGATGGTGGTATAGATCAGCGGGACATTTTCAGGACCGAGAGCTTCGATCAGCTGTTCCAGTTTTTTGACATCCATATCGCCTTTGAATGGATTCTTCTTGTAAGTTCCGCCCTCCGGAATGTCATAAAGCAGTTCCTTGTTGTAGAGATTGCGCGGGATGGAACCCATCTGCTTGATGTTGCCCTCGGTCGTATCGAAATGACCATTCGACGGAATCGTAAAGACCTTTCCCGGATAGCGTTCGGACATGATCTTCTTGACCAGTTCAAACAGAACCGATTCTGCCGCCCGTCCCTGTTGAATCAGGAAGGTATTGGGACGTTCCAGCTGCGCCGCTCCTCCATTGAAAAAGCCGCCTTCATACTCGCAGAGATACAGCTCATTCATCATTTTCTCAATATCCCTGCAATCGGTCCGGATCAGATTGATGGATTTCTTCCAGTTCTTCTCGCCTCCCCGTTCGAAGATATCCCGGAATGCATCCAGGAGCACATAGTAGCCCTTGTTGCGTCCGTAGGATTCATCTCCCAGAAACATCGATGCCCATTGCACATCGGTCATTGCGGTCGTTCCGGAGTCGGAAAGCATGTCGATCGTCAGAAGCCCTGCGGGGAATGCGAATTCATTGTAGTGTGTCGCTTTCAGTGCGCGTTCGCGCTGTTCGACCGTCACCTCAGGAATGTTTCGTGAAACATAGGTAAAGCTTTGCGGTGTTTTGACATCTAATGGATATTCTTTTTTCATGATTACCTCTTACTGTTGATATTCTTCCCAGATCGTACGGAATAACGGAATGCTTCGAACCAGCATATCGTGACTGACGCAGGTGCTGATCCTGACAAAGCCAGGACAGCCGAAATCATCGGTCGGTACGATCAGGACGTTATGGGCTTTGGCTCTTTCAGAAAACGCCAGCGAATTTCCATCCGGTGCTTCCACCAGCATATAGAACGCTCCCTTCGGTTTGATGCAGTGATAGCCGATCGCTGTAAGTTCATTGTAGAGTGTGGTACGGTTGAGATCGTAAGCTGAAAGATCCGGCCTGAGATCCGTACAGCGGGCGATGACCTGCTGAAGAAGAGAAGGTGCACAGACATGACCGATTGCGCGGGCAGCACCGGCAATTGCCGCAAACAGGTCCTTGCTGTTCTCGCAGCAGTCAGGCACGCAGACGTAGCCGATCCGTTCGCCCGGCATCGACAGCGACTTGGAATAGGAGTAACAGATGACGGTATTGGGATAGATCGCCGGAAGATATGGGGTATCTTCTCCGTCATAGACGAGCTCGCGGTAAGGTTCGTCGGATATGATGTAGATCGGATGACCGTACTCCTGACTCTTCCTGATCATGACTTCAGCCAGCGCAGTCAGTGTTTCCACGCTGTATATGACACCGGATGGATTGTTTGGAGAGTTGACGATGATGATCTGCGTATGTGGAGTGATGCGTTTTTCGACCTCATCGATCTTCAGTTGAAAGTGTTCCGTATCGGCAGGAACGATCACCAGTTTCGCTCCGGTCAGTGAAGCGTATGCCGGATATTCCGGAAAGTACGGTGCCAGCAGCATGATCTCATCACCTTCCTCAGCCAACGCATTCATGGTTGCGGTGATACCTGGAGCGGCTCCGCATGTCACAAAGATATTTTCAGGGCGGATATCATCACCGCTGCGCCGTGACAGATCACCGGCGATCGCCATACGCGTATTTGCTGCACCGGCAGCCGGCGTATAGCCATGCAGAGTAAGAGTGTCCATTTCCAGCAGATCACGGATGACGTTCGCGACACCTTCAGGGGTCGGAACGGAAGGGTTTCCTAATGAGAAATCAAAAACATTTTCCTTGCCGACAATCGCGGCCTGTTTCAATCCGTATTCAAACAGTTCCCGGATACAGCTTCTTGTCGTACCGAAGCCTTTCATCTTTTCAACAATCATCTAACTTCTTCCTCCTTTTTGGGAATGTGATATTCATGTATCGTTTCTTCTCCGTCCAAAAGACGCAGTCCGCCGTTTGCGAGTGCTTCCATTTCGTTTTCGCCAGGAAGCACGATCACAGGCGCGATAAAGTGCACATAGCCGATGATGAGGTCGGTCAACCGTTTTGAGTAGGCCAGTCCGCCTGTCAGGATGATCGCGTCGCAGTTGCCTTTCAGTACGATCGACAACAGTCCGATCATTTTCGCAATCTGGTAGGCCTGAGCCTCAAATACCTTCTTCGCCACTTCATCCCCTGCATCGATCCGCTGTTCGATTTCCCGGCAGTCGCTGGTGCCCAGGTGCGCAAACATGCCACCGCGTCCGCGGATCTTTTTCTGCATTTCCGCTCTGGAATACTCCCCGGAGTAACAGAGACGTATCAGTTCCAGCTGAGGCACGGAACCGGAACGTTCCGGTGAAAACGGTCCGTCATCGTCGCCGACGGAATCTATGATACGGCCGTGTTCATGCACGCTTGCGGAAATGCCGCCACCCAGATGTGCGATCACCAGGTTGAGATCTTCATAGCGTTTTCCCAGTTCATTCGCGTAGCGTATCGCCATGGCACGGCTGTTGAGAACGTGACAGAAACTGCGTCTACGTATTTCCGGTATTCCTGTGATCTGTGCATAGTCCGGCAGTTCACTCGATGTGACAGCATCGTAAATGAAAGCAGGAATCTCATATTGATCTGCGATCGCCTTGGCCAGAAGACCGCCGAGATTCGACGCATGAGGCTGGCTCAGCTCATCGCTGCATAAAGCGGTACAGAGATCCTCATTGACCAGATATCCCCCGGATTTCAGACCAAACACCAGTCCGCCTCTGCCAACGACCGCGTCCAGCGATTCTCCTTTGATATCGTTGCGTTCCATGAAATCACGGATCAGCTGCAGACGGTAAGGAACCTGATCGGCAATGCTTTCATATGCCTGCAGATCTTCCGGCTTATGACTTACGCTTTCCTGCAGCACGCGTTCCTGTTCACGGTATAACGCAATCTTTGTACTGGTGGAGCCGGGATTGATAATCAGTTGTAGTCGTTCCATATCATCTCCTTATCTGTCGGAACTGATTGCTGCACAAAGCAGTAATGAATTGTATTTTTCTTCAAAGCTCGCGCTGCGGGAATTCAGTGCGATCGGACATTCCGCTCCTGTGACGACGCCTGTCATCTTTGCGCCGGCAAACAGGATCAGCGCTTTCACTGTCATGTTTCCGGCTGTCATATTGGGAACCAGCAGCAGATCGGTTTCGCCGCAGACCGGGCTTTCGTAACGTTTGATCTGAGCCGAATCGCGGTCCATGGCAAGGTCGAACGAAATCGGTCCCTCCAGGTAACAGTTTCCGAATTCCCCGGCTTGTGCCGCTTCTTTCAGTGCGGCAGCGTCTACCGTTTCCTGGATCTTCGGACTAACAGTTTCCGCTCCACAGATTGCCGAAATCAGCGGTTTTTCATATCCGAGATTATGAAAAAGATCGACCGCATTCTGAATGATCGCCTTCTTGGCTTCCAGATCGGGATTGGGGATCATTCCCCCATCGGCAACACCTAAGAGTTTATGATAACCCGGGATTTCAAGTAACGCCGTATGTGACATCAGACGTCCTGTGCCGATCCCGTTTTCTTTATTTACGACAGCTTTCAGCAGTACCGAGGTCTGCATCAGTCCCTTCTGCAGAAAATCCGCTTTTCCTTCGCGGATCTGATCGATCGCGATCTGAGCGGCAATCTCATCGGTATCTGCATCAATGACAGATTCGATCGGAACGGTATACCCGAACTCCTGTGCGATGCTCAGGATCTCCTCTTTGTGCCCGATCAGGATCGAACGAAGGATGCCTTCCGACTGGGCATGCAGAACCGCTTCCAGCGTATGGGCATCGTGCGCACACGCGACCGCTACGGTTTTTATGGAGCCGGCTGTTGCCGGTTTCTTTAAATCAGCAAAACTGCTTAACATATCTTTCTCCTGTCATGATGCGACAGCAGACAGTCCTGCACGGTACGCGTTGAGATTCAGTTCACGGAACTTTTCCGGAACCGTCCGGGAAATGACGTCTTCCCAGTCAACCATCGTATCCATGCCGAGTGCCTTCACCAGGCTGCCAAACAGCACAATATTCATGCACCTGGTATTGCCTAGCGACTCTGCGATCTCTGCCGCTTTCACGACATAACACTTATAGTTTTTCTGCATCGCTTCAAGACATCCTTCCGGATATTCACACAATCCTGCAGCGATACTGGAAGATGCGATCTCGTAGTCGTTGACCACGACGATTCCGTCCGGTTTCAGATAATCCGCATAACGGACGGCTTCCATTTTTTCAAAGGCTACGATCAGATCGGCTGCGCCTTTTCCGATGACAGGAGAATTGACCTTCTCGCCCCAGTGGACCTGCGTAGATACGCTTCCGCCACGCTGGCTCATTCCATGAACCTCGGACATCTTGACATCATAACCGGCTTCCATCAGACCGGCAACCAACACTTTCGCCGTGAGGATGGCACCCTGGCCACCGACACCGACCAGAAGCATGCTTCTAACATTTGACATGGCTTAATTCTCCTTTCTGCTGATCGCAGATTTCGGACAGACCTGAGCGCATACGGTACAGCCGACACACTGGTTCTGATCGATGTGGGCTTTCTTATCTTTTACCATGATCGCCGGACATCCGACACCGATACACATCCTGCAGCCGATGCATTTGTCTTCATCAACGACACACTTGGAGATATCGTGCTTGATGCGTTTGATCAGCAGGCATGGTCTGCGTACGATGATGGCAGCAGGCACTTCACTGTTTAAGGCGTCCTGTACCGCCTGCTCCATCGCTTTGAGATCCTGCGGGTCGACAATGATCACGTTCTTGAACCCATAGGAAGCAAGGATCTCTTCGATCTTCAAGGATTCTGCGATATCTCCCTGCAGGGTATAGCCGCTGCCCGGATTGTCCTGGTGGCCGGTCATGCCGGTAATGTGGTTATCCAGCACAACAGGGATCAGATTACCCTTGTTGTAGATGATCTCGGCAGCGCCGGTCATACCGCTGTGGAAGAAGGTGGAATCTCCCAAGACGCCAAACACCTTGCGCTTCTGGCCGGTCTGTTCAAATGCTTTCGACATCCCCATCGCAGCCGAGAAACCGGCACCCATACAGATGACGCTGTCCAGCGCACTTAACGGAGCGGAGCCTCCCAGTGTATAACAGCCGATATCGCCTGCGACTACGAAGTCCTTGTGACGCGACATCGTATAGAAAAAACCTCTGTGCGGACAGCCTGGACAAAGTGCCGGAGGACGGGATACCGCCTTTACGCCGATATCGGTAACAGGAGCAGTTTCCTTGAAGACGCGCTCACGGATCAGCTGCGGATTCAGTTCATACATGTTCCCAATCAGCTCCTTGCCGATGCAAGGAATGCCTGCGGCACGGATCTGTTCCTCCATGAAGCCCTCCAGTTCTTCGATGACATAGAGCTGATCGACTTTTTCCGCAAACGATCGGATCAGATCCATAGGCAACGGATTCGTAAGTCCGAGCTTCAGGAAAGACGTATCTTCAGGAAAGGCGTCTTTCGCATAGTGGTAGGCGATCGATGCGCTGATGACACCGATCTTTGTGCCTTTGAGTTCCATTCTGTTTAGTGAAGACGTGTTTCCGAACGCCTCCAGTTCTTTCATGGATCTTTCCAGTTTCGGATGGTTCTGGTATGCGTTTGCCGGAGAGGCAATGTATTTGCGCGCATTGCGCTCGTATGGTTTCACTTCGTGTTCCTTGCGTTCTCCCAAAGTCACGATGCTTTTGGAATGCGCGACACGCGTGGTTGTGCGGAACAGGACAGGGACATCGAAGCGTTCAGAGATCTCATATGCCTCTTTCATAAAATCAAGACACTCCTGTGAATCAGAAGGCTCGATCATCGGAATCTTGGCTGCACGCGCATAATAGCGGTTGTCCTGTTCGTTCTGCGAGGAATGCATGCTTGGATCATCAGCAGATACGATCACAAAACCGCCGTTGACCCCGTTGTATGCCGCTGTAAAAACAGGATCCGCTGCCACATTGAGACCGACATGTTTCATCGCACAAAGGCTTCTTACACCGGCAATGCTGGCGCCATAGGCGACTTCCGTCGCTACTTTCTCGTTCGGCGCCCACTCGCAGTACAAGACATCCTTGTAGCGGGGAAGCTCCTCGAAAATTTCCGTACTTGGCGTTCCGGGATAAGCCGAGCAAACCTGGACTCCGGCTTCATACGCGCCACGTGAAATGGCTTCGTTGCCAGAAAGCAAATATCGCTCCATGATTAATCACCTTTCTTATATTTATTCATTTGTGTTTGTCTATCTAAATTATATCACGCATATACCTGTCGGATTTTTGATGTTGGGTGCTATTGTTTACGAATCTGGCAAACGATAAAATAACAGTAAGCGAAAGGATGGATATCATGGAATTTGACGGTTTCGATATGAATGGATTCAACGTGTTTTCTGACGAGATAGAAGGAGCGGTAAAGCTTCCTACCACAGGACTGGAGCCTGGTGTAACTTACCGGCATGATGTCGAGTATGCACAGATCGATGACACGAAGCTTCATCTTCAGATCCTCATTCCGACCAACAGGATCGAAATGGGGAAACAGATGATGGGAAGTCCTGATGCACAGAAATATCCCTGTGTCGTTTATACGCAGGGTTCTGCCTGGTTCAAACAGGATGTCTATGGCAACATTCCGAATATCTCAAAATTAGCGGCAAGAGGATATGTGGTGGCTGTTGTCGAATACAGGCATTCCGGAATCGCTTCTTTTCCTGCCCAGGCAAAAGACATGCGCAATGCGATCCGTTTCATGAAAGTTCATGCCGAGGAGTTCAATATCCTTCCTGACAGGATCATCGCTGCCGGCGATTCTTCCGGCGGACACACGGCTTTGTTTGCGGGGATCATAAAGGATGACGATACAGATGACAATCTCTTCCCGGGAACCGATGCCGATGTAAAGGGAATCGTGAATTATTACGGTTCGACCACGTTCATGTTTCCTGATTCCAACCCGATAACCATCAACCACTGTCTGCCTGACAGCCCGGAAGGACAGGTCATGGGTGGGAAAAATCTTCTGGAACAGCCCGAGCTTGCAAGAGCGCTTTCCGTCGAATGCAACATCGATGAAAACACGGATATCCCGCCTGTACTCAACATCCACGGTACGGCAGACATCATCGTCAATGCCAAATGCAGTGTGACCGTATACAATCGTCTGAAAGAATGTGGCAAGGATACGGAACTGATCCTTCTGGATGGCGCAAGCCATGGTGGAAATGAATTCTGGACAGATGAACTCATCGACAAAGTGACTGCGTTCATTGAAAGATGCATCGCATGATTTCAGATATATCAAGCATTTTGTAAATCCTGATCATCCAATAACGGATGATCTTTTTGTTCAGGTGTGGGATGATGAAAAACGCACGGCTTTGACACCGTGCGTTTCCGTGCGCTGTTTTATGAATATTCAGAAGCAGCTCAGTATAAACCTGGCTGTTCTGTCGACCAGCTGCTTCGACTGTTCCGGATGATCGTCCCAGAGACCGAACCCGTGATTCGCGTTTTCTATTATGACAAGTTCTTTCTTCTTGTCTGTTGTCAGCGTCTGATAGGTCCGCTTCCCAACCGATACATCTACCGTGATATCTGCATCGCCGTGCACGACGATGACGTTCCCTTCATAATGTTTCACACAGTCCAGAGTGTCATGTTTCATCATATCTTCAAAGAATTCTCTACTCAGCGGCAGGATCTTTCCGTCAAAGAAATTCAGAAAACCGGCAGTTCCCTTTTCTTTCGCTTCTTCATAATAGGAGTGTCCATCCGGTGCACTCACAAAATTCGTCAGTTCCTCAAACGGCATGATGGCAGCAGCCCAGAGTCCCAGAACGGTAAAACGCGGATCCTTCTCGGTGACATACACCGAAGCGATCCTTCCTCCCATACTGTATCCCACCATAGCCATCTTCTCTGTATCGATATCATAACGGTCTGTCATATAGGAGATACAGCTTTCGATATCATCCATGCTGTTACGCATGCAGTAGGATTCAAATCCTTCTGTGCTTTCTCCGCAGCCGGACTGATCCATCATGATGCTGCTGAATCCGTGCTTTGAGAGGATCTCTGCAACTTCTTCAAAACGTCCGCCCTCGGTGCGTTCGGCGCAGAATCCATGCACAAATACCGCCAGACCCGGATGTTCAGTATCTGTTGTAAAAATCGTGCAGGGGATCTGAGTGTTTCTTACGGAAGGAATCGTTACTGTCTGTTTCATGGCATCTTCTTTCTACGGCATAGCCGATCTTCGTTTTCATCATAGCAGTTTTTTATTTCATAAGATAGAAAAAGCAGCCTGAGCTGCTTTTCAAAATGATTACTGATATCTTCGATCCAGGATATCCAGGGAATCAAAGAGGACTTGAATGAATTCTTCTCTTTTCACATCCCACAATACCGTTACCGGGTGAAGGAGATTCTCTGTTTTCGCCAGATCCACAACTGTCATGCCGCGGGTATACTCTCCATCCAGTTCGATATGGACTTCATATTCTCTTGTTTCAAACAGTTCCGGTTTCAACAGATAGATAAGTGGCGTCATATCGAAGATCGCAGTGCGGTCCCAGCCTCTGTCTATCGCATATCTGTCATAGAACTGCATGAGATCATAGAACAGCTGCGAGGCTCTGCCTCTGCCGTTTGCCTGTTCCGCTTCAGACAGATGGATACTGCCCGCGTAACAGACTTCCAAGCCCGCCATGATGATTTTCACACCGGAAGCAAAGACGATCTTCGCTGCTTCCGGATCATGATAGATGTTGAATTCCGATTTCAATCGGATATTGCCGCTGTTGACTGCTCCGCCCATGATAGCGATCGCTTCGATCTTTTCTTTCAGATACGGATAAGTCTTCAGAAACAGCGCCATATTGGTGAGAGGTCCGATACAGAGAAAGGTCACTTTCTCTGGAGATCTCTTCAGCGTTTCTCTCATGAACTCGATCGCATGAAGACCTGTAACTTTACGTTCCGCTTTAGGAAGAGCAGGTCCATCCAGACCGCTTTCTCCATGCGCCAAAGGCTGTACCTCAAGCGCTTTGATGATCGGAACATCATAACCCATACTGACAGGATAATCCGTTTCCAGCAACGTCTGTACTTTAAGAAGATTGCTTGTGACTTTCTCCAGCGTCTGGTTTCCGGCGACCGTTGTGAATCCAAGAATATCAAACGTTTCCGGATGCGCCATGGCAACCATAGAAGCGATGATATCGTCGTGTCCCGGATCGCAGTCGATGATCAGATGATACATTACTGTTCCTCAACCTTGCCGTGCTTGATGCGGTAGTAATTGATGATGCTGGCAGCCGTAACGAAGACGAAGACAGCGAAATACGGAATTGTACCAACCAGGTCGGTCGGGAAAATGGTAGAGGTATTGAAGACGATAGATACGGCACGGAACGCCGCAAAGATCAGCGAGCTGATCAGCAGTGCGCCATAGTTTCCATTTGCGATACCGTTCGCTGCGATACCCATCCAGCCCTGTCCTGCGACCATTCCTTTAGAGAAGATCTTCAGATAGTTCAAAGACAGATACATGCCTCCCAGCGAAGCAAAGAAACCCGACAGGATCAGAGACAGCACCTGCAGACGCTGTACGTTGATGCCGGCTGTTTTGGCTGCATCCGCATTCAGACCACACGCCCGCATACGCATGCCTAACGGTGTCTTGTATACAAGAATATATAGAACGATCAGAATGATCCAGCACAGATACGTAAGAAGATACTGGCCGCTGACGATCTGACCAAGGATCGGAATCGAAGAGATTCCCGGAATCTCGACTGCCGGAAGGACTGGCGTCATCAGTGAAGCGCTGGTTCCTTTTTCTCCCGCGATCTGATACAGGAAGAAGATCGCCAGAGAGTCCGCAAATGTATTCAGCGCGATACCGACAAAGATCGCATCCGCGCCCATCTTCATCGAAAAGAACGCAATCAGCAAGGCCGTCAATATGCCCACCAGCATACCAATCAGACAGCCTAAGTAAGCATTCTGTGTGATATAGCTTCCCAAAATACCTGCCAGAGCACTGAACGTCATGATCGACTCGATCGCGATATTGACGATGCCGGTCGAACTTGAAATGAAGGCAGCAATCGACGCCAGAAGAATCGGGGTCGAAAGACGCACGATCGACAGCAGGAACTTCATTGTGAACAATGATTCAAAAATGGTTTTAAGCATCTTTCTTTAAGCCCTCCTGTAACAGTTTCTTTTCTCTGAATCCACGCAGGAAATACTGAGAGGAAATCAGCAGGATGACGATACCTTCGACGATCGCGACGATCTCTGATGGAACCGCTCTGTCTACGAAATAAAGGACCTGGGTCCCCTGTTCCAGATACTTGATCAGGAACGCGGAAATGACGATACCGATCGGGTTGTTCCGTCCAAGCATGGACAGCAGCATTCCGGAGAAGCCGATGCCCGTCAGTGATTTATCCGGTTGATAGAAGCTTGTCTGGGTCAGCAGCTGACATGCCGCTCCCATTCCCGCCAATACACCGGCGATCGCCGAGGTGATCAGCGCCAGCTTGAATGAGTTGATGCCGGAATACTCCGAGAACTTCGGATTGCTTCCGGCAAGACGGATCTGATAACCGAGTTTCGTTTTGTACATGATGATATACAGAACGACAGTACAGACGATCAGCAGGATCAGACATGCGGAAATACGCAGAGGTTCATACAGATAACCGATCTTGGCGGTTTCCAGATAGTCTTTGGAACCGACGGTATTGGTCGTCGTTGTTAAGAGATAGTTACGGATGATGAACATCGAGATACCGGAGTAGATTGAGTTCAGCATCAGCGAGACGACCATTTCATTCGTACCGAATTTCGCCTTCAGGAAGGAAGGAATGATCATCAGGATGCCGCCTGTAAGAGCGCCTGCCAGAATGCACAACGCAGAATGCAGGAACGGATTGGTTGTGATCGGGTTGCACGCGACGGCCGCAACCGAGACACCGGAAATGATGAAGATGCCCTCCGCACCCAGGTTGAACGCGCCGGACTTGAACAGAATACCGGCAGCCAGACCTGCGAAAGCATAGGCAATAAAACTTTCAATGATCGAACCGAGATAACGTGTCTTGCGGAACGGACCGGTCAGTATCGTAACCAACGCATTGACCGGATCCTCACTGATCAGGCACAGGATCACAAACGTGATAATGAAAGCAATACAGATGGAAATGAGAATCTTGATTGTATCGAATACCTTGGAGTTTGTAATCGAAAGCATGTTTCTCGCTTCACGTTCCTTTTTGGTATCAGGCATTCAAAGCACCTCCAATCTCTTCTTCGCTCTGATGTCTTGCACCGAGCATATACAGACCAAGCTCCTGATCATTCGTCTTGCTGGCATCAGGGAAGTATCCGGCGATCTGACCATTGAACATGACGATGATGCGGTCGGACAGATCCAGGACCTCATTCAGGTCTGCCGAAACAAGCAGGATGCCTGCGCCCTGGTTCCTGAGCTCCAGCAGCTTATGGTGAACCAGTTCTGCTGAACCGATATCAATGCCGTGCGTCGGCTGTTCCGCGATCATCAGATCCGGACGCGTATTGTATTCTCTGGCAACGACGACTTTCTGGACGTTTCCGCCCGAAAGACTGCCGACTGCCGTTTTGTTGTCCTGGGTCTTGATCGTAAACGTATCGATCAGTTCATCTGCGACCTTATTGATGGCTTTCTGGTTCATAAAAAACCTGCCGTTGATGTCTTCTCTGTCATAGTAGGTAGAAATAATGTTGTCGGAAATCGGCAGAGATGCCGCGATACCGTCGCCCATTCTGTCTTCCGGAATATACGCCGTACCAAGCTCTCTTCTCTGTTTGACATTCATTTCCAGAGCGTCTTTGTCACAAATCGTGATCTTGCCTTCATATGCTGTCTTTTCCAGACCGGTCAGACACTTGACCAGTTCCTGCTGTCCGTTGCCTTCGACACCGGCAACTCCCAGGATCTCGCCCTTCTTGACCGCAAACGACATATGATTCAGAACCGGCTTTCCGTTGCGTTCCATGTACAGGTCTTCGACCTTCAGAACCTTTTCATCATGGAAATCCTCATGGGTCTTGAACTGATCGAAATCCTTTTCAAGGTCTCTGCCGATGATCAGGTTGGTCAGCTGTTCCATCGTCAGTTCCTCGTTCTTGTAGGTACCCTTGGATACGCCATTACGGATGACAGAGATCCGGTCGCTGATCTTCTTCACTTCTTCCAGTTTGTGAGAAATAAAGAGGATCGTATGTCCCTGATCCTTGAACTGACGCAGCTGTTCAAACAGCTTTTCCGTTTCCTGCGGTGTCAGCACGGAAGTCGGTTCATCCAGGATGATGAGCTCGGCATTCCGGTACAGAGTCTTCAGGATTTCGACCTTCTGCCTTTTCGCAACCGACAATGTCGATACCTTGGCAGTAACATCAAGTTCGAAATGATACTTATCCGAAAGCTCTTGCGTCCTTCGGACAGCTTCCTTACGGTCGATGAAAATACCGCTCTTCGGTTCGGAACCCAAGATGATATTATCAACGACACTGAAAGACGGAATCAACATGAAGTGCTGATGCACCATTCCGATCCCGGCTTCAATCGCATCCATGGATCCATTGAAATGGACTTCTTCTCCCTTGTAGGTCACCGTTCCGCTGGATGGAGATTCGATCCCGAAAATGATCTTCATCAATGTTGACTTTCCGGCACCGTTTTCACCGACGATCGAATGAATTTCACCTTTTTCGAACTCCATGTTAATGTCACGATTCGCCACGGTTCCATTCGGATAGACCTTGGTTACATTATCGAGTTTTAATATGGTTTCTCTCATATCTGCTCCTATCATTGATAAAAGTTATGCTCTATACGGAGATAGAGCATAACTTAAAACTATTAGAGATTGATGATTGAATTAGTCAATTCTGTTGCCGTCTCTTAATGCCGGCCAGTTGACTTCATACTCTTCAGCAGTCCAGTCGAGGCAGTCGATGACTTCGACTTCACCGGAAGCAACTTTCGCCAAAGTAGCAGCAACTTCATTTCTGATTTCTTCCGGGCAGTTTGCCAGATAGAAATCGTTTTCAGCCAGACCGACACCGTTCAGAGCGATACCCCAAGCTTCAGCCTTGCCTAATTTCTGGCTGTAAGTACCGTTCTTAACCATTTCACATACTTCCTTGAACGCAACATTCGTGTTCTTCAAAGCAGAAGTAAGGATCGTGTTTGCCCAAGCTTCGTTCGTGTCCTTGAACTGTAAGTACTGGTCCTGGTCAACACCGATGCACCAGACATCATCATGTTCTGAGCAGGCATCGATAACACCGTTACCTAAGCCACCGGCAACCTGCCAGATGACATCGGCGCCCTTCTGGATCATGGCTTCTGTGGTTTCTTTACCTAAAGCGGTATCCGTGAAGGAGTTCGGATAAGAGATCGCGTACTTGACGCCTTTTTCAGTTAATACCTGGCAATAGCCGGAGATGAACTGGTTCATTGCAGCGAAATCCATACCGACAACGACACCGACGGTACCGGTCTTCGTCATAGCTGCAGATAATGCACCGACGACATAGCCTAAGTCATCCAATGCCCAGTTGACGCAGTAGCAGTTTGCCGGAACGCCTGTTTCAGGTGTAGCAGAATAGTCGAAATTGTAGAACAGCTGATCCGGATACTTTTCACAAGCTTTGTATAAGAAGCCTTCATACGTGTTGTTTCCGGAAACGACCAGGTCATACTGACCGTCTTCACATACGTTGTCGAACCAACCCATCCAGTTAGATTCTTCAGCAGCGCCGCTTGGGTCACATTCGAAGATCTCGACAGAGATGCCGTTATCATCTGCATCTACTTCTCTGGCAGCCTGAGCCAGTGTATCGAAGTAAGACTGGTCGCCTGTGAATGGCAGCAGGACAGCGATTTTGATTCCTGCGTCTTCAGGAGCCGGTTCATTACCGCTGTTTCCCTGATCATCGTTCTTGGCACATGCAGCTAAGCCAACAACCAGCAGCAATGATAATAAGATGGTTAATAATTTTTTCATATCTTCTCCTTTTCTAAAGAATATATTTTAAATTCCACCACAGAATTTAAAACCAAGGATCTCTGCGCTACCTGTACCGCTCAAAGCGATCCCGACAGCGCCTTTTACTGCCAGATCAAACGGAAGAATATAACTCTCTCCATTTAAATACACATGAATTATATCATTAGTAAATATTACTTTTATAGTAAACTTCAACGGTATTTCTCTTTTTATCCTGCATTCGGATAAGACGATATCGTTCCGATTCTCTTTTTTTCTTAATATCAAATGACCGTTTTGTATGCCTAAACTATAATAGTCCATGAATCCGTGAAATCCGAATACCAGTTCCGGACAGACGGAAGCGTTCTCCGCTTCGATTTCCATTTCCTTCACCAGGGTATCCAGAGAGCCGGTTGTGATCAGCGCGTGATCCGTCACTGTCACACACAAAGCGTCATGTTTCAGGGTCCAGTTTCCGCTGTGGGAACAGAATGCCCGGATATTGTACAGGGTATCCCCTTCGTATCTCGGTCC
This sequence comes from Erysipelotrichaceae bacterium, assembly GCA_017441765.1. Taxonomy (GTDB): domain Bacteria; phylum Bacillota_I; class Bacilli_A; order Erysipelotrichales; family Erysipelotrichaceae; genus Colivicinus. The sequence goes on from JAFRVK010000033.1 coordinate 18,528, forward strand.
GTAGCCGTCATAAGGATAATCACGGAAATCAACTGTCACATCTGGATGACTGATGATCCGATAATCCTTAAGGAATGCATCATGGTCGCATTCCAGAAACAATGTGTGGACAACACGGTTTTTCTCGGTTGGGATATCCAAAATAACTGTCTGTTCCCCGGAGATGTTGTGGCTTGTGAAATGGACGGTTCCATCCGTGAATTCCACACCTGTTTGGACTGCACAGCTTTCAGAAGAACCGATACGGAAAGAAAGTATATCTCCCGGATAGACAATCGGCGAAAACGATGGATCGTATCTTGCGTCATAAAGGTCTTTCGGAAGATAGTAGACATAATGGTATACCTTTTCCTGTTTCGGAAGCCGCAGTCCGTTCTCATCGACAGTCAAAACACGATTCTGACAGCGGAATCCTTCCGTAGCATATGGAAGGACAAAACGAGAAACGTCCGGTACAGGATGTCCCTGCAGTTTCATGGCGTAGCGGGCAAACTTCTGCGCGCTCTCTGAAATACTCTGCATATTCAGACAGCCGATGCAGCTGGAGGAATTCACAATATCATTGATCGGGGTGATCCACTCGGGATCGATCCCTTCCAACCCAACTAAAGCGCCCATGATGCTTCCGACATTTCCGCAGGTGCAATCGGTATCCCATCCGCTCTGTGCCAACATGCATAGCGTTTTCGAAAAATCGTTTTCTCCATAGCACATCGCCATCACCATAAGTGCGCTGTTGGGAATGATGTGGCATGTGCCGGGATACCTGTCATATCCGTAATGGGCACGGATATAAGAAAGACATTCACGCCAGTCTTCCGGATGCGCTTCATGGTAATCCATGATGTCTTTCATGACGCGGTAGTATTCCGTTTCAGGATCCAGATAGTTCAATGTTTCCTGCAGGACTTCATAGACATCGTTCGACTGATAGGCCAGACAGATGGCAACAGCCACAAATGTCGCGCCTTCCAGTCCGTTTTTATCGTGTGTCACACTGGCCGCTTTCCGGGCAAGATCCTTCGCGATCTTTGGGTCATATCCGCTCACATAGCCCCAGCAGTCCGAGAAGATCTGTCCCCCGATCTGTTCGGCGATCACGATTCCGTTTGTTTCTTTTGAACCGCTTTTTGGGACAGGGATCCCGTTTTTCAGATTTTCATACGCTGTGTGTTCGCTGGAGACGCCGACACCTCCCCACCAGAAAAAGCCTTTGTATTCCTGAATGACATTCAGAAACATGTTTCCCATGTCCTCTGCGCTTGGATCTATGTTGTGTTCCAAAACATCCGCAAAGAAAAGAGGTCCGTTGGAATCATCATCGGCAGCGAATATATCATAATCGGTAAGATATCCTTGGATTTCCGGATACTTTTCTTTTATCTGTTCATAGGTCCATCCTTCGATCGGAGCACCCAAACGGATCCCGATGTTTTTTCCCAGCCAGGATGCATATGTTTTTTTCAGATATTCCAGATAAGCTTCCGGAGTCAGTGTCTTTCGTTCCATTTCCCCTCCTGTATTCAGTAAAAAGAACAGACGGCTATTCATAAGCTCGCCTGTTCCTTCATTTTTTGAATGTTTAATGCAGTTTTGCGCCTGCCGGGATATGCGGATCGACCATCAGAAGATGCAGCTTTTCCTGTCCTTCTTCCATGTGCTTCGCGCTGATCAGCATTCCTTCGGAATCGATACCCATCATGTTTCTCGGAGGCAGGTTGACGATCGCTACACAGGTCTTGCCGATCAGTTCTTCCGGCTGATAATACTCCTTGATTCCTGACAGAATGATCCTTTCCTTACCGGATCCGTCGTCCAGTCTGAACTTCAGCAGTTTCTTCGACTTCGGCACTTCTTCGCATGCCAGTACCTTTACGATACGGAAATCCGCTTTAGAGAAAGTTTCGAAGTCCACATATTCTTCAAACATCGGTTCGATCTCGACTTTGGAGAAATCGATGACTTCATCGCTCTTTTCCACCGTCTTGATGACAGATCTCTCGCCTTCTCTCGGTTTCATGGTCGGGAAGAGGATCACATCCCTGATCGAATCCGATTCCGTAAACAGCATCACCATTCTGTCGATGCCGTAACCGATTCCTCCTGCCGGAGGCATTCCATATTCCAGAGCTTCGATGAAATCCATATCGATATCGTTCGCTTCATCATCACCAAGCTCTTTGGCTTTCAACTGATCCTCAAAACGTTTCAACTGATCGATCGGATCATTCAGTTCCGTATAGGCGTTGGCACATTCATGACCGGAGATGAACAGTTCGAATCGTTCAACGAAGCGCGGATCCTCCTTGTTGGCTTGGGTCAGCGGTGAGATCTCGATCGGATGACCATAAAGGAAGGTCGGCTGGATCAGCGTCTCTTCGACGTATTTTTCAAAGAACGCGTTGATGATATGACCGACTGTGAAGTGTTTCTCGACTTCAATTCCGTGTTCCTTTGCCAGGGCTGTCGCTTCTTCAAGTGTATAATTGTTGGCTTTGAAATCAATGCCGGTCTTTTCCTTGATAGCATCCGTCATCGATACGCGCTTCCATTCTCCACCCAAATCGATGTCCTGACCGAGGTATCGGAATGTCGTGCGTCCGAAGACATTCTCAGCAATATATTTGTACATGCTTTCTGTCAGTTCCATCATGCCTGAAAGATCGGAATATGCTTCGTAGATTTCCATCATGGTAAATTCCGGATTGTGCTGCAGATCCATGCCTTCGTTACGGAAGGTGCGGCCGATTTCATAGACTTTCTCCATACCTCCTACCAGCAGCCGCTTCAGATTCAGTTCCAGAGCGATCCTGAGATACATGTCCAGATCTTGTGAATTGTGGTGCGTGATGAACGGTCTGGCAGACGCTCCCGTCAGCAGGGTCGTGAGTACCGGTGTCTCGACTTCGGTAAATTCGCGCTTGCTTAAGAATTCCCTGATCGTGCTGAGGATCCTCGGGCGCAGGAAAGCGATCCTCTTGGATTCTTCATTCATGATCAGATCGACATATCTTCTTCTGTAACGTTCTTCCACATCGGTCAGTCCATGGAACTTTTCCGGTAACGGACGCAGCGCTTTTGACAGATGGGTATATTCCTTTACATAGACTGAAAGCTCACCCTGCGGATTGTTTTCAGAAGGATTGGTCCGGTAGACGGTTCCCTTGACGCCGATAAAGTCTCCGATGTCTGAACTTTTCACCAATTCATAAGGTTCCTCTCCGACATCCGCTTTATTGATCACAAGTTGAATCTGTCCATCCTTATCCTGTATATGCATGAAGCACATCTTACCCATTCTGCGCTTGGACATGATTCTGCCGGCAACCGATACATCGATATTCTTTGTTTCCAACTCTTCCTTGCTGAAAGAACCGTATTCCTCTCTGATCGACTTCGAGTTTGCGTTTCTTTCATATGCCTGTCCAAACGGATCGATCCCCTTGGCCCGGAGCTCTTCCATCTTCTGTCTTCTGACTAGTTCCTGATCATTCAATTCTCTTGCCATAATTACCTCCATAAAAATAAAACGTCCCTATTTCTAAGGACGTTGAACAACGCGGTACCACCTTAGTTCCCGTACAAGTACGGACACCTTCATTACAGTCTTAACGCGACAAACGATCCGCTCCCGGTTTTTATTCAGATAAATGTGTCTGCTTCCTTCTCAGCAACGGAAACTCTCTGTGAGATCTTAGATATCTTACTCGTCCATTCAACGCGACACTGATATTTTACCTTAATTGTCCGGAAAACGAAAGATGATTTCTGCTGCCGGTACTATAATTTAGATATAGGTAGGTCAAGAATATGAAAGATAGCTTAAAAACCTGGAGATCCTGTATTGGTTCGTTTGGCGATATCGTCGCTTATCAGCTGCTTTCAAAAACGGTGCTGTCGCTGCTGCTGATGCTGCTTCAGAAACTGGCGATGCTGGTGCTTGCTTCCACAGGCAGGGTCGCGGTCACGACCGGTGATTTTATGTTTCTCTTTACAACGTGGCAAGGCGTCTTGCTGCTGTTGTTTGGTTTCATCTCGCTGTATTTCTATGTCGTCATCGATATCAACACCAAGATCGTTTTTGCGGATAAGTTGTTGAAGAACGAGAAGTATACGTTGTTTTCTTTGTTTAAAGACAGCGTCTCGACGCTTCCGCGTTTTTTCACTCCGGGCGGTGCATTGGTTGTTTTGTTCATATCGCTGCTGGCTCCCTTGACCGGTGTCGGTATATATATCTCTTTAACCAAAAACCTGAAGATTCCAACTTTTATTTCTTCCGTGATTCAGGCGACACCGTTATATCGTGTCATCTATTCTTTCGCTATCGTGCTTCTAGTGGCGGTTGCGGTCTTACTTATCTTCAGCATCTTTGCGATCGTCATTGATAACTTGAAGGCGCAGGATGCGTTTTCTTTGTCGCGTCGTCTGATCCTCAAAAACTGGAAGACTTATCTGAAGCAGACGCTGAATTATTGTCTTTCTGCCGCTGTCGGAGGGTTTGTGGCAATCGTTGTCGGTCTGGTCCTTTTGGTAATCGTTGCTTGTGTCGGTGCCGACCTGATCAAGGAACACGAACGAATGTGTGTTGTGTTTCTGGTTCTGCTGATCATCGCTGCGGTTGCGTTGTTCAACTTCATCGGTTCCTTCTGTTATATCGTACGGATGAGTCGGATGTATTACACTTATCAGGATCGAGAAGACGAGATTCCGTTTAAGCAAAAGAAAGGTCGCTGGCTGGTGCTGCCGATCACTGGTTTTATTACTGTGGCGCTGCTGTTCTGCTCCGCGTTTGTTATCGATACCCGTTTCGATGCGATCTTCAGCAACGAGATTCCGGTTTTAATCATCGCTCACCGGGGCGGCGGAACGGAGGCTCCGGAGAACACAGTGGAAGGTATCAGGAAAGCGATCGATGCCGGTGCCTATGGCAGCGAGATCGATATACAACGTACGGCGGATGGTTATTATGTCGTCAACCACGACGGAACGTTCAGCAGGCTCTGCGGTGTCAACAAGAAACCGGAAGAAATGACGCTGACTGAAATCAAGAATCTAGTGATCAGCGATCCTCTGTTCCCTGACAAACCGGCACAGGTAGCCACGTTTGAAGAGATGGTGGAAGCAGCCAAAGGAAAAATCGTGCTGTTTGTGGAACTGAAAGGCAATACCGCGGATCAGCAGATGGTGGATGATGCTGTGTCGATCATCAGAGAACACCGGATGCAGGAGGAATGCGTGCTGATTTCCTTGAAGTACGACATCATTGATTATGCGGAAACGACATATCCGGATATCCGTTACGCCTATCTGATGTTTGCGTCGTTCGGCGATGTGGCTTCACTGAATTGCGACTACCTTGGACTGGAAGAGGAAAGTGCGACGGTCGCGACGGTCGATGCGATTCATTCGCAAAACAAAAAGGTCCTGGTCTGGACCCCAAACACCGAGAGTTCACAGCGATATTTCCTGTTGAGTGAAGCGGATGCGATCATCACCGACAACATCTCTCTGGCAAACACGATCGTTCAGGAACTGAAAGAGAGAAGTGATATCATGATGTTCCTGGATTGGATCGTTAAAAATTTTGTTAGTTAGATTTGAATTCTGTTGAAAGGCATCGCTTCATTTCCTGACTGCATTAATCAGGATCGTCGCGTTCTGCATGATATTTTCTTTATCGCTTGAAAAATCAAACGATTCTTCAAGATATTTTTTATATTCCTCGGCGCTTATCATGATGTTGGCTATTTCAAAACCGCAACTTTTCACAAGATCGATCCATTCATCGATCATCAGAATTCCGAATACTTCATTTACTTCTCTTGAGTAGCTTTCTTCGCCCCAGGTGTAAGTGTACAAGAATTCTTTGAGGAAACGCTTGTTTGTTGTGATGTCGAAGCCGTTCACCGTCAGTGTCTGATTCTTATAGAACGGGTTGTCTGCCTGATATTTTCGGATCGCTTCGATTTGTTTACCGGTTTTTGCGGTTATCGTGGCGTTGATTCTGTCGTCTTCTTTCACGCCATCACGAACGATAATGTTTCCATTTTCTTTCAGGATGTCATGTGCCTTGAACAGCGCTCTTCGCATCGGTTCTTCCGTGAATCGTTCTTTTTCTTTGGCATACGAACTGAATTCATGCAGAACCGAGGAAAACAGCACCGTGTCATAGGTATCATCCACATCATAAAAGCTTCTGCAATAAGCTTTTAAACCTTTCTCTTTACATTGTCTGATCATTGTATCGTTCAGATCGATTCCTTCTATTTCAAAAGAAGGAAACATCTTCTCAAGCGATTGTATCAGCACACCGGTGCCGCATCCTACATCAAGTATCTTCGGTCCTTTCACAAACATGGGTATGAACCCTTTGCTGGAGTGTCTGAAAGAATAATCCATTCTGGACATGTATGTCAGGAAATTGCTTCCACTTGTTTTTTCGGCTTCTTTGATTTCCTCTTTTTCCATTGCGGTCTCTTGTTTGTGTTTCGTCAGATAAAAAGTCACTCTCTTTCGGTGACCAGATATTTTAATTCCTGATTGTTGATGTATCTTCTGAGATTTTCTTCAACCAGTTCGACAAACGTTTTGTGAGCGATGTTCAGATGAAAGTTGCCGGCGGCATGAGGTGTGATAAACAGGTTGGGATAATCCCACAGTCTGCTGTCTTGAGGCAGTGGTTCCTGAGCGAAGACGTCGGTCGAAACAGATTTTATAATCTTCTGATCCAGCACTTCAATCAGAGTCTCTTCTGTATAGAGATTGCCTCGTCCGGCGTTGATGAATATACAGTCTTCTTTCATTGCTCTGAAGGTATCTAAATTAAACAAGTGTTCGTTTTCTTTGTTTCCAGGCAGAACCGAGACGACCACGTCGGCGTTACCGACTGCTTTGTTTAATTCGTCGTTCAGATAGAGTTCGTCCAGGTAATCCGGTTTCTCAATCGCCTTGCGTTTGACACCGATTACATACATATTTAAGGCTTTGCACATTTTCGCAAGACAGTTTCCGATGCTTCCAAAACCGATGATCGTTACTGTCAGATCGCCAAAGCTCTTGACCTTACCCTCGTCTCTCCATACATGTCCGTGCTGGTTATCGCGATACAACTGCTCGTTCTTGATCATCATCAGTATTACCGCAAAAACATGCTCAGCCACTTCCTGAGTATGAACGCCAACGGCGTTTGTCAGCAGAACCTCATCATTCAGTATTCCCTTGGCAATATATTTATCATAACCGACCGCAGATAGCTGCATCCATTTTAGCGAGGTCAGTCCCTTCAGCTTCTCCGGACGGTAATTGCCGATAATGATTTCCGTTTCTTCATCCGGTCTATCTTGAAAAAACAACTCAGGCGACAGTGTCTGAAATCGCGCGATTTCATCATCACTGAACGGGTAACGGAGAAAAGCCTTGATCATCTTCTGCCCCTGCCTACATCAATAATAATTTTCTGACAGCCTTCACAAAGGTAGGATTTGATATAAGGAGCACGCAGGCTGACTCTGGTCAGGTTTCGGCTCCTGAGATCTCCTGCCGCAAAAAAGCGGGCCTTGCTTCCTTTGTTGAAATAGATCTGGTTGGCGCTTTGGACGTAGCCTTCCACCATTTCTTCGCCACAGTATGGACATTTCATTTTTGTTCTCCCAGATACTCCAGTATCTCTGCAGGGTTACTGACAATATAATCAGCTCCTGTTTCTATCAATGTCTTGCGGTCTCTGAAACCCCAGAGACATCCGATCGATTTCAATCCTGTGTTTTTTGCTGTTTCAATATCGGTTTCACTGTCTCCGATATAGAGAACTTCCGCCTTCTGTAAACCCATCATCTCTACCAATTGGTTTGCGATCGTAGGGTTAGGTTTTTTTGGCCGTTCTTTCAAATCACCGAATACTCCTACAAAAATAATTCCCGGGAAACATTCCTCAATCAATGCTTTGGTCAGGTGATCAGGTTTGTTGGAATTGATGCTCAACAGAACGCCTTCTTCTTGCAGTTTCCTTAACAAATCATAAACACCATCGTAAGCGTGGGTTTTGATATTGTAGTTGTTCGAGTAGATTTCAACGTACCGTTTCAGCAGCTCCTGTATGCGTTCTTCACTTAATCCTGCAGGAACGGTTCTTTCAATCAGTTTCCGTGATCCGTTGCCGACCGCCATCCTGACTTCGTCGCGTTCCTTTTCCGGATATCCGTTTTCTCTTAAGGTCATATTGACCGCATCCTGAATATCCTCCAATGTTGAAATGGTTGTACCGTCCAGGTCAAAAATCATACCTTTAATCATTCTGTTTCTCCGTGACGTTGCTTTGCATATGAAGTTTCCTGCGCAACAAACTCTTAACGATCGCGTGTTTCAAGTTGTTTGATTTGGTTGTTTTATGCATCAACTAATTCCTTATACGATTTTAGATAACCATTTATTATCCTTTTTATAATATATCAGTTCACTCAGATCATCGCTTTCCATGATTTTTAAAATCCGTTCAAGATCCAAAGATAATTTGTGTTTTTTTAAATCTTCTCTTTCGATCCAGAACACTTTTCCTTCTTTTGAATCTTTTAATTTTCCTTTAAACCGGTCGGTTTTATAATACAGCATCAGATACCGGTCTTCATTCTTTGTTTTGAATTCTTCGATACCACATAAGATCGGTTTATAAATAGTCAGGCCCGTCTCTTCTTTTACTTCTCTTTTAACAGATGTATCAAAGTCTTCGTCTTTTTCAACGTGCCCGCCAGGAAAGGTCAGGCCCGGCCAGTCTTTTTTCTGACGATCGATTACTAATATTTTATTTCCCTGGTAAACCAGACAGATGTTGGTCAGGATGCATTTCTGAACTTTTTCCACATTTTTATTATAAACTATCTTGAATTATAAAACCGTCAAAAGAATATAAAACACTTTTTCCACATCCACATTTTGTGTTTTTCAACAAAGCGTGGAAAAGTTGAAAAGTGTCAATTATCCCTTATTTATAAGGTTTTTTGATTGTGGAATTTCATCTTTCTTCTGTGGAAAATGATGCGTTATTCACTTTTTCCACAAGTTATAACTATTGTGGAAAGTTTTTCGACTTATTTTCCACAAAATACAAATTGTGGAAAAATGTGGAAAACTCTTTCTACTCCTTTAAAATCGCTGTTTTTTGCAATTCTGCTATTGTGGATTGTGGAAAACTTTTGAAAAATAAATAAAAAATTGTGGAAAAATGGTGTTATTATATGTTTACCTTCAAGGGTGTAGTAACATGACAACGATTGAGTTTTATTTAACCGATATATGGTCTCAAATAAGAAAAAACATCGCTAATTCCGGTCAGGTTCCGGAAGAAACTATGGTTTTTTATGAGTCAAAACTGGTGTCGCTGACAGATGTGGAAGCGGTAATTATCGCACCTAATTTTATCAATTACAGTATCATGTCACAACACATTGATCTGATTGAAGACTGTATTGAAGAAGTGCTTCATAAAAAGGTCAAAGCGAAAGTCATCTGGCAGGATGATGCATATCCCATTAATTATAAACCATCGATCGAACCGCCTGCCGATTTTTTCCCTATCAGTATCGATCCGAGACAGACTTTTACAAATTTTGTCGTAGGCCGTTCCAATGCCCAGGCACATCTTGCTTCTATGACATGCGCATCGAATCCGGGTATCGTTTATAATCCATTATTTATATATGGCAATTCCGGTTTAGGAAAAACCCATTTGTTGAATGCGATAGGCAATCAGTTTAAACAGCTGTATCCTGAAAAAACAATAGGTTTTATCAGCGGACTTGATTTTGTGAACGGCGTTTATAAAGCAACTAAGGAAAACCGCTTTGATGAATTTAAGGAATCCTTCCGCAACCTGGATCTGTTACTGGTGGATGATGTCCAGTTCCTGGCGAAGAAACCGAAATCACATGAATTGTTCTTTACCGTTTTTAACGAACTGGTAAACAACCGAAAACAGATCTGTATCACTTCCGACCGTACTCCAAGCGATATTGAAGGATTGGAAGACAGAATCATTTCCCGTTTCAATCAAGGACTGACTGTGAACATCGAAGCTCCGGAATACGAAACCTCTATCAATATATTAAAGATGAAGATATCCAACAGTTCCGATCTTGATCAGTTATCTGTCGATGATGAAGTTTTAAGTTATCTGGCAACCAACTTCTCGCAGGATGTAAGAATGTTGGAAGGTGCAGTCAATCGTTTGTTATTTTATTCCATTAACTATTCGACCAATAACAGCAGCCGTATTTCTTTACAACTCGCGATCGAAGCTTTTAAAGATCAGATCAAGGACGGAACCAATGAATTAGCTATTTCGACGGTACGAAAGGCGGTATGTGACTACTACAACCTCACTAAGCAGCAGATCACATCCGCCAACCGTACCCGTAATATCTCTCAGGCAAGGCAGATCGCGATGTATCTGTGCCGGAAGCTTCTGGATGCGACTTATGATGACATCGGCAAGGAATTCGGAGGAAGAGATCATTCCACAGTAATGAGCTCTATCGATGCTGTCGATAAGAAAATCAAGACCGATCCATTGTATCTGAAAGCGATCAACGAGATCGAAAGCAGGATCAAGACATAAGGTTTTACACTTTAATATCCATACTGAAAATGATAAAATTAAGCTATAAATAAAGGGTTTTTGAGAGTTTTCCACAATTTCCCCAAAGCTAATAATAATAACTTTCTATAATTATAAAAACAAAGGAGCTCAACAATGAATTTCAAAATAGCTAAAAAAGAATTTCTTGATGTATTGTCTCTCTGTTCCAGAGCGATTTCGACCACGACACCGTTACCTTCTCTTTTAGGTGTTAAGATTACAGCTACTCCGAATTCATTGACACTGATTTCTTCCGATTCTAATATCTCTATCAAAACCAGTATCAACAACAATGATACAAGCACATTGATCATCAACGAACCGGGTGAGATCGTTCTTGATGCCAGATATCTTCTTGAAATGGTCAGAAAGATCGACAGCGAATTTATCAATGTCGAAATCATCGATGGAACATTTGTACGGATCTACAGTGGCAAGTCTGAATACAAGATGAATGGTATGGAAGCAAGCGAATACCCGCAGATCAATTTCAATACAGATAACACAACTCCATTCAAACTGCAGACAACACTCTTTAACCAAATCATTGATGAGACGGCATTCGCTTGTTCAGAAAAAGAAACCAGGCCTGTTTTGACCGGTGTCAATCTGAAAGCTCGTGACAACAAGATTTTTGCCAACGCGACAGATTCTTATCGTCTGGCTTCCAAGACGATCAACATCGATAAAGACTTGTCTTTTGATATCACGATCCCGAAAAAATATCTTACAGAAATCTATCATGCGATCGCTGATAAAGAAGAAGTCACAATTGCAATCGACAACCAGAAGATCTCGTTCCTGTTTGATAACACCGTTATTGAAACCAGACTGCTGGATGATGAGTTCCCTAATACCGATCGTCTGATTCCGACTTCCATCAGTCAGAAACTGGTTGTTTCTTCTAAAAAACTGATTGATGCGATCGAAAGTACTTTATTTATCAAAGCCGATGGAAAAAATATCGTCAGACTGAATGTGAATGAAGAACGTGTCGAACTGACTTCGTCCAACCAGACGGGTATTTCCTATAACAACGAGATTCCGGTGATTCGTTATGAAGGAGAACCTCTGGAAATCTCTTGTTCAGGCAAATATCTGCAAGATGCGATCAAAGCGATCGGCTCCGATGAGATCCTGATCGATTTCGCCAGAGATATGAAAACGATCGTCATCAAGAAAGAAGGAGATGACTCACTGATTCAGCTTGTTTCCCTAGTCAGAACCTATCGTTAAAAGCCTAATTTCAAAAATAAAGCCATTTAAACTCGTTTTCGGACGAGTTTTATTTTTTATTAGGTAATATACACATTTTCTGTAAAAGCGTAGAATGGAAAAAATAAACGGAAAATGTTATAATTATTAAGAATATGGCGATAATAGAAGAAGTAAAAATCGATAGCGAATTTATCACTTTAGGTCAATTTCTAAAGTATGTTGATCTGGTCTCCAGTGGCGGCGAAGTACGTGAATTCTTGATTGAAAATAAAATCACTGTCAACAGCGAAGCAGAAAACAAAAGAGGCAAGAAACTGTACAGAAACGACCTTGTCTGCATCAACGAGAAGCAGTACAAGATATGCTGATCAAAGAACTGAAACTCTATAATTATCGCAATTATTCCCGCAAAAACATCACTTTCGATCCCAAACTGAACATCATTATCGGACCGAACGGCATAGGTAAAACCAATATCCTGGAAAGCATCATCGTTGTTTCGAACACAAAATCTTTTCGTACGAATAACGATCAGAATCTCATCAAGAAAGACAGTGAATTCTCCAAGATTGAACTGTCATCCGATACCGATCGATTTAAGGTCGTTCTTGGAAACAAAAACAGATCTCTTTATATCAATGATGTTCTGATCAAGAAAAGCTCAGAATTCATTGGAAAGCTCAATGCGATCCTGTTTAAGCCGAATGATCTGGAACTCTTTGTTCAGGCACCGAACGAAAGAAGAAAAGTCCTGGACATCGAGATCAGTAAGGTCTCTCAGTCTTACATCCGTTCGTTGCTTCAGTACAATTATCTGCTGAAAGAAAAGAACAGGCTTCTGAAAGAACCGGAAGTGGATGAAATGCTGCTGGAAACCATCAATGAACAGATGATTCCATTGATCAAGACAATACTGGAGGAACGGGATTATTTCTTTGAAGTGATCAGCCGCCATCTCTCATCTCTCTACAACGAGATTTCCGCATCTGAAAGTGAGATACGCATCATCTATAAAAAATGCTGTGAAACCGCGGATATTGCAAACAAACTGCAGGAAGCGAAAGAGAAAGACTTCTATTATCACTACTCGACCTTCGGTCCCCATCATGATGACTATTATTTCCTGATGGATGGACGTGAACTGAATGCGATCGCATCGCAAGGTCAGAAACGGATGTCACTGATCGCCTTCAAATTCGCACTGATTAAATACATCAAAGATAAAATCAACAAGATTCCGATCGTCCTGCTGGATGACATCCTGTCGGAACTGGACAGAGACAATCAGGAACGGCTGATCGGCATCATGTCTGAAGATGCTCAAGTCATCATCACCAACACTGATATCAAAGGCCTGAACATCAACAAACGATATAAACTGATCGATTTAAAGGAGGAAGCACATGTCTAACACTTCAATCAAACATGACAATTATACTTCGGATGATATACAGGTCCTGGAAGGCCTGGAAGCTGTCAGAAGAAGACCCGGCATGTATATCGGTACGACATCATCGACCGGTCTGCATCATCTGGTTTGGGAAATCATCGACAACTCTGTGGATGAAGCTTTAGCCGGTTATGCCCATACGATCGAAATCAGTGTAGACAATGACGATGTGGTCACGGTAAAAGATGACGGAAGAGGTATGCCGACCGAGATCCACCCGAAAACTGGTGTCTCGACCGTCGAGACCATTTTTACCGTGCTCCATGCAGGCGGCAAATTCGGCGGCGGTGCCTACAAGGTTTCCGGCGGTCTTCATGGTGTCGGTGCTTCTGTCGTCAACGCGTTATCAGAATGGCTGGAAGTCACGATTCATAAAGATGGCAAAGTCTACTTCATCCGTTTCAAGGATGGAGGACAAGTCGATCAGAAACTGATTGAAACCGGCGAGTGTGATCCTCACACGACAGGATCTACTGTACGGTTCAAAGCGGATCCTGAAATCTTTAAAGAAGGAACGATCTACGATTACAAGACACTCTACGATCGCATCCGTCAGATGGCTTTTCTGAATAAAGGGATCCACTTCATCTTTAATTGGGACAAAGACGATGAACACAAAGGATCTCACTCCTTTTGTTACGAGGGCGGAATCAAAGAATATGTCCAGTTCCTGAATCAGAACGAGACCGTCCTGTTTGAGGATGTCTTATATTGCGACGGCTACGACAATAGCACTTCAATCGCTGTCGAGATCGCGTTGCAATACAATACTGATTACAACGAAAAGACTTATTCTTTCTGCAACAATATCTTCACTCCGGACGGAGGCATGCATATCGACGGTTTCAGACAGACACTGTCACGCGTGATCAATGCCTATGCCAGGGAAAAGAATCTGATCAAGAAAGACGACGCGAATCTGACAAATGACGACTTAAGAGAAGGATTGACCGCAATCATTTCTGTAAAACACCCTGATCCTCAGTATGAAGGACAGACGAAAGGAAAACTGGGAAATGCCGAAGTCAGACCGGCAGTCAATAAGATTTTCGGAGATTTCCTGAAACGGTATCTGCTGGAGAATCCGGATGTCGCAAAGATCATTATTGAGAAAGCGAAATCCGCATCCGAAGCCAGACTGGCTGCCCAGAAAGCCCGTGAAAGCGTACGAAGGAAAGACGACTTCGGTTCAGGAAATCTTCCTACCAAACTGAAAGACTGTGCCTCACGCGACCCGTCAATCTGTGAGATCTATATCGTCGAGGGTAATTCTGCCGGCGGTTCTGCCCAGCAGGGAAGAGATTCCAACTTCCAGGCGGTGCTTCCGTTAAGAGGCAAGATCCTGAATGTTGAGAAAGCAAGAGAACATAAGATTTTCGACAATGCCGAGATTCGTATGATGATCCAGGCGTTCGGCTGCGGCTATAAAAACGACATCGATATCTCCAAACTCCGTTATCACAAGATTGTTATCGTGACCGATGCGGACGTCGATGGACAGCACATATCCACATTGATGTTGACGTTCCTGTACCGTTACTTCAAACCGTTGATCGAAGGAGGCTACGTCTATATCGCAATGCCGCCTCTATACAAATTATTTAAAGGACAGAAGACATTGAGATACTGCTACACCGATGAAGAACTGGAACTCGCAAAACGAGACTTCGGTGATGAGAAGTATGATATTCAGAGATACAAAGGATTAGGTGAAATGGATGCTAGTCAGCTCTGGGAAACCACACTCGATCCTGCACACCGCACATTGAAGCGTGTATCGATCGAAGACGCGATAGATGCCGATCAGGTCTTCTCGATGCTGATGGGTGATGAAGTCGAACCAAGAAAGAATTTCATTGTCGAAAACGCACACTTTGCCAAGAACCTGGATTTCTAGGAGGAACTCATGGAAGAATTAGATAACAGATTTTTCAATCACGGAAACATGAAAGAAGTCAATATCTCTTCAGAAATGAGAGACGACTTCCTAAGCTACTCGATGTCAGTCATCATCGACCGTGCTCTGCCTGATGTCAGAGACGGTATGAAACCGGTACATCGTCGTATTCTTTGGGCGATGTATGATGCCGGATTCCTGCCGGATAAACCGCACGTCAAATCAGCGAATATCGTCGGTGAAGTCATGGGTAAATATCACCCGCATGGCGATGCCGCAATCTATGATACGATGGTTCGAATGGCTCAGCCATTCTCTTACCGTTATACCCTGGTGGATGGTCACGGAAACTTCGGTTCTCTGGATGGCGACCCTGCAGCCGCGATGCGATATACAGAAGCACGTATGTCCAAGATTTCCTTGGAATTACTGCAGGACATCAAGAAAGAAACCGTCGACTGGCGCGACAACTACGACGCCAGACACAAGGAACCGGAAGCTCTGCCGAGCCGTTTCCCGAACCTGCTGGTCAACGGATCTATGGGTATCGCTGTCGGTATGGCCACCAATATTCCGACGCACAACCTGGGGGAAACGATCGACGGCATCATCGCGGTGATCGACGATCCTGAAATATCGACAGTCGATCTGATGGAAAAGATCCCCGGGCCGGACTTCCCGACCGGAGGCTACATCGTCGGACGTTCCGGCATCCGTCAGGCCTATGAAACAGGCAAAGGTTCCATCATCATCCGTTCCAAGGTAGAAATCGAAGATCTCCCGCAAGGCAAACACAAAATAATTGTCCGGGAAATACCGTACATGGTAAACAAACTGGTGATGTATGAAAAAATACATCAGCTCGCGAAAGACAGGATCGTTGAAGGCATCTCGGATATGAAAGATCTTTCCAACGACCGAAACGGCATTCGGATCGAAATCGAACTGAAGAAAGATGTACAGCCGGAAGTCGTACTGAATCAGCTGTACAAACTCACACCGTTACAATCCTCTTTCGGCATCAACAACAACGTCCTGGTGAATAATCGACCGATGTTGCTGTCACTGAAAGAAATCATTAGATATTATATTGATCACCAGGTTTCCGTGATCCGCAGAAGGACACAGTACGACCTGAATGAAGATGAAAAACGGGCCCACATCCTGGAAGGATTGAAAATTGCTCTGGATAACATCGACCGCATCATTGAAATCATCAGGTCTTCCCGCGATGATGATGAAGCGCTTGCAAAGATGAACGCCGAATTCGGTCTAGATGAGATCCAAGGCAAAGCCATCCTGGATATGCAGCTGAGAAGACTGACCGGACTCTCAAGAGAAAAGATCCTCAGCGAACTGGAAGAACTTTATATCGAGATCGCTGACCTGAAAGACATCCTCGCGAACCACTCAAGAGTTATTCAAATTATTAAGGATGAACTAACCGTCATCAAAGACAGGTATGGAGACAAACGCCGTACCGAGATCATTGAAGGTGAGATCGATATGGAAGATGAAGACCTGATTCCGGTCGAAGACGTGATCATCTCCTTAAGCACCAACGGCTACATCAAGAGACTGCCGGTAGATACGTACCGTCTGCAGAACAGAGGCGGACGCGGTGTCAAAGGCATGAGTCTGAATGAAGACGATGTCGTCGACCAGAGCATTACGATGTCGACACATGATTACCTGCTGATCTTCACCAATAAAGGTAAGGTCTACCGTGTCAGAGGTTTCCAGATTCCGGAAGCATCACGTAACGCGAAAGGCATCCCTGTCATCAATATCATCAACATCGACAAGGATGAAAAAGTACGTGCACTGGTACCGATCGATCGTGAATGGGAAATCAAAGGATACCTGTTCTTTGTGACAAAGAACGGTCTGTGCAAGCGTGTACCTGCCGTCGAATTTGAGTCGATCCGTCAGAACGGCAAGATCGCGATCTCTCTGAAAGAAGATGATGAGTTGGTTGCGGTCAAACCGACCCAGGGAGATAGTCAGATCATCATCGGTGCTGCCAACGGAAAAGCCGTACGCTTTGATGAAAGAGGTGTCAGAGCAATGGGCAGAACCGCAAGTGGCGTCAAAGGCATGAATGTGGATGGATCTGAAGTCATCGGCATGTGTACCGATGCGGAAGGTTCCAAGATCCTGGTCGTATCCAAGAACGGCTATGGCAAGCAGACACCGGTCGAAGATTACCGTCTGACTTCCAGAGGAGCCAAAGGCGTCAAGACCATCAACATCAATGAAAAGAACGGCGAACTGGTTTCGTTGAAATCGGTCAAGGGTGACGAGGACTGTCTGATCATGACTAACGACGGTATCATCATCCGTATCCATCTTGCCAAGGTATCGACCATGGGCAGAGCGACGCAGGGTGTCCGTCTGATCAAACCTCAGGAAGGAACCTTCGTCTCGGCAGTCAGCCTGATGAGTCATAGCGAAGAAGAAACAGAAGAAAGCGCTGAATAAGTGCTTTTTCTTACGAGATGACTACACCTATATTTAAGTGTCGCGAGACATAGAAACCCCGTTATAAACAATGTATAATTCTATTAAAGAAGATTTGAATCACACAAAAAAAGAATATCGTGTTTTGTTTAATGGTTTTGTCGAAGCAAAGGGGAGAATCATATGGAACGAGAAGAAGAGATCTTGAATGAAGACGAACTGAAAGAAGAAACGGTTCCGGAAGAAAAAACGGAAGAACCAAAGAAGAAAAAGAAAAAGAGCACAACTAAAAAACCAACCAAAAAGAAAACGGAAGAAGCAGAAGCAACCGATACAAAATCCGTTGAAGAAGTGACAGAAGAAACGCCGGAAGCAACAGCCGAGGAGAAGATTGAGGAGGTTGCTGAAGAGACTGTAAAAGAAGCTGTTAAAGAGATTCCGGAAGAAATCGTTGAAGACAATGTTGTTGATGCTGTTGAAGAAACCGTGGAAGAGGTAAAAGAAAACTCGACAGAAGAATCAACAAAGGAACCGGAAAAAGAAACAATCGAAGCAACCATCGAAGAAACAATCCGCTGTCCGCACTGCGGAAAAGCGATACCGGTTGAAGCCAAACACTGTCCGTATTGCGGCAAAGCGTTTGGTGAAACAGCTGTTTCTTCCGACAAGAAAAAGAAAACCCTTATCGCTCTAGCTACAGCAGCAGTCGTTATTCTGGCGGTCCTGCTGTTTGCGGTACCGGCGATCCAAAAAAGCAACAAATATAAGAACTCTTTGCAGCTCTTGAGTGAGGGAAACTACCTGGAAGCAGCTGACGGTTTCAGAGAACTGGAAGGATACAAAGACAGCGATAGCTACGTCATATACTGCAGCGCTCTGGATTCTTTAAGCAAAGGCGATTTAGAAAAAGCGATCAGCCGTTTTGAAAGCGTCAGTGAACTGGCGGATGCAGAAAGATATGTCAACTATATCTCTGCGGTACAGAAGATCACAGAAGACAATTCTCAAAGCAGCTACAGCGAAGCAAAACAGCTGTTCACAGAAGCGGACGGCTTGCTGGACAGCGAGGGAATGGTCAGATACTGCGAAGGCATCCTTTCTTATCTTGGTGAAAAAGACAACGATGCATTAAGCATACTGAATGAAGTTCTGGATCTTCAGACGATTAACGGCAGTTATCTGGAAACCGCATATGATATCGTACGATTTCTGAATGCAAAAGGCCTCTTTGACAAAGACGACTATTCCGGTCTGGAAGAATTCAAAACGATTGCTTCTGACGGAGACGCTCTGGTGTCTTACAATGCATCCAACTATGCCAACTACATTGAAGGTAAACAATACTACGAACAGGAACTGTATTACAGCGCATCGAACTGTTTCAGCAAGTGCAGCGACTTTAAAGACGCTGCCGACCTCCTGGCTTCCTGCTACCAGGACAGACCTTCTTCAGGCATCGTCTATCGCAACATCTCTTCAAGTTCCGTCAGTGTGACAATCTATGATACCGCAGACGAAGAAGATATGTTTGTGAAGATCTACGACAGCAGCGACAATCTGGTGGAGTCCCTGTACATCAGAGACGGATCATCGGCGACCGCGTATTTCCCTGGCGGCAAATTCCGTATGGCGATCGCTACCGGTGAAAGCTACTTCTGGTTCGGACCGAAGGAAGCGTTTGGCAGCATGGGCACCTATCAGCGTCTGCTGCTGAACGGAAGCAACGAGTATTATGACTTCCCGGGCGGCAATTCCTTTACATTGAAATTCAATGTCAGCAACGGCAACGTCGACCATAAAGCAAGCAACTACGGAGATTTCTGATGAAAGAGTGTAAATATTGTAAAACCCTGAACAAGGATGATTATATCTATTGTATGAACTGCGGCAGGAAACTGCCAAAGACCGACACAGCCGACAGAGGCGGCAACCTGATTGATCTGAAATCGAATAAGAAACTGATTCCGATCATCGCAGTAATACTGCTTCTGCTGGCAGGAGGAATCTATCTGCTGACCCGTTCCAAAGGAAAGAGCGATTATTATCTTCTGCACAGTCAGGTCCAGTATGTCGATGGAGAGAACGGTGTCTATATCTTTGAAGGAAGCACTAAGAAAGCCGATCTGCCGGAAGTGACAGCCGATGATACAGACTACAGTTTTGATAAGCAGGTCCTGGCAATCAAAGACTATACCGGTGACACCGATGATCTTTATGTCTATCGTGGTGGCAAGGTCGATCTGGTAACGGAAGATGTCGATCGTTTTGAGGTGTCGGACAGCGGAGAAACGCTCTACTATACCGCGAAAAGCGACGGCTCCGTTCATCTGTATCAGATTAAAAACAAGAAGGACAGCATCGTTTTTGATGCGGAAAGCGAAGAATCATACAAGCAGCATGTCTTGTCTTATTCCGGAAAAGCACTGGCATACACCGTGGTTATTGATGGCGAAACAAAACTGTATCTTTACAACGGTTCCGGCAGCAAGTTCCTTCCGGCAGAAGATGTCAGCGAACTGCTGGCGGTCTCGGAGAAAGGTGAAGTCTACTACTACAACAGCGACGGCTGTGTGATGGTGCATGACGGCAAATCTGTTTCGTTGATCAGTGAAGCGAATCGCCTCGTGTGCGCCAACATCGACTGTTCCCAGCTTATGACCTGGGGAGAAGTAGATTTTGTTTTGTATGAAAACGGCCGTGTCCGTCACGGATCATATGGCGATTCCGGTGCGTTCAGCAATGTTGTCCTGCCGGAGAAAACCTTGACCGCCGGCTATATGAATTTCTCAAGAAGTAATGTCTATAATGTGTTCTATCGTCTCGGCGTCTCTGATCTGAAACAGCTGTATTATGTATCAGATGATACCGGGATCACCCGTCTGAACAGCAGCCTTAAGGCAGAAACTGTTTGTGAGAATGTCTCCTCTTATCTTTTGAGTGCCGATGGAAAGACACTGATCTGGCTGGATTTCGACAACACCGTACATCGTTTTAATGGAAGCAGCAGCGACTTTGATTGCGGAGAAAGAGGAGTCGAGAAGCTCTGTTCCTGGGACGACAAAAACAAGGTCCTGTACTATATCAATAAGGATTATGAATTATGCTACAGCAATGGCAAAAACATCACAGTTGCAGAAGGTGTTTATGATCCGGATATCTACATGTATGGTAATGACGGATACTTCTACTTCAAAGACGGAAAGACATTAAACGCGATCAAGAAAGGCGGCGAAATCATCGAGGTAGGAGAAACAAACAGCTCCGGCAGTTCATACGGCAAACAGGATTTCTTCGCCAAAGACGGTATCGGATATGAAGGATCAGACAAGGAATTCTATTTCGTGAAAAACGCCCAAGCTGTCAAACTGGAAACCGGCGAGGATATCAAAGAATCCTGATCTGACAAATAAGTCGTATTTTAAAAACCCAAAGAACCGCACCCATCTGCAGTCTTTGGGTTTTATTATGCTTTGCCACAAATACTATCAAATAAAAAAGCGATACGTTATAATTTTATTAAATGAATCGCATTGCTTGTTTTAGTTGTGGGACGATTCGGTTTGCGGTAAAGGGAGCATCAGGATGGAAGATAAAGAATTAAGTAAGAAAGAAAAAATCAACAAAGACACTCTTCAGGAAGAAGATATTCTGGATATTGAAAAACGGATCCAGGCTTTGGAAGAGAGGATCGAAAGTATGAAGAAAGAAGAAACTCCTGTCGAAGAAAGCAAACCAGAAAGTGAAAAGAAAGAGCAGGAAGACGCCGATCTTTTAGAAATCGAAGAAACACCTAAAGCAAACAAAGCGGAAGATAACAACACAACAGAAACAAACGAACCCGAACAGGATCTCCTGTCGCCGGAAGAAGCATCACTGATAATTACCAAGGAAATGATGAACGCTCTCAATGATGTGCCTGAAAGCGAAGGAGAGCAGGAAAAAGAAGCAGCCGAAGAAAGCGATGTCGCTGAGGAAGTTGTTGAAACGGTTGAAGAAGAAAGTGAAACCAGTGAAGAAGCAGAAGCGACAGAAGAAAACAACGAGGAAGAGGTTGAAGAAACCGCGGAAGAAACCACCGATAACACCGCTGAAGAAACTTCTATTGAAGATACGATCGAAAAAAGCATTGAGGAAGAGCAGATAGAAGTAAACACCGAAGACAACACTAATGATATTACCGAGGAAATAGCGGAAGAAGAATTTTCGGAAGAAGCATACGAAGAAACAGAAGAAAATATCGAGATCGAAAGATCTTTTGAAGAAGACACAACAGAGCCTGAAGATCTGAACGATCTTAAAACTCAGATCGAAGAAAAACTTCGTGATGTCGAGAAACAGAGCGATCTTCTTTTGGAATACCTTGCGGCGAAAATGGCGGACACCCGCGATAACGCGGCTATGGTATATGATAACGTCAAGCACGACATGAAGAACGATGTTGATGACATGCGTATCCGAAACGGACTGTCAATCGATGAATCGAAACAAGAAGACAACGAAGCAGCAGAAGATGAAACCGTCGTCTCAACAGAAGATACCGTTGAAAACACAACACCGGATGTCGATGATCAGAACCAGGATCAGTCTGTATCAGAAGAGACAGCAGAAGACGAAACGGTTGCTGAAACAGCTCCGGAAGAAACCACAGAATCTGAAATCACCACGGACGTCGCAGAAGAAGCCGAAACAGAAATAACCGAAAGCGAAAACACCGACGAAACAGCCGGCGAAGAAACAGTAACTGAAGAGAAACCGGCAGAAGAAAAAAACGTTCCTACAGAAACAGAGACCGAAACAGCACCGGAAGATCAGGGACAGGAAGAAGTCGTCACGGAAGAAAAATCTGCCGAACCTGAAACGAAACAGGAAGGAATTGAAGAAACGGTACCGGAAACACCTGAAGAGAAAAACGAAGCAGCGCCGGAAAAAGAAACGGAACAACCGGAAGAGAAACAACCTGAAGAAAAGAAACAAGACGAGGAAGAAACGATAAAA
The DNA here is from genome assembly GCA_017441765.1 of Erysipelotrichaceae bacterium. Lineage (GTDB taxonomy): Bacteria > Bacillota_I > Bacilli_A > Erysipelotrichales > Erysipelotrichaceae > Colivicinus. Next base: position 41,178 of record JAFRVK010000033.1, read on the forward strand.
GAACCGGAAAAGACCGGATTCCTTTCCAACAGACAGTATATGTGGATCGCTCTGCTTGCGGTTCTGGTGGCGCTTGGCGTATGTGTTCATTCCATGTATCCTGCCATGCAGAAAAACAGAAGGTATCAGGATGCGCTCAAGCAGATGGAAAGAGGGGAATATGCGGAAGCCTATGAATCGCTGGATGGCCTCTCAGGATACAAAGATGCCGACAGATATATCACATATTGCAACGCTTTGGAATACTACAACAGCGGCGAACTTGATCAAGCGATCGATGCCTTCACGCGCGTAAGCGATCTGGGAGAAGCCCAGCAATACATCGATTACATCACCGCTGAAAAAACCATCAGCGACAGTACCGCTTCCAAAGATTTTGTCAAAGCAGCTGAATTATTCAATCAGGCAGGCGGCCTGTTGGACAGCAAAGCCATGGCTGAATATTGCCAGGGAATTACAGCGTTCCTGAATAACGAAAGCAACGCAAAGGATCTCTTGAAAAAGATTGCTGATAAAAAAGAAGTCAAAGAAACCTATTACAATAACGCGGCCGATCTGGTACGCTATATCGACGCCGGTACCGCTTTCGATAATGACGACTTAAGCAGTTATGACACATTAAGAGAACTCGCTTCCAAGGAAGAAGCCTTTGTATCACGCATGGCGGGACGCTATACCGAATATGTCAAAGGTCTGGATTATCTGGAGAAAGAAAAATACTTCAGCGCCTATTCCTGTTTCAGCAACTGTCAGGGACTCAAAGACGCGGATGAACTGGCACAGAGCTGTTTCCAGACAAGGCCGGTATCCGGCATCCTTTACCGCAATGTCAGCTCCGGTTCCGTTGAGATCACAGTCTATGACACCAGCGACAGCAAGGATATGTATCTCAAGATCTATGATGAAAAGAACGAATTGATCGAAACACTTTATGTCCGTGACGGAGAATCAGCAACCGCTTATTTCCAAGGCGGTACGTTCCGTATGGCGGTCGCTTATGGCGAGAACGGATGGTGGTTCGGTCCGGAGGAATCTTTTGGCAGCACCGGCATCTACCAGAGACTGATTCTGAGCGGAAGCGATGAATACTACAACTTCCCAAGCGGAGCATCCTACTCGCTGCGGTTCGATGTCGATGACGGTAACGTCAATCGCCGAAGCAGCGACTATGGTGATTTCTAAATGACAGCAGTATTTTATCCTGTGCTATTGTGATGATTTGTGATATGATTTCTATAGAAGCTTAAGGAGCAGTAACTGTCGGGACGTTTCAAGAGAGATAAGGGCAGGTGAGACTTATCAGCGAAGCGGCAGCGAATCCGCCTTAATGGGTGTCCCAATCAGACACGTGATCCTGCGTTAAAGGAGAGAGTTAGAAACAAAGGTGGTACCGCGCCACAAGCGCCCTTGTATCACCTTTTTATTTTCAAAGGAGGCAAATATGATCGACATCAGATTAATCAGAGAAAACCCGGACAAAGTCAAGGAAAACATCAAAAAGAAATTTCAGGATGAAAAATTTGTCCTAGTAGATGAAGTAAAGAAACTGGATGAAGAATACCGCGGACTGAGAACGAAAGCGGATGAACTGCGGGCACAGCGTAATACCATTTCCAAGGAAATTGGAGCACTGATGTCTCAGGGTAAGAAAGACGAAGCAGAGAAGATTAAGGAAGAAGTCAAGAAGATCGGCGAAGAGATCGAAAAGATGGAACAGGAAGAACCGCGTTATGAGGAAGAGATCCGCAAACGCATGCTGGTGATTCCGAACATCATTGATGATTCCGTACCGATCGGCAAGGATGATTCCGAGAACGTCGAGATCGAACAGTTCGGTCAGAAGCGTACATTTGATTTCGAGATCCCGTATCATGTCGACATCATGGAGAGTTTTGATGGTATTGACCTGGATTCTGCCCGTAAGACTTCCGGCAACGGTTTCTATTATCTGACCGGAGACATTGCCCGTCTGCATTCCGCGATCCTGGCATATGCCCGTGACTTCATGGTCAACAAAGGTTTCACTTACTGCGTACCGCCGTTTATGATCCGTTCGGAAGTCGTCACCGGGGTCATGTCGTTCAAAGAGATGGAAAACATGATGTATAAGATCGAAGGGGAAGATCTCTATCTGATTGGTACCTCCGAACACTCGATGATCGGGCGTTTCATCGATACGATCAACGAAGAAAGCAAGCTGCCGATGACGCTGACCTCCTATTCTCCTTGTTTCCGCAAGGAAGTCGGTGCGCACGGTATCGAAGAAAGAGGCGTCTACCGTATCCATCAGTTTGAGAAACAGGAGATGATCGTCATCTGCAAACCGGAAGAGTCCATGGATTGGTACAACAAGATGTGGAGTTATTCCGTCGAGCTGTTCCTGTCGCTGAACATTCCGGTAAGAACGTTGGAGTGCTGCTCAGGAGACCTGGCCGATCTGAAGGTCAAGTCCTGCGATGTCGAAGCGTGGTCGCCGAGACAGGAGAAATACTTCGAAGTCTGTTCATGCTCGAACCTGGGCGACGCGCAAGCGAGAAGACTGAAGATCCGTGTGAAAGGAGAGAATGGCAACTATCTGCCACATACTCTCAATAATACCGTGGTAGCTCCGCCAAGGATGCTGATCGCGTTCCTGGAAAACAACTACAACGCCGACGGATCCGTCGATATTCCGGAAGTCCTGCAGCCTTACCTGGGCGGTCAGAAGAAAATCGTCAGAAAGTAACAAAACAAAAATAATGTTCCACGTGGAACATTATTTTTGTAATAGAATGGAAACATGGATGAAAAACTGATTCAAAAAGCTGGAATAAGATTGCTTGTGTTAGGTGCGGGATTCCTTGTCACAAGGTTTCCTTTGTTTTCCTGGATCGGTTCCTATGACATGCATAGAATCATGATACTGTTAAGTGGCGCGATGGTCTGTCTGTTTTCGGTCAATGGATGTGAGCTGACGGCGAACTGTCTACCGTTTCTGTATATTACAAGTTACATTGCCGCTTATTATTTCAGGACTGACGGATTCGATCCCGGAGGAGGCGCCATCAGCAACGCCTGGTATCTGTGGATCGTGATGTTTGTTTTGTCTGTGGCGCTGGTATATCTGATCGATCGCGTGTTTCACGTGAAACATAAAGGAATAAAACATGACTGATTATTATGATGGGGAAGCGGTTTTAACAACAGACCGCCTTATACTACGTCCGCTCAAGGCAGAAGACGCCTCGGCTATTTTCAAAAATATCTATCATGATAAAGAGGCGCAGCGTTATTATCTGGCTCCATATCTGGAAAAAGAAGAGGATCTCGATCTTAACAGTCTGATCAGAAGATGCGAGGAAACGGAGAAATACGCGTTTGCGATCGTTGTTAAAGGCGCAAACGAAGTCATCGGCATGATCAATCAATTCGGTGATATCAGTAAAGACGATCAAAGCATAGAGCTTGGCTACGCCATCGGAAGCCGATACTGGAACCAGGGATATGCAACCGAAGCCTTAAGAGAGATGATTCGCTTTCTTTTTAGTAAAGGGATCCGTAAGGTCTGTTGCAGAGCGATAACCAAGAATGTCCCAAGCATTAAAGTAATGCAAAAAAGCGGGATGAAATATGAAGGCCGTGTCTGCAGCGAGTTGTTCTATCATGGCCGATACTGGGACGTCGATCATTTCTATATCACGGAAGAAATGTTTCACGTGAAACAAAAAATCGAGGCAGTGCTGTTCGATTTCAACGGTACGCTGTTCTTTGATTCCGATATCAACAGGATCGCGTGGAAGGATACACTTGAAGAATTGTCCGGCGGAAAACTTGATTTTGCAACGTTTTATATGCAGTGTGTCGGCACACGAAACCAGCCTTTGGTTGAAAAAGCGTTCGAAGAACTGGGCATACCCGTAGATGAAGAACAGGTGATGTATTGGGCAAAAAGAAAAGAAACCAGGTATTATCAGGAATACTGCCGCAAGTATGAACGGAACCAGCTTGCTCCAGGCGCGATCGATTTCATAAGCTATCTGAAAGAAAAAGGGATACCTTACACCATGTGTACCGCTTCATTAATAGAAAACGTCGAATTCTATTTCAGTCATCTTGGCCTGGATAAGTGGTTTGACATCAATAAAGTCATTTATGATGATGGAATACACATAAACAAGAAAGAAATGTATCTGGATGGAGCCGCCATTCTTGAAAAACCGATCCGTTCCTGTCTGGTAATCGATGATTCATTGCAGTCGATCCAGGGAGCCATCGATGCCGGTTGCAGACAGATCATCGCTATCCGAAACGAATCCACTCCGGATCTGCCGGAAATCATTCAGACAGTCGACGATTTCAGTGAAATCGATCTGTCAGTATTTGACTGATGCCTGTCAGAATAAACACCCAACAATAAAACAAGCATCTTCATCAGATGCTTGTTTATGTTTAGATGTCTCCCTGTAGTTTATAACCACTTGAAGAACTCGTGAACGATTTCGCTGTGATCGCCCTTGATGATCAGGTGGTGGTTACCGATCGATTCCGTCAGGAAATAAGAAACCGGTTCATCCAGTTTCAGCAGGATCTGCGTACGACAGAGATTGAATTCTGTCAGGTTCTTCAACAGATCTCCACGCGAAACGAAGTATTCATTCATCAAACCATCGCATTTGAATATCGTAACCGGACCTTCAGGGAGTCTGCCGCGGAACGCCACGCCGATCTGTGATTCAAAATGTGTCATGATCGAAAAGTCTTCCGGCATATTGATAGGAAGGGTACAATGCGCAAAAACGATCTCGTTGCTGTCGGTATCGATACGGCTTGGATTTGCCATAAAGACCGGTTCGCCTGTCAGGTTACCCAGTACCATCATTGATATCAGCGCAGGGACATCACCTTCGCACGAAGCATAGATGCCCTCCGCATTCAGAATCGCCAAAGCGGCACAACCTGTCGAATGAACCGTGTCCAGCAGATCAAAACACCTGACCGTCACCCCATCCAGCTCATATTTATCAACGATCCTGTGTAAAGCGCCATAGATATATAGAGCTTCTTCGACTTCCTTCTCATCAAAAGGTCTTGCCTTGATCATGTCGGTAAACTGATTCGGCACATATGTCTTCCTGGCGATCTCTTCCATGAATTCTTCCATCGAAACATCCAGAATCTTGATGTTGTTGAGTTCCTCGGATTCTTCCGCATCCACATCAGAAGAAATCAGCCAGTCGGAAGGCTTGCCTACGCGGGCGATACGTGAACCATCCAGTTTCTTTTTTGCGGCAAAAACAGCAGCAAGCTCTTTGATCCTCTTAGCCACGAAATCATCCGTTCCATGAATGATCTCGCCCGGGATATCATGCTGACGCAGATAAGAAAGGATCTCCATCGAAGCAGCCAAAGAGTTGTTTGCGCCGGTCGTCAGCAGAAAACAAGGTTTCGGCAAACGGTCCAGATACTGAAGGATGATGCCCTCGGTTCCGCCTCCGCCGATAAAATCAAATGCCAGATCATAATCATTGATATGATCGATGTCTGTCACTTCGAATTCATAACCTGTCAGCTCGCTCAGCTTATCCAGCCAGGGGAAATTACCCTGATTGGCGATCTCGGCAGCCGCAGTCTGCGATACAACATAAAACACACCTATTTTCATATTATTGAACTCTCCTATATACCATCATTTTATCATTTATAGAATCGATGAAGAAACAAAACCGCAGCAATCGGACAATCAGACAGGAAACAATAAAATCAATTTGAAAGAAAGACCGTAATAAGCTAAAATAATAGTGGTACAACAAACATGTTTCTAACTTGGTCAGGTGCGGAAGCAAGCAGCCATACGAGCCTCTGTCTGTGTGTACCATTTTAATTATGATGGACGAAAAATATATGCGCATCGCCTACAAAGAAGCGCTCAAAGCATTTGAAGAAGATGAAGTACCGGTAGGCTGCGTGATCGTAAAAGATAATAAAGTCATTGCCAAAGCGCACAATCAGAAAGAAAAAAAGAATTGTGCCGTTTCCCACGCGGAAATCGAGTGCATCAAGAAAGCAGCTAGAAAGCTGGACAACTGGAATCTGAAAGGCTGTACGATATATGTGACACTGGAACCGTGCATGATGTGTACCGGAGCACTGATCAATTCACGGATCGACAGGATCGTCTATGCGTGCCGCGACCCCAAGGGCGGAGCACTGGTATCGAATGTGAGAATCAAGGAAATCAGCGGACTGAACCACTATCCGCTGTATGAAGAAGGACCTGTGGAAAAAGAATGTTCCGAACTGTTGAAAAGCTTCTTCAGAAACAAACGCCAGAAAGCATAAATAATTACCCTGGAAATACATAAATATTCAAAATATGCCTGAAATAAAGCGTTATTACATATTCATACTGATAAACGAGGTGATGGAATGAAAAACCCAAGAAACTACACAATGCTGGCAGATGCCTATGAATTCATGATGGCAGACGCTTATCTGAAGAACGATCTGGTGGATCAGGAAGCGGTCTTCGATGTCTTTTTCAGAAAGGTACCGAATGATGGCGGCTATGCAGTCATGGCGGGCCTGGGGAAGGTCATCGACTATATCCAGAACCTTTCCTTTACAGAAGAGGATCTGGAATACCTGCGCAGCATCGGAAACAGCGAAGAGTATCTGGAATACCTGCGCAATTTCAAATTCAGCGGAGATATCTATGCGATCCCGGACGGCACCCCGGTCTTTCCGAACGAACCGTTACTGACGGTCAAAGCGCCATTACCGGAAGCACAGGTAGTTGAGACTGCGATCCTGTCGATCATCAACGGATCGATGGAACACGCGACCGGTGCACGTCGTATCATTGAAGCGACACCGGCGAATGTCAAAGTCATGGAGTTCGGTGCCAGAAGAGCGGATGGCCTGGAAGCGGCACTCATTGCCTCGACGGAAGCGATCATGGCAGGATGCAGCGGAACTTCCAATGTCATGGCAGCCAAGATGATCGGACAGAAAGCTTTAGGTACCATGGCCCACTCTTTTGTGGAAACCTTCCAAGACGAGTATGCGGCTTTCGTGGCTTTTGCGAAACGTTACCCTGAAAACTGTCTGCTTCTGGTGGATACCTACGACACTCTGCGCTCCGGCGTACCGAATGCCATCAAGACCTTCCGTTATATGCAGGAAAACGGCATCCCGACCGATCACATCGGTATCCGTATCGATTCCGGCGACTTGGCTTATCTATCTAAAGAAGCAAGGAAGCTTCTGGATGAAGCGGGATTCCCGAACGCGACGATCTGTTTAAGCAACTCGCTTTCCGCGGATGTCATCATCTCGTTAAGGATACAGGATGCGAAATTCGATTCCCTGGGTGTCGGTGACAACATCTCCAAACCGGAAGGACGGATGGGTTGCGTCTACAAGGAAGTCGCTTTGATTAATAAAGGCACCGTCATTCCGAAGATCAAATTATCCAACGATATCGTCAAGATCGTCAACCCGTCGTTCAAAAAGATCTACCGCGCCTACGACAAAACCAGCGGTTATGCCTTGGCGGATGTCCTTTGTGAGAAGGATGAAGTCTTGAACGAAGACATTATGACGATCACCTCTCTTGTTGATTTCAGCAAGTACACAACGATCGACAACTATACCCTCGTACCTTTGCAGCAGCAGATCTTTGAGAAAGGCAAGCTCGTCTACAAAGATCCGCCACTGATGGAGAAACGCGCCTATTGTCAGGAGCAGATGAACAAACTCTATCCGGAAATCCGTCGTATTACCAATCCGCACGTCTACTATGTGGATGGCAGTGAACGCTATATCGCTTTGAAGAAAAGCATGATCGAGAAAGCAGGAAAAGAAAATGTTTGATGTGAAGAAAGAGACCGAAGGGATCATCCGTTTTATCCGTGAGTATTTTGAGAAGTCGCATCTGAAGGGTGTAGTGCTGGGAATCAGCGGAGGCAAGGACTCCGGAGTCGTAGCGGGACTGTTTTCGCTGGCGCTGGGACCGGAGAATGTTGTAGGCATCACGATGCCGTGCCACACAAAAGACGAATGTGCAGACGATGCGAAGTTGGTTGCGGAGAAGTTTGGTTTTGAACTGATCAATGTCGACCTGTCTACGACCTTTGATGCCTACAAAGATGAGATCGCCAAACTGAACATTCCTGAAGAAGAAATGTTAAAAAACAGCGACATCAATCTGAAACCGCGTCTTCGGATGGCAACCAATTATTATATTGCGGCCTACTATTCCGCGTTGAAAGGCGGAACCTATATCGTGGGTGGTACCAGCAATCTCTGTGAACTCTTTGTGGGTTATTTTACCAAAGGCGGAGATTCCACTTATGACATCGGTGTCCTGAACAACTTTACGGTCGATGAAGTCATTGCGATCGGCGAGTATATCGGTGTACCGGACAAGGTCATCCACAAGGTACCGAACGACGATCTGAGCGATCTGACAGACGAAGACAAACTTGGTGTGAAATACTCTGAGATCGCCGCCTACATGAAGGGTGAACCATTACTGGAAGAGACGGCACAGAAGATTGAAAAGCTGCACAAAAACGCGGCACACAAATTCCACATCCCTGTTTACGAACGATGAAGATTGGCATCTATATCGGAAGTTTCGACCCGGTACATAAGGGGCATATCCGGCTGGCAAGACATCTGCTGAAGAAACATTATGTTGATCACCTGCTGATCGTCCCGACCGGGAACTACTGGAACAAGCAGGATCTGACACCGATTGAAGAACGTGTAGGATTGCTGAAACTGTTTGAAAATGAAGATCTGGAAATCGAAACAGAATACAACAGCCTTCCTTATACATATCAGCTGCTTAGGAAACTGAAGGAACGCTACCCTGACGACGAACTGGATCTGATTCTGGGGGCGGACAACCTCCTGCACTTCGAAGACTGGAAAAATGCCTGGGAAATAATGAAATACCCCTGGATCATCCTGAAACGGGACGGGATCGATATCCGGCAGAATATGGAACGTCTGAAAAAGAAAGACTACGTCGTAGTCAATGATATCAGGGAATATGATATCTCCAGTTCATACATCCGGGAGAACATCGGTGACTACGAAAAAGTAAAAGATTTCATTCATAAAAAAGTCTATCTCCGTTACAGAAAGATCTTAGACAACAAGTCATAAACAGAAAGAAATGTGTCTGATTACAACGAAGCAAAATCGTATCAGACACATTTTTAATTAAGCGAAGGAGCGAGTTATTCAGTATAATAAAGGTATGGCTTACCAGGTATTATATCGTACATATCGTCCGGCCCGTTTCAGCGAAGTCGTCGGACAGGATTACATCATCAAGACTCTTTTGAATGCGATCAAGACAAACAGGATCGCCCATGCGTATGTCTTTGCCGGACCGAGGGGCACAGGCAAAACCAGCGTGGCAAAACTCTTTGCGAAAGCGATCAACTGTCAGAATTTCAAAGACGAGGCCTGTGACGAATGCAATGACTGCCTGGCCTATCTGGAAGGCAATCACCCGGACATCATCGAGCTTGATGCTGCCAGCAATAACGGTGTGGATGATATGCGTGAGATCATCGAACAGGTCGCATACGCGCCATTGCTCGGGAAATATAAAGTATACATCATCGATGAAGCACATATGCTTTCGACAGCGGCATTCAACTCATTGCTGAAGACGCTGGAAGAACCGCCTGCACATGTGATTTTCATCCTGGCGACTACCGATCCTCAAAAGATCCTGCCGACCGTCATGTCGCGCTGCCAGCGCTTCAATTTCGGTAAGATCAGCACCTATGAGATCAAAAAGAAAACAAGCGAGATCCTCAAGAAAGAAGGGATTTCATTTGAAGAAAAAGCCGTGATCGAAATCGCAAGGATGGCGGAAGGCGGCATGAGAGACGCACTGTCTCTGCTGGAACAGTGTCTGGCTTATGATCCGGATCAGCTGACTCTGGAAGAAGTTGAAAACATCTTTGGTCTGACTTCTGTGAAGCAGGAGACCGAGCTATATCTCAATCTTCATCAGGGAAAGATTTCGGAAGCGATCAGTGCATTACGAAACTTGTATGTGAAAGGCGCCGATTGCAAGCGTCTGGCTGCGGACCTTCTGGAAATCATCAAGGATGTCCTGATCTATGCGGATTCTGGAAAGACGGAACTGCTGACCAGGCTGGATGGCTTCGAAGCACAGGATATCATCAAGAACATTCCTTTAAATGTCTTATACAAAGATATTCGTGAATTGGAAGAAGTCCTGTCAAAAGACAAACAGAACCAGAACTTCCTGGTCTATCTGGAACTGTGCTTCGCGAAGATGGCCGGAAACAGCGAAAGCCATACCGAAACAAGAGAAGACAAGATGGAACCTGCAGCAGAAAAAACCACTGAAACGGAACCGGTGGAAACAAAAGAAAAAGAAGCGGAACTTGAACCGGAGCCTGTTGCGGAACAGCTTCCTGAAGACTATCTCATCGAATCGGGAACCGACTTCCTGCTGGCGCTGCTGCTGGATGCGAATCGCGACCTGAAGATCAGCGACCAGATCATCTACAACAAACTTGATCTATACATGTATGAACCTGAAAAGAGAAAGTTCTACCAGCTGCTGATTGGAACAGAGCTCTTTGCCTCCAACAAAGATGCGATCATCATCTGCGGCAACAGGAACCAAGCCGACAACATCAATACCCGCACCAACAACGAGGCTCTTTATGATTTCCTGAACAGCGAATTCGGCATCGACAAGATGGTCTATGCGATCGACAACCAGCAGCGTCAGGAACTGATCGAGCTCTACAAAAAAACACCAAAAGAGGAACGGAACAAACCCGTCTATGTCGAGAAATACAAGACCAAAGCAAAGCTGACAGTAGAAGATAAGCTGCGCAGCCTGTTTGGCGATGACATGAAAGTGGAGGAATAAGTATGGATCTGAATAAACTGATGCAGCAAGCCAGCGCTTTACAGAAACAGCTGGAGGATACTGGAAAGCAGATCGGCGAGATGGAATTCGAAGCGGAAGCATCGAATGGCCTGGTGAAGGTGACCATGAACGGCGACAACAGGATCCTTAATATCGCGATCGATGAATCCATCCTGAACAAAGAGGATAAAGAAATGATCGAAGACTTACTGATGATCGCGGTAAATAACGCGATCGAAAAAGTCGAAGAATACAAGAAAGAAAAGTATGGAGCGATGAGCTCTTCTCTGGGTCTGCCGTTTTAATCATGTATCCGAAACAATTCAATAAACTGATCAGCACTCTTGAAAAGCTGCCTGGCGTCGGTGAAAAGACCGCACAGCGCTATGCGTTTTCTCTGCTGGAAAAAGAACCGGAAGATATCGCTGATTTCATCCTTTCTTTGCAGGAACTGAAACAGATCCGAAGATGCAGGACTTGCGGTTTTTTAAGCGAGGAAGATGAGTGCCGGTTCTGTGTGGATCCCAGCCGCGATCGGCACAAGATCATGGTGCTGGCGTATCCGCAGGATGTCGTAGCGATGGAGAAGACCGGTTCTTACAACGGGCTGTACCATGTACTGAACGGACTGATCTCTTCCACCAAGGGGATCTTCCCGGAAGATATCAACATCGAAGAATTGCTGAAACGGATCACTCCGGAAACGGATGAGATCATCATCGCTGTTTCCCCGACCATGGACGGAGAGATGACATCGCTGTATCTGAATAAGATACTCAGCGATAAAGGCGTCCTGATCACCCGGCTGGCGCATGGACTTCCGATGGGCTCTTCCTTGGACTATGCGGATGAACTGACGCTGATCAAAGCTCTGAACAATCGCAGAAAGATTGAAAATGAATAAACTCCTAACCGTTTACGATGATTCCGAACCGTTAAACAACGTCGTCAACACCCTGACCCTGGATGTGGACGAAGTCTTTTATTTTTATCATCATGAGGAACATCGTACCGCGTTTACGAATATCCGCAAAGTCATCCGCAACTACAAAAATGTCGCGCTTCATTTTATCCGTCCGGTCGATGACGTGGCAGAAATCAACAAGATCCTTCAGGACAATCAGGAAATCATTGTAGATGTCGGCGGTTCAAAATATCTGTCGCTGCTGCTGTTTGAATCCGCAAGCAGAAACGGAAACCAGATCGTTTATTTTGACCACGAAGAGAACGTCATCAAAGACTACCGTTCACACACGGTTGTTAAGGGAGAAGTCTTCAAACTGACGATCAAAGACGTCCTGACGCTGCGCGGAGGCGATATCGCAGAATATTTGCATAAAGGAGCCGCTGATGAACGGACCAAAGAAACGATCTATCAGCTTTTTGAAGATAATCTGGATGACTATTCGGCGTTAATGAATTATATGTCTTACTTAAATAAAGTGCTTTGTAATGCAAAGAAGATCGGTAACAGATCGTTCCGTATCACCAAGGAACAGATCAGTGACATTAAAAAAGACAGATGTTATGCAAAAATCGGAGACCTGTTTACGATTGAAAATGACAGGATCGTTTTCAAGACGGCAAGACTTGTGGATGTGGTTACCGTATCAGGAACGCTGCTGGAGAATTATCTTTATCTGAAACTGCTGGATGCCGGACAGTTTGATGATGTGAGAATGAGTGTCGTCGTAGACTTCTCTGATGACCGCTACCGTCATCCGGTGAAATGTGAGATCGACCTGCTGGCGCTCCAAAACAACCGGCTGATGTTTGTGAGTTGCAAATCTAACAAGGTCGAAACCCCGGCACTGAACGAGATCTATGTCCATAATTCCATGTTCGGAAATTCGCTTTCCGTACCGGTCATCTGTGTCTGTGAAAACATCGACCAGTATTCTCCAAGCATGTATGCGAAAGCGGAGGAACTGGGGATCTATGTAGTCGATATATCAAACATGAAGGAAGAAGATTTCCCGGAGATCTTCCATAGGATCATCATTGGCGATTATAAATACGACTTGTTATAATGGAGACAGGATGTCAGCTATCGCTTACGTGACAGATTCTAAAATGCTGGAACTGCATCGTCTGAACAGACATAAGACGATGAATTTCTGGCGGCTGTCCACCAATATCGGTTTCTCAGCGTTCCATGAAGATGATCTGGTTTTCTTTCTGTCAAAAGACAAGGAACATCGCAACAAGGATGAAAAAGGGATCGTCGGATTCGGACGGCTGAAGAAGATGTCGGTCGCTTCGATCAAGACGATGTGGGAGCGTTATGGGATCTATAACGGCTATCAGACGCTGGATGATTTCAAACAGGCAATCCTGAAAGTAGCGAAAGACAAGAAACTGCCGAAGAAGATTTCGGGTTTCTATCTGGAGAACGTGACCTTCTTCCAGCCGGTGTACCTGAGTGAATGCGGCATCGATCTTTCGAATAAAGTAGAGTCCTATATCTATCTGAAAGATCCGGAAGTCGTACTGAAACTGCTGACACTGGCGAAACATTCCGGAGACCTGTGGACTGGGACATCGGAGGATCAGGAAGCAATCACTGAAGAAGAAAAACGCTTTGTACTGTTCCAGATCCATGACGAGATCAAAGATATCGATCAGGACGAAAAAACGCGCAAGAGAGCTGCCAAAGCATTAAAGAAATACACGGAGGAACACCCTGAATACCGGCCGCTTTATGATTCCGCAAACGAACTGTACCGGATCAATAAAGACCTCATCGAGGTCGTCTTCTACCACGACCGCTACAGCAACACAAAGACACTGGCTGGACAGACGTTCCTCTATCGCAAGCAGTTCCGTGACCGTTTCCCGGACCGTTACGCCTTCCTCTTCCGCTGCAGCGACGGAGATGCTGTCGTTGAAGAATATCTGAATTGATTTTGTGATAGAATAGACATGTGCCCAGGCACAACAGACAAACGATCATGACCCTTCCAAAAAGGGTCATATTAATACTATGCTGAAAAAACTGAACCGCTATCTACAGAAACATCGCATCCCGAAGGATGTATTGAGTGGAAACATCTATCAGCAGATGCTGCTGTTTTTCTTTCCGGTTTTCATGTCTTATCTGTTGCAGCAGATCTATGGATTTGCGGATTCGATGATCCTTGGCCGCTTCGTCGGAAAACAGGGACTGGCAAGTGTCGGCGGTTCAGCGACCGCGATCATCAATGTGATCCTGAACTTTATCGCAGGAATGAACTCGGCGGTCACGGTGCTGGTAGCACAGAATGTCGGAAGACGCAATGATGAAAAGGTCAACAGCGTCATTAAGACAGGCTTCTATATCGCGGTTCTGCTAGGAGGGCTGATCGGAATCGTGATGCTGGTATCATCGCCGCTTTTGTTGGATCTGATGAAGCAGCCGGCAGAAAGCCGTGGGAATTCTCTGATCTACCTGCGTTTCTATTCCGTCGCTCTGATTCCTTATTTCATCTATCAGACCGGTCTGTCCGTCATGAGAGCGCTAGGTGACAGCAAGCGTCCGGTATATTTTATTCTGATCATCGCAATCACCAAGATCCTGTTCGACCTGTTGTTTGCGGGGATCTTCAAGCTTGGTGTCTTCGGTACCTCTCTGGCAACTTTCCTGTCTTATCTGATCTGTGCGATCGCCATCCTGTTTGTCTTCAGGCATACGCCGGATATTTATGGTTATGATTACAAAAAAGATTTCGGTTATGACAAAGACGAACTGAACAACATCCTGAATATCGGTGTTCCTTTCGCTTTGCAGAGCGTGACATTTGCCTTGCCTGGTACGATTATGCAGTCGAAGATCAACGAGTTCGGTACCGATACGATCGCTGCGTATTCCGCCTATAACAATGTCGATAATCTCTTCTGGTGCTATGCCAACACTATCAGTACTAGCACGATCACAATGACAGGACAGAACTATGGGGCAGGAAAGTATCGCAGAGTACGTAGGATCGCGTTATGCGCGGCACTGATCGAAGGATGCGGAGCGTTGTTCTTTGGAATCATGTTCCGTCTGTTTGGTTATGGATTGCTGAAACTGTTCTCGACAGATCCTTCTGTATTGGAGATCGGTTTTGCGTTGCTGAAGAGGACGTCTTCTTTGTATGTCCTGTATCTTTTTGTGGGTACGATTTCTTCCGCATGTAAGGGGTGCGGCATGGCTAAGGCACCGATGGTGATCGCGTTGTTTTCGATCCTGCTGTTCCGTGTTGCCTATCTGTTTACAGTCACCTTCCACAGTCCGACGGATGTCGTGTTCTGTCTGCCTCTGAGCTGGGCTTTGACCAGCGTGCTGTCTGCCTTGTATTTCTTCACGAATCCGAAGTTAAAAAAAGATCCTCTATAGAAGATCGTGAAACCCTTTATAAGAGGATAAATTCCTAGCTTATACTATACTATAAAACTGAAATAAATGTTCAAAAAAGTCTTGTCTTGATACAAGACTTTTTGATATGCTTGTAAAAATGAATTCAAAAAGGAGGGGGTATCATGTCTTTGAAGGATCAGGGGAAAATCGGCTATCTGCCGGATGAAACACCAAGTTTAGGGAAACTGCTGCTTTATGCGCTCCAGCAAGTCATCGTTATGTTTCCTGCCACTATCACTGTCGCTCTGATCACAGGGTTTCAAGTCTCCACTACGATTTTCGCTTCCGGACTTGCGACTCTGTGTTTTATTTTGATCACCAAGAAAAAGATCCCGTTGTATTACGGATCATCGTTTGCTTATCTGTCGGCTGTCAGCGCGATGGCGGTGGCAGAGGGCAGCGCGGAACAGCTGGCTGCCTGGGAAGCAACAGGAGTACTTCCTGCAGAACTGATTTCGAAGGCACAGTTCGGTATTATCATGTCCGGTTTCGTGTCGATCGCGGCCGGTCTGGTCGTAAACCGTTTCGGTGCGGAGAAGGTCGAGAAATTCCTGCCTGCTTCCATTACCGGTTCGGTATCGATGGTCATCGGTCTGACTTTGGCTGGAAGCGCGATGGGAGACCTGATGGGGATAGGCAAGGTTGTGAATGGAGCAGAAGTTTCTGCGGGCAGCACGGTCGCGGCTTTATGGCTGATCGTCGGTCTGATCACGTTCCTGTCGACCTGCATCTATGCGCGTTACCTAAAGGGGTTGTTAAGCCAGCTGCCATTACTGCTGGGCGTACTGACCGGATGTGTGACTGCGGCGTTAGTCTATTTCGTTGGCGGGATCAACCTGTTCCGAACCGTACCGGCGGAAGCGCTGGCTGCATCTACTTTTAAATTGGGCGACGGTTCTTTCTTTGCTTTGCCGGCATTTACACTACCGAAGTTATCGCTGAACGCATTGGCAGGCATCATGCCGATCGCAATCGCAACGATCCCGGAATCCACCGCACACATGTATCAGCTGGATATCTATGTAAATGACATCGCGAGAGAAAAAGGTGCAAAGAAATACGATCTGGTTTCTCTGTTAGGAAACAACCTGATCGGTGACGGACTGTGTGACATGATCTCCGGTGTCGTCGGCGGTCCTGCGGGAACCAACTATGGCGAAAACATCTCCACGATGGCGATCACCCGTGTCTTCTCGGTACCGGTGCTGATCGCTGCTTCCATCATTGCGATGGTCGTGTCCTGTTTTACACCTTTAATTAAAATCATCTACGGTATTCCGTTGCCTGTCATCGGCGGCATCGAGGTCTACTGTTTCGGTGCGATCGCCGCACAGGGCATCGCGATCCTGATCGATAAGGGTGTCTCGATGTTTGATTCCAAGAATATTGCTGTCATCGCACTGGTCTGTATCGTAGGTCTGGGCGGTCAGTATGCGTTTGGCGGAAACATCCCGTTCCTCGGTATCACGGTTCCGTGTGTCGCCGGTGCAGCGATGGCAGGAATCATTCTGAATCTGATTCTTACATTCGGTGATAAAACCCAAAAATAATTTTATATAATAAGTAAAAAGATATCTGATGGTTGCCATCAGAAAAGGAGATCCAATGGCTAAAATCACAAACGAAGTATCTCGCACTTTTAATGAATATCTGCTGATTCCGGGTCGTACGACAGCCAAGTGTACACCGGCAAACGTGAATCTGCAGACACCTCTGGTCAAGTATGCCAAAGGCGAAAAACCAAACCTCACAATGAATATTCCGATGACCAGCGCAATCATGCAGTCGGTATCGGGAGACAGGCTGGCGGTCGCTTTGGCAGCAGAGGGCGGCGTGGCTTTCATCTATGGCGCACAGCCGATCGAATCGGAAGCGCAGATGGTAAGAAGAGCCAAAGCCTACAAAGCCGGTTTCGTTCCAAGCGATTCCAATATCAAGCCGGACGCGACATTGAAGGATGTACTAGAACTGAAAGAACGAACCAGTCACTCGACGATCGCTGTTACAGAAGATGGAACGGGAACAGGAAAACTGCTGGGTATCGTGACTTCCAGAGACTACAGGATTTCAAGAACGCCGATGGATGCCAAGGTATCTACATTCATGACGCCATTGGACAAACTGATCACAGCCAAAGACAACATTACACTTTCCGAAGCGAACGATGTTATCTGGGATCACAAACTGAATACACTGCCTATCGTGGATAAGAAAGGCAATCTGAAGGCTCTGGTATTCCGGAAAGACTATGAGAACCACAAGGATCATCCGGATGAACTCCTGGATGATGATAAGCGCTATATCGTCGGTGCAGGCATCAATTCAAGGGATTATGAAGAACGCGTTCCTGCGTTGGTGGAAGCAGGCGCAGACATTCTGTGTATCGATTCCTCGGATGGTTATTCTGATTATCAGATGGAAACACTGAAGTGGATCCATAAGAAATATAAAGGTAAAGTCAAATGCGGCGCGGGCAACGTCGTTGATGCGGAAGGTTTCAACTTCCTGGTCGATGCGGGAGCCGACTTCGTGAAAGTCGGGATCGGCGGAGGATCGATCTGTATCACTCGTGAGACCAAGGGGATCGGCAGAGGCCAGGCATCCGCGCTGATGGATGTCTGCAAAGCCAGAGATGCCTACTTCAAAAAAACAGGTATCTATATTCCAGTCTGTTCCGATGGCGGCATCGTCTATGACCATCACATCACCTTGGCTCTAGCCATGGGCGCTGACTTCGTAATGCTGGGAAGATATTTTGCCAGATTCGATGAATCACCGACGGAGAAGGTGATGATCAACGGAACCTACTACAAAGAATACTGGGGCGAGGGTTCTTCCAGAGCCCGCAACTGGCAGAGATATGATATGGGCGGGGAAAAGAAGTTGTCCTTCGAAGAAGGTGTCGACTCCTATGTCCCATATGCAGGAAGTCTGAAAGAGAATGTCAGATTGACGATTCATAAAATCAAGTCCACCATGTGCAACTGCGGAGCGATCACAATCCCGGAATTCCAGAAGAAAGCGAAGCTGACGTTGGTATCAGCAACATCGATCACCGAAGGCGGAGCACATGATGTCTTATTAAAGAATAATAACGGAGGCAGAACCAATGGATAAACGTCCAACAAGTCTGAAAAGAATCACCACAAAGAAAGCAGCTGAGAAATTCATCAATGATCAGGTCAAAGCCATACAGGAACAGGTAGGTGATAAGAAAGTCCTGTTGGCGCTGTCAGGAGGCGTGGACTCTTCTGTCGTCGCAGCATTGCTGATAAAAGCGATCGGCAACAATCTGGTTTGTGTCCATGTGAATCACGGATTGTTGCGTAAAGGAGAATCGGAACAGGTGATCGAGATCTTCAAGAAAAACATGGGTGCGAATCTGATTTATGTGGATGCATCCAAGACCTTCTTAAAAGAATTGAAAGGCGTTGCGGATCCTGAAACAAAACGTAAGATCATCGGTAAAGTATTTATCGATGTCTTTGCGAAGGAAGCGAAGAAACTGAAGGGGATCGAATTCCTGGCACAAGGAACCATCTATCCGGATATCCTGGAATCCAAAGGTGTGAAAGCACATCATAATGTCGGAGGAATGCCGAAAGAATTTGATTTCGAACTGGTAGAACCGGTCAAATATTTATACAAAGACGAGGTCAGAGTCGTAGGTGATGCTTTAGGTCTGCCTAAAAATATGGTCTACCGCCAGCCGTTCCCGGGACCGGGTTTAGGTGTGCGCTGTGTCGGTGCGATCACCAAAGACAGACTGGAAGCTCTTAGAGAAGCGGATGCGATTGTCAGGGAAGAGATCGATAAACTCAAAGACAAACCTTGGCAGTACTTCTGTGTCATTCCGGATCTGAAGTCGACAGGCATCAAGGATGGAAAGAGATACATGGGATGGGCAGCGATCATCCGTGCGATCAACACCAGGGATGCGGTTACCGCAAAATCCTACGAGATTCCATATAAGACCTTATACAAGATCAGAGACCGTATCGTTAAAGAAGTGCCAGGCATCAACCGGGTGCTGTGGGATTTCAGTGATAAGCCTGTAAGTACAATCGAGTGGGAATAGACGCAAGTATTCAAAAAGCCTTTATTTAAAGGCTTTTTTGATGGTTTTAGATTTTCTTGAGTAAAATTTGAGTACCCTGATTACAGACCCAGAGAACATCGAAGATAATTTTCGAGACTATCTAAATGGTTTTTCTGATAACGTGCAGAAAATCCTTGCTCGTATGAACTTTCAAGCCCAGGTAGATCGTATGGTTGAAGCCGGTGTTCTTTACCAGGTGATTGTTGATTTCTCTGCTAAAGACCTGGACATGAGTCCAAACCGGATTTCCACAGTAGATATGGGATATATATTCGAGAATTTGGTGCAACGTTTTTCAGAATCTTATAACGAAGAAGCCGGAGCACATTTTACCTCTCGAGATATTATCTATCTGATGTGTGATCTTCTTCTTACAGACAACGATATTGCTCAGGACGAAGATGGTCTTCATTGTACCGTTTATGATATGACTATGGGTACAAGCCAAATGCTGACATGCATGGAAGAGCGTCTGAAGCAACTGGACAGCAATGCTTCCATTCAGACATTCGGCCAGGAGATCAATCCGTTTACAATGGGAATTGCGGTTGCAGATACAATGATTCACGGAGGCGATCCTGATAACATGAGATTTGGGGATACCCTTTCCGATGATAAATTTCCTGGATATCAATTTGATTTTGTTATTTCTAATCCACCATTTGGAATTGACTGGAAACGCGAAGCACAAGCGGTAGAAGCAGAGTATAAAAAAGGAGAAGCAGGGCGATTTGCACCCGGACTTCCAAGCAAGAGCGATGGCCAAATGCTGTTCTTATTAAATGGGGTTAAAAAACTGAAAGATACCGGTAGAATGGCAATAATTCAGAACGGCTCATCTCTTTTCACGGGTGATGCTGGAAGCGGACAAAGCGAGATTCGTCGTTATCTCATTGAGAATGACTGGCTTGACGCAATAGTGCAATTACCAAGCGATGCCAGAATATTGTGGTAAAAGAATCGGGTTATATAATACGTAGGTATCCGCTAAAATGTTAAACAACAGGAAGGGCGTATGGAAGAGAGCAGATACAAAAAGATATTTGACATTCTTGTGGAAACGGAAGGCTATTGCTCTGCCGGAACTATCGGTGAGCAGTTGGGAGTCAGCGTCAAGACCGTGCGTAATGCGCTCCGGGAAATGAACGGGCTGTTTGAGCGTCACGGCGCGAGAATTGCTTCCAAATCCAACGCAGGCTGCAGATTAATAATTTCTGACAAGAGCGCTTTCGAACAGTTCCTTGCCTCTGACTGGTCGCGATATGCCTTTGTCCGGGATGACTACAATAACCCTGCCTACCGTCAGAGGAGTATTCTGAAAAAGCTGCTGTTCAGCGAAAACGGATTTTCTATGGATCAGCTCTCCTATGATTTCAACATCAGCGAATACACACTCCTTTCTGACCTGAAGGCTCTGCGGGAGCCACTATCTGGCTATCACCTGATACTGCATATCACAGACGGCCGGGGCGTTTACATTAGCGGCACAGAAGGGAATCTGCGGACCTGCATTTCCGGACTTCTCCAGGGAGTACCCCGGGATGAGCTGCTGCGGGCACTTCCGGGAGAAGGCAATCTGCCCAGCTGCTATTCTCTCATTGAAGAAACAGCTCTTTCCGTTCTGAAAGCCTTTAGGTACGATCTCAATCATGCGGCCATGGATTCTTTGATGCTGCATCTTTGTATTATGGTCGGTCGCGCCACAATCCAGGTGCCAATTCCTGCGGACGCTTCGTTGACCGGGCGCTATGCGGGGAAAGAAGAGTTAACCATCGCCCGACAACTTCTGAAACAGCTGTCGGACAGGTTGGAGCTGACTTTTGCTAACACAGAAGCAGAGTATCTCACCGGCAAGCTCATTACTCTGCGTCGGGACCTTTGCCGTCCCAACCCGGTGATTTCCATGCAGACCGACGAGCTGATCCACGAAATGCTTCTTACGGTTTATCAAGATACCGGCATCGACTTCCGGACGGACTTTGATCTCCGGATTCCTCTGAGTATACATGTAGAGCAGCTGCTGGAGCGGCTGCACTACGGACTTTCCGTAAAAAATCCATTTCTGGGGGAATTGCGAAGCGACATTCTCGCCTATGAAATGGCGGTTTCCGCATCAAAGCCCATCCGCCGCCGGTATGGAATCGTCAGTGAGGACGAGATCGGTTATATTGCTCTGTACTTTGCATCCGCACTGGAGCAGAAAAACCGCAGGGTCAGCAAGAAGAGCATTGCCATTGTCTGTGGTTCCGGTAGAGCCACAGCGCATCTGATGAAGGAACGGTTCCTTCGAGAATTTGAGCAATGCTGTGGAAAGCTGGACATCTTTGATCTTGCGACCGCCGGGAAGACGGATTTTGATAGCTATGATCTGATTGTAAGCTCTGTCCCACTGGAAACCGGCGGAGCGACCCCCATCATTCAGGTAAGCCCACTGCTGAACAAAGCGGATGTACGGCACCTTGCCGCAGCTGTCCGGAAAGACAGTGCCCGGAAGTGGACAGGGATTTTTGATCCGCAACTATTTTTTACCGATTTTTCCTGCCGAGGACGGGAGGATTTTCTGGAAAAGATCGCAAAGGAGATCTGCCATGTGCGGAAGCTTGATGGAGATCTTTTGGAGGAAATGAAGGCGCGGGAGAACATTGTGCCAACGGAATACGACAATCTGGTGGCGTTGCCCCATCCTCTGCACCCGCTTTCCGACGAAACATTTGTTACGGTTGCAATCCTGGCACATCCGATGCGCTGGAAGACCCGGGATGTACAGCTGATTTTGGTCATGAATATCGGGCGCAAGCCGCCAGAGGGAATTGAGGATTTTTACGCTGTAATCTCTCGGGCGCTGAGCGGCAGGCGAAGTGTCCGGGAACTGATGGAGACAAAGAACTTGAACGCGTTTCTGGAAACGCTAATTCGGGAGGGAAATGATAATGGACAATAATTCTGCGCGGGAGGAAGACTATCTGACCGCCTTTCAACTGATTGCTGTTGCAGGGGATGCCCGCAGTCTCGCCATAAAAGCCGGGCAACTGGCAGCTGAAGGACGCTTTTCGGAGGCAGAGTCCCACCTTGAGCAGGCACGACAGGCGCTTGCAAGCTCTCACGAGACGCAGACGGATCTGCTGGTGGAAGAGGCACGGGGAAATCCCCAGCCAGTGAATATCTTTATGGTTCACGCAATGGATCACCTTTCGATAGCCATTCAGGCAATAGACCACGGAGAGGATCTTTTGAAGGTTTACAGGCAGTTGTGTGAACTTCGGCTGCGTGTTGACGAAAGAAAATAAAGGCACAAAAGAGAAAGGAGAATCGAATATGATGAAAATCAGGCTTTTCTGCGCTGCTGGCATGTCCACCAGCATGCTGATGGAGGTCATACAGCGGGAAAGCACAGCACAGAAGCTAGAAGTAGAGGTCAGCGCCTTCCCTATCAGCGACCTGAAAAACCGACTCTCAGACATTGATGTGGCGCTTCTCGGTCCTCAGGTCATCTATGCCTACGAGGACGCGAAAAAGTTCTGCGACAAGGCCGGAAAGCCTGTAGCGGTTATTCCCACGCAGGACTACGGTATGATGAACGGCAAGGCCGTGCTTGCGCTGGCCAAAAAGCTTGCCGGTAAGTAACGAGTAAGTAACGAAGGAGGCTCTTTATGAAAATTAACGACTTTATTCAGAACAAGTTTATGAAGTATGTGGTGCGCTTCACCAACAGTAAACCCATTCAGGCAATTAGCCGAGGCATGGTGCGTCTGACACCTCTGACCATCGTCGGCTCCATCTTTCTGATCATCTGGAACTTTCCCATTCCCGCAGTAAAGGAATGGCTGATTTCCACCGGCTACCGGGACTATTTTCTCAAGGCCAATGCTGCCACGGTTGGTATTTTGGCGCTGGTTTCTGTTGCTGCTATTGCCTATGAATATGCCAAACAGGAAGAAATTGAGCCATTGGGTGCGGGATTTGCCGCGCTGTCTTCCTTTTTCCTGATCTGCCCTAATACCATGCTTATCGGTGACACTGTAGTTGGCAATGCGTTCAACTTGACCTGGGCAGGTTCTCAGGGCATGATCGGCGCCATTCTTGTGGGACTGTTTACCGGCTGGTTCTATTGCTATCTTATCAAGCACAACGTAAAATTCAAAATGCCGAAGGAAATTCCGGCGAACATTGCCGATAGCTTCAGCGCTATGATTCCTACAGCTCTGTGCATCGTCATTGCAACCATTGTTTTCACGGTATTTGACAAGCTTTCCACCACGGCTATGGACTGGGTGTATCATGTGCTTCAGCTGCCCCTGCAGGGCGTTTCCAACTCTCTGGCGGCGGTCGTCGTCTGCGCGCTGGTCATTTCCTTCTTCTGGTGGTTCGGCATCCACGGCGGCACCATCGCCATTGCTCTGTTCAGTGCCATTGAGCAGGCCAATCTGGTCCACAATGCGGAGCTTCTGGCGGCCGGAATTGAGTTGAATGCCCAGAACGGTGCATTCATTTTTACAAAAACTTTTGAGTCCAGCTTCATTATTCTTTCCGGTGCAGGCATTTCCTTCGGCATTCTGTTTTATATGCTGTTCTTTGCCAAATCCAAGACCTACAGGGCGCTGGGTAAAATGAGTGCGGTTCCCGTAATGTTCAATGTTAACGAGCCGATTCTCTTCGGTACCCCGGTTATTTACAATCCGGTACTGGCAGTTCCCTTTGTCCTGATTCCCGTACTTTGTGCCGTACTGTCCTATCTTGCAATCCAGGTCGGTATCGTTCCGTACCCCAGCGGTGTTAGGGCTCCCGGTCTGACACCGCCCATTCTCGCCGGCTTCATTAACGGTGGTTGGCGCTGGGCGGTCATGCAGGCGGTATGTCTTGTAATCTCCGTTATTGGCTACTTCCCCTTTATGAAGAAGGCCGACCGGCTCCAGTGTGAAAAGGAAGCCCAGATGGCTGCGGAGGAGGAAGCAATCTAAGATCCGCCCCTTTCCTGTATGGTGTATCGAGTTCTCCGGTACACCATACAAATTTCAGAAACAGCCACGAAGACAGTAAATTGCGGTTTGTCGGGCGGGAAGATTAGGAATTATTTTTTTGCCGGAAGTAGGTGGATATTTTGAAGTGGGGTGCCTCCTGTCTTAGGTTTGCATGGTCACATACCAGTGTAGCAGGTCTCCAGGTGAGTTGCCATTTTATTGTTTATAAAATGTTGCACTTACAATGATACTCCGCCTTGCAAGGAAAGATTCTAAAAGAAGCGCCCCCTCTGGACTCCCCGGCGTACATGCAACGGACCGGCTTCGGTAGCCGCTGGTCACGGTATGAGGGGATCTGGGTGCGTGTCATGGATAGAATCCTTTCAATCAGACGCGATACACACCGGTTGGTACTTCATGCGAGATCCCGCAATTATTTCGGCATCATGGAATATAGCCTGGCAGGGCACAAAGCCTCTGCCGTAAAAGGAGGAACAATATGACACTTCCAAAAGATTTTCTCTGGGGCGGATCTACGGCTGCAAACCAGTGCGAAGGAGCCGGCCTGGAGGACGGCAAGGGTCTGTCCAATGCCGATGTAATGACAGCCGGTTCCCACACCAACCCCCGCCGGATCACAGACGGACTTCTGCCTGGGGAATATTACCCCAATCTGGAGGGCATCGACCACTATCACCGATTCCGAGAGGACATTGCCCTGTTTGCAGAAATGGGGTTCCGGTCCTACCGGATGTCCATCGCATGGACACGCATCTTCCCCAATGGAGATGACGCATCACCCAATGAGGCGGGCCTGCAGCACTATGACGAAGTGTTCGCAGAGTGCCGCAAATACGGCATCGAGCCGATTGTCACAATCTCCCACTTTGAAATGCCACTGGAAATGATCCGTCGCTACGGTTCCTGGTGTAACCGGAAGCTGGTTGAACTGTATGTGAATTACTGCCGAGTACTGTTTTCACGGTATCGGGGCAAGGTAAAATACTGGCTGACCTTCAATGAGATCAACGGTCTTTCCATGATCCCCTGGCAGACCGGTGGACTGATTGAGGGAAAAAACGCCAGTGAGGCCGACGTCATGTGCGCGGCCTACCACCAGTTTCTTGCCAGTGCGAAGGCTGTGGAGTTGGGGCATGCCATCGACCCTGAATATAGGATCGGCATGATGTACGCAGCCCAGACCTTCTACCCGGAAACCTGCAACCCCGCCGATGTTATGGCTACCGTAGAATTTGAACGTCGGTATCTTCTGTATACTGATGTACAGTGCCGGGGCTATTATCCCAATTATGCTCTCCGGGATTTTATCCGGAAGGGAATCACGCTACCCATGGAGCCGGAAGACGCGGAAATCCTGCGCCGCGGAAAGGTGGACTTCATTTCCATCAGCTATTATATGACCCGTATCATGAGTGCAGAGGTGCTACAGAAAAGCACTTTGCCGGTGCGTTCCCGGATTTATCACAAGAATCCCTATCTGCGGAAAACGGACTGGGATTTCCCCATCGACCCTATGGGGCTGCGCTATGTGCTGAATCTCCTTTATGACCGATACCAACTGCCTCTGCTGATTGTGGAAAACGGTCTGGGTGCTATCGATACAGTCAGCTCCGAAGGAACCATTGACGATGGATACCGTATTGACTTCCTGCGGGAGCACATACGCGCTATGATGGACGCCGTAGAGGTGATAGGCTACAACACATGGGCACCTATTGACATTGTCAGCGCAGCCACGGGGGAAATGCGAAAGCGCTACGGTTTTATCTACGTAGACCGGGATGATCAGGGGCAGGGAACACTGGAGCGTCGAAAAAAACGCTCGTTTGACTGGTACAAAAAGGTGATTGCCACAAATGGTGAAGATCTGGACTGACTTCTCTTACAAAACATATCCGATGAGCGGACAATCAGCGCAATTGGGACTTTGAATTGTCGATCTTGTCACAACGCAAAAAACTGCGCCTGCACTTCTCTCAAAATGCAGGCGCAGTTTTAATATTTCACTGGGAAATGAACTGTCAATTCAGACCTTGAAAAGCAAATGGTGTAAATTAAAGGTTGTAAAGTCGAAAAGTCGTTGCGGCTCTAGGAGAATCCCATTTGTGTTTTAATACTGCCGTGGCAGACAAACTCCAACATATACCCCTTGCGCACTGGGTATGCGGTTCATTCTGTGAACTGTGCCGGAGAGGTGTATTGCAATACGGCCTAAGATTTCTCTGCGTGGTCAAGTCTCCCTAGGCGGAGAATGTGTTTTTGCGTCTGAAATTGATCCTCAATGTATCGATGTATATAGGAAGAATTACGGGATTGATTCTGGAATCAATATTATAGATGTAGTCGCGAGTAACATTCCCCAGCATGATGTGTTGTGTGCAGGTTTTCCTTGCCATTCCTTCTCTAAGGCTGGATATCAACTAGGCCTTGAAGATATTACAAGAGGTACACTCTTTTTTGAAATAGTTAGAATACTCAGTTATCACCGGACTCCGTATATCATCCTTGAGAATGTCAGAAATCTCGTCTCGCATGATCATGGCCGGACATGGGAGATTATTCAAGCAAACTTGAAGGCTTTAGGTTACAGAACAACAGTTGCCCCTTTTATACTCAGCCTACATTATTTTGGTATTCCCCAAATCAGAGAAAGAGTGATTATTCTTGGTAAGTACGATCCGGAACACATCGATAAGCCCTTGGATATTTCGTTCAGGAATCTTTGCTCCAAATCTGACAACTCCATATATAGTGTGTTATCAGAGAATGAAAACGATCCTTTTTACCACATCTCTGAAAAAGAAGAACTCGTTCTCACTGCATGGGACGAGTTCTATCAGGGAATAAATATGAAGGTAATAGGGTTCCCGATATGGGCTGATTTCTTTAAGTATTCTGATACGATGGAAGACTTCCCTGGATGGAAAAAACATTTGTGGAAAAAAACAAGAAGTTGTATCAGAATAACAAAGACTTCATAGATTCCTGGCTTGTGAAATATAACGATTTAAGTGATTTCACCCCGACACAAAGAAAATTTGAATGGCAATGTGGAACATCAATCAATTCAATTTGGGAAGGAGTCATTCAGTTTAGGCCCTCCGGGATCAGAATTAAGAAACCTGATTGCTTCCAGGCACTAGTGGCAATGGTTCAGATTCCTATCATCGGAAAATATAAGCGAAGACTATCTGTTTCCGAAGCTGCTAGCTGTATATGTCTGGTGGTCAGCCGGTCGCGGAGATGGTGATGGTTATGATGACACTATCGAAGTAACTGACGAACAATACGAAATCTTAAAAGAACTTGAAGCTACAGATATGGATTTGGAAGATATTGATGATCCAAGAATTGCTGAAGCATGTAAGAAATGGAATGAAGAGCTTCTGGATACTCTATATGAAAACAGCATGGAATACTTCGAAGAAGATCTTTATAGAGAGGATTGTCTGATTGATCCTGATAGTGATGAATATGATCCAGACAAAGAAGAGGAACAGTTCTCCATGACCGAAGAGGAATGGTGGCGCGAACAATACACCATTGGTGCTAAAGTAGCAGAAGAATTTGACTATGACGAGGATGAACAAAAGACGCCCACAACAAATTAGTGGCAACTCAACCAAATCAGACATACTGCCTTTTTGTTCCCATATGGTTATGAAATGTATATAACCGGATAATATGAAGTCCATGAGTAAAAAATGAGTAAAAAAATGCTGGCAAATCGTAATAACACAAATAATAACGATAAAAATAAAGAATAATTATGGATTTTATCAACAGTTATCAAAAGAAAGGTCCATTGTTTATCGAGTTAGCTTAATTATCGCTTGTCCAAATAATGGGGTTCACGACACTATGCCGGTGGGTTACTTTTTTATGATTCAAATTTGGTTTTAAATGGATCATCTGATTGTGAAACAATTAACATTTCACATATAATGAAATTAACAATGGAGGAAATATCATGGCATATGAAAAACTACTGCAGCCGGGGAAGATAGGCAATCTTGAGATCAAGAACCGTGTCGTCATGCCGGCTATGGGCTGTTCTCTGGCAGAGTCTACCGGAGAGGCCGGTGCCAGGATGATCAAGTATTATGCCGACCGCGCAAGAGGCGGTGTCGGTCTGATCATCACGGAGATCACAAGGGTCGATGATGAGACCGGTGTCGGCACGCCCAATCAGCTGAGCGTCACCAATACCCATATGGTCGCCCAGCTTTCCAGACTTGCGGAGGCCGTGCATGCCTACGGCACGAAGATCTTCGTTCAGCTGCATCATCCGGGCAACCAGACGCCGAGCAGACTGATCGGCGGACGTCAGCCTGTTTCTGCTTCCGATGTCACCTGCAAGGTCATCGGCGAACAGCCGAGAGCTCTGACGACGGAAGAAGTCGAGGCGATGGTGAAGAAGTTCGTTACCGGTGCTGTGATCGCTCAGAAGTCAGGCATCGACGGTGTAGAGATCCATGCGGCACACGGCTATCTTGTTTCACAGTTCCTTTCTCCTCATACAAACAAGAGGACGGACAAGTACGGCGGAAGCTTTGAGGGCAGGATGCGTTTCATCACCGAGATCATCATGGGCATCAAGGCATACTGCGGTCCGAAGTTCCCGATCTCCGTGCGTATGAACGGAAGCGATTATCTTGAGGACGGCATCACTGAGGAAGACGGTATCGCTCAGGCAAAGTATCTTGAGGCTCTGGGCATCAGCTGCATCAATGTCAGCTGCGGTACTTATGATTCCGGTGCGACGATCATCGAGCCTTCCTATTTCGCAGAAGGCTGGAAGAAGCATCTCGGTGCCAATATCAGGAAGGCAGTGAATATCCCTGTCATCGCGGTCGCCAATATCAAGCATCCGGAAGTGGCAGAGGAATTTCTGAATGATGTCGATTTCGTCGGTATTGCCAGAGGCCATCTGGCTGATCCTGATTTCGTCAATAAGGCTGCAGCCGGAAAAGAGAAGTGCATCCGCAAGTGTCTTGGATGCATGGAGTGCTTCAGGATACTGAATGACGGTCTGCCTCTTGGCTGTACGCTCAATCCGGTATTGGGCAGAGAATTTGAATGGGGCGATGAGAAGCTCGTGAAAAACGGTGCCGGCAGGACAGTGGCTGTCGTTGGCGGCGGTCCGGCGGGCATGGAAGCGGCACTGACACTGGCCAAGAGAGGCTTTAAGACGATCCTGTTTGAAGCTGAAGGCAAGCTTGGCGGAACGGCGAATCTGGCAGCGATCCCTCCAAACAAGGGCATGATCAATGAGTTCGTCGAGACGATGGCTGAACAGATCAAGGAAGCCGGCGTTGAGGTCAGGCTCAATACGCCTGCAGGTCTGGAAACATTGAAGGCATGCGGTGCTGAGGCTGTCTTCCTGGCAACAGGCGGCAAGGCGGCAAGACCTCTGATCGAGGGCATCGATCTGGCTGTCACGGCAGAGGATGTGCTGGCAGGCAAGGCTGAGGTCAAAGGCGGGAACATCGTCGTGGCTGGCGGCGGCGTGACAGGTCTTGAGACAGCTGAATATCTGGGCAAGGATCACAAGGTCACTGTCGTCGAGATGTTAGACAAGATCGGCGGAAATCTCTATCCGTCTGTGACGATGCATCTGGCACAGGAGATCATGAAGACAGGCGGCGTCATCGCCAAGGGCAAGGCTCTGATGTCGATCGAAGAGGGTTTCGTGACTGTCAAGGATACTCACAGCAATGAAGAAAGCAAGATCCCTGCGGATACAGTCGTCCTGGCAATGGGTGTCAGATCTCTTCGTCCGGAGTACGAAGAGCTCAAGAAGGAATACGGCGACAGGCTGATCCTGGTCGGTGACTGCGACAAGCCGGGTCAGATCTACGATGCTCTGCATGCAGGTCGTGACAGGGCCTTCGTTTACGCGGCTGTATAATTTACCGGTCATTGAAGGCTTGTATCATTCGATACAGGCCTTTTTTATGTTTTCGATGGTAGAATAAAAGCGTATGAAAAAAGGACTTGTATTAGAAGGCGGGGCAATGCGGGGCTTGTTCACCTGCGGTGTAAGTACAATCGAGTGGGAATAGAAGCAAGTATATAAAAAGAGGCTGATTACGATCTGGCTGAATCAGTCATTTCGTAACAGCCCCTTTTTTATTGTTTTTCATCAGCAGTTTCATATAGACAGGCGACAGGAACAGGCTCAGGAAGAATGCCGCAATGAAACCGATGCATTCCGCCTTCAGCAGCATCGGCACAAACGGAATATCTGCACCATGCGCCTTCGCCTGGGAATAGGCCATGTATATCATGATGAAGGTCATGATCGGAGAATAGATCAGATCGGTCACCAGTGCATCTATGATCCTGGCTTTCCACGCGCCGGACCTACAGTTCAGTTTCTTTGCCAGAGAATCGGAGATCTTTTTGATCGGTATGATCAGACCGAGGATCTGGCTGATCATGAAGCTGATCAGAAAGCTTTTCAGGAAACTTCCTGCCGTAAACCTCCCTGAACTCAGGGTGCCGACGAAAGAATTGACGAAACTGATCGTCCCTCCCATCAGAATGCCCATCAGATATCCGATCTTTCTGTTGTCCATACCGTTTTCTCCCTGCAACCGTAATTCATTATAGCGGATCCCGTCCTTGCGCGATAGTATCTTCAGAAAATGATATGATAGAAAAGATGAAAGCACTCAAAATCATCTTCGGCAGACTGAGCTGGATCCTTCTGGCGGCAGTTGTCGAAGTATACATCACGATCTCAATCTTCAACTGGTTCGGCGAACAGGCAACCTGGATCGAAACGGCGCTGAGACTGCTCAGCATCGTCATCGTCTTCGCGATCATCAAGAACAGCCGTCATCTGTCTTCCGATATCGTCTGGATCCTGACCATCATCGCCTTCCCGGTCCCGGGAACGGTGCTTTATCTGTTTCTGGGTGCCAACCTCTTCGTCTCCAAGACCTACCGTCTCATCAAGGAAAGCGAGGAGGACGCCTCCCGTTACTACAATCAGGATGAAGACGTCCTGAAAGAACTGGAAGAGAGTTCTCCGGAATTCAAGGGACAGTTCCACTACATCTCCCAATACGCAGGTTTCCCGTTCTACCGGAATACCGGTTTCGACTACTACGGTCTGGGAGATACAGGCTATCCGGTGATGATCGAAGAAATGAAGAAAGCCGAGAAGTTCATCTTTCTGGAATACTTCATCATCGAGGAGGGAAAGATGTGGAACGGGGTCCTGGAGATCCTGGAAGAGAAGGTAAAACAGGGAGTCGATGTCAGAGTCATGTATGACGACCTGGGATCCTTCTTTACCCTGTTCGGTTCCTATGCGAAGAAGCTGGAAGAAAAAGGGATCAAGTGTCTGCCGTTCAACCGCGTCAACCCGATCCTTTCCGTTATCCTCAACCACCGCGATCACCGCAAGATCATGGTGATCGATGGGAAAGTCGCCTTCTCCGGCGGGATCAATCTGGCGGATGAATACATCAATGTGAAGCACAGATTCGGTCAATGGAAGGACAATGTGATCAGGATCCGGGGAGAAGCCGTCTGGTCCTATACCGTGATGTTCCTGACCCACTGGAATGCTCTGCGCAAGGAAGACTATACCTTCCTGTCCTTCAAGGGAGAGGCTCTTCCGGGAAAGGAAGACGGATATATCGCTCCGTACGGAGAGACACCTCTGGACAACGAGATCGTCGCCCAGAACATCTACATGTCCATCCTCAATCAGGCCAACCGCTACTGCTACATCTTTACTCCGTACCTGATCATCGATACCGAGATGATCAACGCTCTGATCCTTTCCGCCAAGAGCGGCGTGGACGTACGCATTGTCACCCCGGGCATACCGGACAAGAAGATGGTCTACAGGATCACCCGTTCCTACTACCGACAACTGATCGAAGGCGGTGTGAAGATCATAGAATACACTCCGGGTTTCGTCCACTCCAAGGTGTTTGTCGCTGACGATATCATTGCGACCGTCGGAACCGTCAATCTGGACTACCGGAGCCTCTATCTGCACTTCGAGAATGGGACCTACCTGTATGACAGTAAAAAGATAAAAGACATCCGAAAAGACCTGGAAGAAGCCATCGCCGCCGGACACGAAGTGACCCTGCAGGAAGCCGGCTACGGCATCGTGAGGGAATTCCTGCTGAGCGTCCTGCGCCTCTTTGCGCCGCTGATGTAGAAAGGAAGAATATGGAACTGACAAAGGAAACGAAACTGAGCGAGATTCTGAAGGAATATCCCTGGATGGAAGACGAGGCCGTAAAGGTAGAAACCTACAATCGAGTGGGAATAGTATTCAGAACCAGCCCTTGAAAAAAGGGCTTTTTGATGGTTATCTACAATTCGGCAGACTTCGCCTCCCGATTATCTTAATACAAGATAAATGAAGCGTTAGAAGCATGAACAGATTTTTAGTAAAATAAGAATAATAATACTGTTTTAAAAACATTCATCCCCAAAAAAGAAAGTTCAGGTGATTATTATCAGGAAACCTTCATTGAAAAAGAGATTCCGCTATTGGCTGGACCTTAGAATGGCCAAAGGAACCGCCAGTATGGTTAAGTTATTATTGATCATGGTTCTGACAGCAGTCGTTTTCGTAACGGTTCTGGTCGTTGTTTTTCATTTACAGAAAGAAAGCAAATCTGTAATTGCGGTATTCTGGGATAATTTAAGATCTGCCATGTCTTCATCTTTTCCGTCTTCTGATTCGGGTTCGCTCTTATACATCGTTTTATATACACTGTTAGGTCTGACAGGCATGCTTTTTACCGGCATGCTTATAGGTATCTTCTCAACCGCGATGCGGGGAAAGGTCATCGCTTTGCAGGAAGACAATCCGGAAATAATCGAAAAAGGACATACGGTGATCCTGGGATTCAGGATCGGTGAGTATGCGCTGTTAAACGAACTGATCAAATCGACTGAAGGTGCGAGAAGGACCATCATCGTAGTCGAAGACATGAAGAGACAGGATATGGAACAGGCCATCAGAAAAAATGTCAATGTACCGGGAAACATCCGTCTGACATCGATCAAAGCCGATACTACCAGTCCTAATGCATTAGCGTGCTGTTCAATACCCGACTGTTCGATGCTTGTCTTACATACCGGTGATAAGGGCAGAACGATCAAGACCTTGTTAGCGATAGAAGTATTATTAATGAACAGCGAAAAGCGCCCTGTTATCGTTGCCTCAGTCGATTCCAGAGAAGAGATCTTCTCTAAAGAGATGCTTAAAGACCGCGGCGTATCGATGCTGTATTCAGGCAACGTGATCGCCAGGATCATTGCGCATTCCGCAACGCAGACGGGTATCTATGAAGCGCTGCTGGACATGATAGATTATGATAATTTTGAATTCTATTTTGAATCCGGAAAAGAACTTGCCGGCATGCCGTTTGGCAAGGCGATGCTTGCAGCCAGGAAAGCGATTATCGTAGGTATTTATCGTAATGATAAAGCGATCATCAATCCTGGTAAAAACGAGATCATCCTGGAAGACGATGTCCTGATCGTCTTTGAAGAAGAACCCGGAGATCTGATGATCGAAAACATTGACAGCATAGAAATTCCTGAATCGAAACCATTACAGGCAGCAGAGCCGATTGAAGAAATAACTATCTTTGGGATCAATCAATCCATACTGACCATTCTTAATGAATTGCCTGACAATATCAGACAGATAAAACTGATCGGCATAAACAGCCACGATAAGGAAAACTATATTCCTGAAGATCTGGAACTTTCTTCAGAGCTGATCTATGACTTCCGTAATACCAATAAAGATCTTATCCTGGCGGATATGCTTAAAAACACCAGACACTTATGTATCCTGGCTGATCATAAGAAAAAAGAAGAAGAAGCTGATACTGATACAATGATCAGAATCATCCGTCTAAGAAATATTAAAAAACGTTTCAATTTGGATTTTACGATTACTGCAGAAATGCGTTGCGAAAACAACCGCAATCTGATCACTTC
>JAFRVK010000006.1 GCA_017441765.1 Erysipelotrichaceae bacterium
AAAAAGAAAGAATTCACCAATGCTACCACCACCGGAATGATCGACCATGAAACATTGAAGTTCGATCAGGAGATCATTGAAAGACTTGGTTTGCCTGTACATCTGTTTACGGATCTGTATCAGCCTGGCGAGGTTTTGGGAGAATATGAAGGCATCAAAGTCATACTGTGTGCGACCCACGATACAGGAAGCGCAGTCGAAGGCATTCCGATGGAAGGGAATGAGCTGTATATTTCTTCCGGAACCTGGTCATTATTGGGAGTGAAGACAGAGAAACCTGTTACTGATTGCAGCAGCATGAAAGCCAATTATTCCAACGAAGGAGGAGTGGGTTACAACCGCTATCAGAAAAACATCATGGGCATGTGGATCGTCAATGAGCTGCAGAAAGAGCTTTGCCCTGAAGAAAAGATTGCGGATATCGTCAAGAAAGCAGAAGAAAGCGTTTATGATGAGGTACTGGACGCGAACCATGAATCGCTGCTGGCGCCCGCAAGCATGAAACAGGCATTCGATGATCTTCTTTCAGCAAAACCTGAGGATGCCTATGATTATTTCCGTTGTGCTTTTAAATCGCTTGCGCTGTCATACAGGCAGGCGATCGAAGAACTGGAACATAATACAGGCAAGTCATATTCAAAGCTGTATATTGTCGGCGGTGGCGCTAAAAACGGTTTCTTGAACAGGCTGACGGAAGAAGCGACAGGCAAGCAGATTATCGCTCTCCCGATCGAAGCGACCGCTTTGGGAAATCTTAAGATACAATTGGGTTAGGAGAATGGATATGGAAAAATACGCATGGAAAGGTCTGATCGCTGAAGGAAAGACCGACGAATATATCAGAAGGCATAACGAAATCTGGCCGGAAATGGTCGAACTGCTCAAAGAAGCAGGAATCGTGA
Source organism: Erysipelotrichaceae bacterium (assembly GCA_017441765.1). GTDB lineage: Bacteria > Bacillota_I > Bacilli_A > Erysipelotrichales > Erysipelotrichaceae > Colivicinus. Next base: position 903 of record JAFRVK010000006.1, read on the forward strand.
ATTATACGATCTGGAATACAGGCAATGAAGTATTCGGTTACTACGAATGCACGAAAGGCGCGGATTTTGCAGCAAAGGTACAGGCAGAAAGCCCGATCGTCGACAGATGGAACGAATACATGAAAGATGTCCTGATCATGGAGATGGATCCGGTCACAGGCGCTCAGCCTTTGCTGAAGAAAGTATTCGAACTGGATTAGCGTCCGGAAAAGAGGAAACATATGAAGACAGAATGGTATAAGAAGGCAGTCGTGTATCAGATCTATCCGTTCAGTTTCAAGGATAGCGATAATGACGGATGGGGCGATATCGATGGGATCATCTCAAAACTGGACTATGTCAAGGAACTGGGAGTGACCGCGATCTGGTTTTCTCCGTTATACAAATCGCCGGATTATGACTATGGCTATGATATCAGCGATTACCTGGAGATCGATGAGAAATTCGGAACGATGAAGGATTTTGATCGTCTGTTGGAAGAATGCCACAAGCGGGATCTCAAGGTGATCATGGATATGGTCATCAACCATACATCCATTGAACACAAATGGTTCAAGGAAGCCCTGAAGTCAAAAGATTCTCCTTACCGAGACTATTACATCATCCGTGAAGGGAAGCGCGAGAAAGGCAAACTACTCCCTCCGAGCAACTGGGTATCTTCTTTTACCGGTTCCGCCTGGGAAAGGATAGGCGATAGCGATGAATTCTATCTGCATCTTTTCTGCAAGGAACAGGCGGATCTCAACTGGGAGAATCCGAAGGTCAGGGAAGAAATCGTCAATATTTTGAACTTCTGGCTGAAAAAGGGCGTAGATGGCTTCCGTTTCGATGTCTTCAATATGTTTTCCAAAGTCTACCCGATCCGGGATGACGATGACAAGCATACCTACCAGAAGGGCGCCCAGTACTTTGTGGATGGGCCGAGGATGCATGAATTCCTGAAGGAATTGAACGAAAAAGCGCTGTCTCTGTATGACAGCTATACGGTCGGCGAATCGTACCGTCCTTCCAAGGAAGCAGCGCTTGCCTATGTGAAGAAAGAAAACCATGAGCTTGACAGCATCTTTAATTTCGCACATATGGAAGCGGATAATATCGGAGGCTTGAAATTCTTCTGGAAACCGTTCGATCTCTTACAGTTTAAACGGGGATTCTTTGAACCTCAGCAGGATTACTATGACAACGGATGGAACACGCTGGTACTGGAAAACCATGACAATCCGCGGAGCGTCAGCCGTTTCGGCATCGATACGAAGCATTACCGTTATGAAGCCGCAACCATGCTGGCGACAGTCATGTTTATGGGCTTCGGCATCCCATTCATCTATATGGGGCAGGAGATCGGCATGGTCAACTGCAAGTTCACGAACATCGATGAAATGAAAGACCCGGTCAGCCATTTCGTCTATGACCTGATGCATGGATATGGCGTGCCTAAAAAACTGGCATTCTCTTTCATCAGATATGGCGCAAGGGATCATGCCCGTGTGCCGATGGCTTGGGATGATTCGATCAATGGCGGATTCAATGAAGGCCATGAACCCTGGCAGAAAGGGGATCTCTCCTACAAAGACATCAACGTAGCCAGGGATCTCAGCAGCGACAGATCGATCTATCGCTACTATCAGAAACTGCTGGAAATCAAGAATAATAACGACATAGCGGTCTATGGCAAAACCAAAGAGTATGATCATGAAAACAAGAGGATCATCGCCTACAGCCGGGAATACGAAGGCAAGAGATTGTTTATCGTCGGCAACTTCAGCAAGAAACCGGCACAATACCGTCTGCCTGAAGATGTCAAGAAGATGATAGTGCTGCTGAACAATTACCCTCGGCTGGATGAACAGAATGGCATCCTGAAGCTGGAACCGTATCAGGCTCTGGTATTTGAGGAATGATCAGAAGCACAATATTGAAATGAAAAGGCTGGGTATCAGCCTTTTTCTTTCGATCGCGGTTATCGGATGAATAGGGTATAATGAGGAATAGATAGAGTGCATCGCATGAACGAAGAAACGAATAAGAAAAGCAGGGCGGTACCCGCAGCAAAGCGCAGTAAAAAGATTGCGATCGTGATCCTGTCTTTATTGCTGTGTATCGCGCTCTTTGTATTGTCGCATTATATCGGTTTAAACAAACAAGATGGAAACGAAGATCATGAAGGACCGGTCATCGATGTTACCGATGATGAATCTCCCGTTGTGATCAGCGAAGAACGGCTCAGACAGCTGCAGGAATATGAAGCAATAAACAAGGACTATGTCGGACAGATCGTTTTCGATTCCGGTCTGATCGATCTGCCTTTCGTACAGGCAAAAGAAGTCTATGATGAGAACGGAAAACTCTATAAATTCTATGATGAAAACGGACATCTGGTGACGGATCCGACCGGCTATACCGGGAACGATGTCTATATCTGGACCAACTGGAAAACCGGAAAGTATGATTATTCCGATGAGGGCGGTTCCGTCTTTATGGACTGCCGCAACGAACTGACCGATCAGAATCTCATCATTTATGGCCATCACTATGCCAGAGACTGGGATCCTTCCGGAACGAAGCAGTTCACGCCGTTGGATGCTCTGTTACAGGAAGAAAACTATCAGCAAAACAAGACCCTGAAGCTTTATCTGGAAAATGAAGTCCGTTCCTATGTCGTGACGAATATCTTTATCGTCGATATCTATAACGAGAAACATCTGCAGATGTTCCGTACCGATATGTCTGTCGATTTCTATAAGAAGGATGATCCTGATTTCTTTGAAAGCTATATCCCATATATCGACTCGCTTTCCAAATATGATACCAAGGAACCTTTGAATAAAAATGACCGGATTCTTACGCTCGTGACCTGTATCCAGCATCAGCCGCAGTACAGGCAGATCATCTTGTGCAAACAGACGAACGTTGAAACCTTTGAAACCGACGGAAATAATTAAATATAGTATTATTAAATTATATAGCAGATAAACATATGAAGGTTATTATTGCAGATGACGAGATCCATATCTGTTCCTTGCTGAAACATCTGATCCGATGGGACGAGCTGGGTCTGGAACTGATCAACGTATTCAATGACGGAGAAAGCCTGCTGGAAGGGTTCGACGAGGATCCGGCAGACATCCTTTTGTGCGACATCGAAATGGGAGCGCTCAGCGGACTGGATGCGATCAAAGAGATCAAAGAGAAACATCCTGCCTGCCAATGCATCATCATCAGCGGTTTCCGTAATTTCGACTATGCGCAGACAGCCATGAAATACGGCGTCAACAGTTATCTTCTCAAACCGATCGACGAAAACGATCTGAATAACACATTAAAAACAGTGATCGACAAACTGAATGAACAGCAGAACGATCATGACGTGATTGCCAATCATACCGCCAGAAAGAAGCTCTATGACATGCTGGATCGTCTGGATGAAAAGATGGATCTTGATGCGTTGAATCGCACTTATCGCTATCATTTTTCAGATGGCTTGTTCTTCCTTACGCATGCGGTTTTCACAAGACTGGATTTCAGTTCGGAATCGCTTCCGCAGATCGCTTCGAACTATTCTGAAGAACTCAAGAGAAGACTTGAAGATAACTGTTTCGATATGGAGTGCTTCGATGTATCGGCGAATTCCATTACAACGATCATCAACTGCAAAAATGAAGATGAAAGTCTTCTGAAGAAGACTTTCGATACCATTTTCAGAGAGATCTGCATCCGGATGGATGCGATGTTTGGATGTACCTGCTATATCGGCGTTTCTGAAATATCTTCCGATACAGGGCATTTGAGAAAACAGAAAGATGACGCGACGACCGTATTGGTCAACCGTTTTGCTTATCCGGAACTGCGCTGTTTCTACACCGGAGACTATCCGGCACAGTATGTGACAGGCGAAATAGATATTGCAGAGAAAAACGGGTTCATCAACACGATTCAGTCAGCAGACATTAAGAAAGTGACGGATTGGATCCGGCAGTTCTTCTTAAGAAAGAATCACATCATCAATCAGAATCCGCAGATCATCGTGACTTATTATTTCCTTATATTCGAACTGCTGAATAACGAAATTTATGAGATTTCAACAACACAGGAGAATAAAGCATTCGTCAGAAACAAAGGCATTCTGATGTATGAAAACAGCAGGAGCAGAGAGGACCTGATCAACAATCTCTGTTCCATTGCAGAGGATCTGATGGAGAACTGCGTGAGTTTGCGCAAGAGCAACGCTTCGATCTATATTCAGCAGGCAAAGGATTATCTGGATAACCATTACAGCAGCGATATTTCTTTGGACACGGTAGCGGAACAGCTCAGGATCACGCCATCGCATCTCAGCAGCATTTTCAAGAAAGAAGTCGGCATCGGCTTCAGCCAGTATCTGACCAACGTCAGGATCACCGAAGCCAAGAAACTGCTCCGTTCCTCAAAGTATAACCTGAATGAAGTAGCGAATGCGGTTGGCTACAACGATGCGAATTATTTCTCTTCCTTGTTTAAGAAAGAAACCAAAATCACGCCAAGCGAATTCCGCAGGCTGCATCAGCTGAAGATAGGGGAATAGATGACGGATCATTCCTATAAGAATCGGAATAAATTCTATATCGCTCTGACGGTCTTTGCTTTTGTGCTGTGTGCGATCCTGGTTCCGCTTTCCATACGCGATCTTATCGACAGGAGGATAACCCTGATCCTGCTGATCGTATCGATCGCATGCGCTGCCACAGGTTTCTGGAAGATCGTGGAAGGAAACAACGATGCGGAACTGCTCAAGGATCTTGCAGAATCGAACAGGAAACTGCAGGATATCGAGCTGGAAAAGCGAAAGGAACAGCTTAACGCTCTGCAGAGCCAGATCAATCCGCATTTTCTCTACAATACACTGGATACGATACGAGGCATGGCTCTGGAACGGGATTGCAAGGACGTATCGGATGTCGTGGCTTCGCTGTCCTCGATGTTCAAATACAACATGGATTTTTCATCATCTCTGGTCAATATCCAGAGCGAGATCGAACAGATACAGCGTTTCATGAATATCCAGGAACAGCGTTTTCCCGGCAAGTATCGTTTCGAACAGAAATTCGAATGTTCCGATGATAATCTTTTGCAGGTCCTGATCCCGAAATTTACCTTGCAGCCTTTGGTAGAGAATGCCTTGTCTCACGGCTTGAAGGCCAAACGGAAAGATGCCGTGCTGACGATCCGCTACATCAATACGGGTTATTATTTCAGCATCATCGTTTCTGATAATGGGGTGGGTATGAGTGACGATGTCGTAAAAGAACTCAATGAACGGATCAATGATCCCCGGATCGATCATGAAAACAACATCAAAGTCAACGATATGGGCATCGCTTTACCGAATGTCGCTGCCAGACTGAAGATGTATTTCGGTGACGAATACGGTCTCCATATCGTCTCTACACTGGGCATCGGGACCGATGTCACTGTGACTATGCCGCTGAAAAATGGAACAGAAAGAACGGATACGCTTTAAGAAGCTTGCGATCGATGATTATGATTACTGCATCCTGAACGATGCTTCTTTTACTTTGAAGACGCAGGAGATCGTCGCGTTTGTCGGCCTGATGAATTCGGGAATCAAGGCGATGGAGAAACTCTTTGAAGGGGAATGCCCCGTCTATCGCGGGGAAGTGATCCTGGAAGGGAAGAAAGTCAGATGCGGCAGTCCTGAAGAACTGATCAGTAATGGCATCTATTGTGTCAATGGAAAATCAAGACTGAATGAACGGATGAGCCTTCAGGACAATCTTTTTATGGGCAGCGCCCGTAAGGGGTTATTAAGTATCCTGGATTATAAAGCGCAGTCGAAGGAGATCGACGCTTTACTGAAACGCTATGGTCTGGATCTGGCAAAAGATCTCAGCGAATTAAATGCTTTTGAAAAGATGAAACTGGAGATCGTCAAATGCATCCATCATAATGCCGGAATCATCGTATTTTCCGATCTGGCACAGATCTGCAACGATGATACGATCGTGGAATTCGTTTCGATCATGAAAGACCTGAAAGAGCGGGGTATCACAGTCATCTATATGATGGATGATTTCTATGGCAAGATCTCCAAGGCGTTCGATCGGGTTATCGTGTTCCGCCGAGGCTGTTCCTCGACCGTCATCGATGATCCTGACATCATTCGCAGTTACGAACAGATTGTCCACGCGATTTTCGGAAGAGAGTTCATCAAGCGAAGCGAACAGAAAGTGACGGAAATCAATAAAGATAATCACCTGCTGCTGAAGAATGAAAAAGGGATACTTCTGGAAGCTTATGGCGGAGAGATCATCGGGATCGTCGATAACGGAAGGCTGACTTCGATGAATTCGCATGTGCAGATCATGAAAGAGATCCTGAAGGACTATGATCTCATCCTGAATGGAAAAGAAGTATCCATTCATGAGATGAAAGATTTTGTCCGTCAGCGTATCGCTCTGATCATCAAGGAAAAAAGCGATCATCTGGTCATCGATAATCTGTCTGTAGCAGATAATGTCAGCATGCTGACGCTGATCGGCAACGACAGGCGTTTCATGTATGAAAAGGGAGTCAGCGAATATCTTTATGAACAGGTCACAGAGAAATATCCGATCCTGAAGCACTGCCGAGATCTTTACAGCGATGACTGCTTTGATCTGAATTATGAACAGAAATTCGAGATCATGCTGGCCAGATGGCTGGCCATTCATCCGGATGTGGTAATCCTGTTCTGGCCTTTAGGGAACAATGATACAAAGAATGCGGAACGCTACTGGGATCTGGCTTGCGATCTATCGGAACAGGGAAAGATCGTCATCGTCATAGCGGACAGCTACCGTTATTTTGATGAAGGAAATGAAAAAGTGTACATGATTTAGAGAAATCATAAAAAAGTCAGTAAAATCGTAAAAAAATCAAGATATAAGCGCTTACATATAAATAGATAATAACTTTAGAGGTAACTTAACGGAGGTTAACAGATGAAAAAGTTATTATCTATTTTATTAGTATTACTTGTTGCGATGTCGCTTGCTGCCTGCAATAACGGCGGTGGCAATGAAGGCGGCGGAGAGACTGTCGAAGAAAAAGCCAAGGTCGGTGTTTCAACGATTTCGTTGGATAACGACTACTGCATTCAGATGAATGACGGTATCATTGCTGCTGCAAAAGACAAAGGCTATGAAACAATGACACTGGAAGGCTATTTCGATGCTGAAAAAGAACTGGCAAACCTGGATCAGATGGCTGCCGGCGGTGTCAAGGCAATGTACTTCCTGGGCGGTGCGACTGTTGGTGTCGCTGCCGAAAGAGACGCACAGTATGAAGGCTTAGGAATCTTCTCTCAGGGTTATGCCGATGGCGTCGATGCATGGCTGGTTGAAGACAATGAAGGAATAATCAACGCATTCTTGGATGCAGTCGACAGATTCGCTGCTGAAACAGGTCTGAATGACGCTGTTGTCGTAGGTATTTTCCCGGCTGGTTCCGACAATGAGGATTCACAGGGTTATGAAACATTACAGTACTTCATCAACACATGCAAGTCTCATTTCGAAGGCACAGGCCTTGAATTTGGCAACTATTATGTCTGCAATGACACGGAAGAAGTATCCAATACGGTCGATACGATCCTGAATACTTATGAGAGCCCGAAAATCTATTTCTGCTACAACAACGACTTTGCGATCGTTACTTCCAATACTCTGGTATCCGCTGTCAAAGATACGAGCGATTACCTGGTCTACTCTTCCGAGGGTGATGACACTTCTCTGGGTATGATCGCTGACGCAGCCAGCCCTTACAGAGGCTGTGCATTAGGCAGCACTTATGGTACAGGCTATGCGATCGGTCTGCAGCTGGTCAACTGGATCGAAAACGGCAAGATGGAAAATGTTCCTGCTGTCAAGGAGTATGTCGACTGGACTAACGTCGGTGATTATCAGTAAATAAATAAAAGGACTCATTATGGAAAACACGATTCTAGAATTCAAAAATATCAGTAAAGCGTTTCCAGGAGTCCAAGCACTTAAAAATGTATCATTTTCAGTCAGGGAGGGCGAAGTATTGGCCCTCCTTGGCCAGAATGGTGCAGGAAAATCTACATTGGTAAAGTGCTTGACAGGGGCATTGGAACCAAGCGATGGCATAATCAAACTATTTGGCAAAGAATATTCAATGATCACTCCTAAGCAAGCGAAGGAGAACGGTGTAGGGGCAGTTTATCAAGAACAAAACCTTGCGGAAAATTTGCCGGTAGTTGAAAACATCTTTATGGGGAATCTGCCGGGAAATGGCTTTGTTGTTGATTATCAGGAAATGTTAAGGAGAGCGCAGGAGATTTTCGATTCCTTCGGTGTCGATATCGATCCGAAAGCTTCCGTTGCAAAACTGTCGCCAGCCAAGGCACAGATCGTCGAGATCGCCAAGGCAACCGCCCAGAATCTGAAGATCCTGATCCTGGATGAACCGACAGCTCCATTGACTACCAAAGAAACGGAAACCCTCTTCAGTATTATTAGAAAACTGAAGGCACAGGGTGTTTCATTCATTTATATTTCCCATCGTCTCGAGGAGATTTTCGAGATTTGTGACCGTTGTGTGGTCATGCGCGATGGCGAATACGAAGGTGAGAAACTAGTCAAAGATACCAATCGTCAGGAGCTGATTAAAATGATGATCGGCCGCGATCTAGGCAACTACATCCCAGAAAGAGAAAATATCTCGACGGATGAAGTCGTCCTCAAGGTCGAACATCTAACCGGCAACGGTGATTTCGATGTATCTTTTGAACTGCACAAGGGCGAGGTACTGGGCTTTGGCGGACTGGTCGGAGCGGGACGTACGGAACTTGTGGAGATGCTCTTCAACAAGGTGCCTCACGAATCAGGAACAATCATCGTCAAAGGCGAACCTTTCACAGGTAAACAGCCGTGGGATGCGATCGATAAAGGAATCGCTTTGCTTCCTGAAGACAGGAAACGTACGGGACTGTTTCTGAGATTCCCGGTAGGATTCAATATTTCGCTTCCAAGCCTGAAACGTTTCTCCAG
>JAFRVK010000034.1 GCA_017441765.1 Erysipelotrichaceae bacterium
AAATGGCGTTCGATGCCAAGACCTGCGACGCAGCTCTGTTCGGTAAGTCCATAAGATGCATCAAGAGATCCGGTTTTGAGCGCCATGAGAAATGGCGCTTTTAATTTATTCAGCAGAAGGTTGATAGTGACCTGTTTTTTCTTGCTTACGTACAACAGCACGATAAAGGTGAAGCCGATCGAAACGAGAAGCGAAAGGCATAACGGTTTCCAGACACCGACCAGCAGACGTCTTGGACCGACCAGGATCTGATAACAGACCAGAATGGCCGTGAAGTATGGGACGAGCCGGCTGATCCACTCCGCGAGCTGCATGCCAACCAGATTGATCTGCTGCACGAGCCTGGAAAGATGCTTCGCTTTAGGGCCAAGCATGACCAGCGCCGTGCCAAGGACATATGCCATGAGCAGGATCTGCGGTGTATTCGACTCGATGAGAGGAGTAAATGGATTTGCCGGGACGATATGGAAAAACAGTTCGTCAAGAAAATCAGTGGACATCGCCTCACTGCTTTCGCTTGCCTCAAAATTCGGCATCAGTACAAGCTGTGCCAGTAAAGCAGCAACGAGTGCAGGGATGAGCGTGAATCCGAAATAGCGTCCTACGACGACCCGGTTTCTGCCGCCTTGTTCCGAAACGGTCCGCATATCCAGAAGGGTCGTGATGACCATAAAGAATATTACTGAGCCGCATACAGCGAGCAACAGGCGGTTCCAGACATTATATAAAGGTTGGAAGAAGACCGTTCCGAGGGTTTCCTGAGTGGATGCAGGAAGACAATACAGACCGAGAACGCCGAACCCGACGCCAAGCGCGATCGCTATCGCGATTTTCAGGACCGGATTCATTCGTTGCGCAGGGAGAACGATACGGAGTATATTGACGCCGCGCGCATAAAGGAACTGTGGGTTCAGACCGGCAGAGGTCAATAACGAACCGTTCCAGTCGCTCAGATCGTTCTCGATTTTGCTCAATGGATTAAAGATGTTTTGTTCTAGCTCGATTTGGATCGTTGGTTTCCCGAAAACACGATTGATCGAAACGGCAAACTTTTCGCTTGTACCGAACTGGTCGAGAAAGCGCAGCAACGATTCTTCCAAAGACAAACGGATCTTCAGACGGTTCTGCCGTTCGATATTCAGTTTTATCAACTCTTCTTCCAATTCTTCAGAAAAAGAATCGATTCCAAGTGGATCTAAAGAATAGGTCTTATAGAAGTTCGCTGCTTTTTTAAACATATTGATAGTATCTTTATACTAAGGACTTTTTGATTTCTAAGACATTGAATCCGTCTTCATACCGATAGTCCATTTCGTCCATCGTTGTCTTTACGAGGAAAATCCCGAGACCGCCGATTTCACGTTCTTCGGCAGAAAGTGTGATGTCCGGGTCCTCCTTAAGCAATGGATCATATGGCTTTCCGCGGTCGGCGAAGCGGATCGTGACCGATGAGCCGTCTTCCGCGAAGCGGACACCAATTGTAACAGTTCCCTTGTCCGATGTGTATGCGTAGTTCGATATATTGGAAAAGATCTCTTCCACGGCAACGCTTATTTGCATCAGTGTCTTGTTCGGGCAATCCTTTTGCTTCAGCTGTGCTTCCAGGAACTCCATAACCTCAGGAAGGTTCTTGTTGTCCGCGATAACGGTGATTTCATTCCGATCGAACAGCAGGGTATCCTTTTGCTCCAGCAGTTCGATGAGCCTCTTAGTCCAGAGTTCGATCTCTTTGATTCCTTCGTCTGTTTCCAATCCGTGTCTGCGGATGGAACGGCGGATCATCCTCGTGTATCCGATGATGCGTGCCTTATCTTCAACGTCACGGATGGTCTCTTCATCATTGGTGCTTAAATAAGCACGGAGAGATTTGTTCCAGAATTCGGTAGCCAGTTCCAAATCAAAACCCTGAAAACGCTTAATGACGGAGTGGTCATATTCGGAGAATCCGATAAAGGCATTATACATAGAAGCCAATTCAAAAATCGGATGGCCGACAGCAAGCGTATCCATATCGATCAGAAGGACTTCGTCTCCAGTCAGTTCCAGATTCTTGGTGTGATAGTCGCCGTGGATCATATGATGGTCATGTGGAACGGCGTTGATCAGCGACAGGAGCTTTTGCGCGGATTCATCCGGCAGGTGATCCTGCATAAACTCCGCCCAATTTAAGGCGGTCACTTTCATATCCGGCAGATCGCCTTCCGGGACGATGGTGTGATGGATCCGTTTGAGCATATCAACATACTCAGCGACACACCAGTCGATGCGTTCCGGTTCGTTGATGAGGATCTTGGAGAAGGACTTTGCATCCAGCAGTTCAAATACCGATCCGTAGCTGTTGCCGACACGGACCACATCATAGGAGATTGCGGTCGGGATTCCGAGGATCAGGGCCAGTCTGGCGACTTCCCGCTCATGCTGGATTTCTTCTAACGCGTCCTCGTTGTTATAGACCTTGACGACGTTATCCCGGTCGATTCGGTAGATCGTTCCGTTGGCACCTTGACCGATGACTTCACATCCCTCGATGGAAACGACGCGGTACGCCTTATCGATGGTCATCATCTGTGTGAAACCGGTCATGTCGAAGATCTCGTAAAGATCCGAACTGACATTGATGATGTGGATATCAGTGTTGGTTTTGCGCAATCGAAGTATGATGCGAAGTCCGGCACTTGATAGGTACTCCAGATCTTCCGCATCGATCAATAC
>JAFRVK010000007.1 GCA_017441765.1 Erysipelotrichaceae bacterium
GACAAATTCCCGTTTGTAGAGATCATTCATTATTAACAAGCAATAGTAGGACAAAGGTTCGACTATAACCTGTAAGGGCCCTTAGGGGGCGTTCGAAAATATTTTGTAGGGACATTTACGAACGCTTTACAAGGCACAAAAAGAGTATTCTGGAGATATTGCAAATACAGACATTTATGATATTATGAGGTTGAACAAGCGATTCTTCTTTTTGAGTCGTATATAACAGGCTGGGGTTCGTTTTTGTCCCCCCTATGGCACCAGAGATTTTCCAAGAATCTATTTCAAGTAAATAGGTTCTTTTCTTTATTAAGAATAAAATACTTCACAAAATAAAATCCAATTTTTGCGAAATATAATAAGTATACAGAAATATCTTTTTTTCTCTATTTGTAACTTGGTTGTAACTTTGGTTGAAATACAATGTTGATGTGAAAAGGAGTGGATGAAGATTATGGAAATATTGAAAGTAGATAATCTGACAAAAATATACGGAAAAGGAACAACGGAAGTCATAGCTTTGGATCACGTTTCTTTTTCGGTAGAAAAAGGTGAGTTTGTTGCAATCGTTGGTCCTTCCGGTTCAGGTAAGTCGACATTGCTGCATCTGATCGGCGGAGTCGACAGACCGACTTCCGGTAAAGTTTTTATCGATGGGAAAGATATATTTGATTTCGATGATGATAAGCTTGCGATATTCAGAAGAAGACAGGTCGGTCTGATCTATCAGTTTTACAATCTGATACCTATCCTGAATGTCGAAGAAAATATTGCCTTGCCTCTTTCTTTAGACAACCGCGAGGTCGATCAAGAAAAACTGGATGATTTGTTACAACTTCTAGGACTTCAGAATAGAAGAAACCATCTTCCGAATGAATTATCCGGCGGACAGCAGCAAAGAACAAGCATAGGCCGTGCTTTGATCACCGATCCAGCGATCATACTGGCCGATGAACCTACTGGAAACCTTGATTCGAAAGCAAGCGATGAGATCGTTGCTTTGCTGAAGAAATCGAACAAAGAACTGGATCAGACGATCCTGGTGATCACCCACAATATGGAAATAGCAAAAGTAGCTGACAGGATTATAAAAATAGAAGATGGCAGAATCGTTGAGGAGATATAGTCATGAACCTGCTAAATAGACTGACGGTTAAAAATCTTCAATTGAATAAAAGAAGGACCACCGTTACCATTATCGGCATCATGCTGTCGGCGGCTTTGATCACTGCCGTCGCATCAATGTATGTCAGTGGAATCAAAGCCATGATCAGTCTGGAAAAAAGACTCGATGGCAACTTCCACGCCGTTTTCTATCATGTTCCTGTGAGCGATCTGGATCGCTTTGAAAACAACAGGAATATCGAATCATACAACCTGGTCAAGGAAATCGGATATGCCAGGATCGATTCAAAAAACAAGGATAAACCCTATGCTTGCTTAAAGGGGTTTACGGAAGGATCTTATGATGATTTATCCGTGAGGATAGTCAGCGGAAGGTTTCCGGAAAACGACAGGGAAATCGTCATACCGACTCATCTGAAAACGAATGGCGGATTGGATTACAAAGTCAGCGATATGATAACATTGGAACTTGGTAGAAGAGTGTACAATGGCGGATTTGAATTAGGTCAAGATGATCCGTACGAAGGATGCGGTCCTGAAGGTCATGGCGAATCTTTGACTGTGACGGAAACCAAGACATACACGATCGTTGGGGTGATCGAAAGACCGGCTTCAACGATCGAAAATTACGCTGCACCGGGTTATACTTTCATCACTTATGCCGATCATGACGAAATGACGGGAAAGGTCGATGTATATGCAAGATTCACAAAAGACGCTGTGAAAAAGAGTTATGAAACGATGGCTAACATTCTGGGAGTCGATCCGGCATTGTTTCAAAAAGTATATGATCATGAGGGATATTCAGATGATGAACTGGCGGAATTGTCAAAGCAGATGGAAGATAGCTATCTGATCGATATCAACAGGTCTCTGATCGATATGGAAACAGGTTTCATTTCCACCAGCAGCGTAGGCGGCTTAGGCATCGTTGCAGGTATCGTCATAGGCGTTATCGTAGCCGCATCTGTATTCTGTATCAAGAACAGTTTCGATATCTCAATTACGGAAAAAATAAAGCAATACGGTATGCTGAGAAGCATCGGAGCTACGAAAAAACAGATCAGAAACAATGTTTTTTATGAAGCAGGCATACTTGGCCTGATCGGTATCCCTTTAGGTATCCTGCTGGGCTATCTGGCATCCTATCTGCTGGTCATATTTAGCAATTATTACTTGTATTTCTTTACCGGTTTGAGAGATGCCGGTTTTAAACTGGAGTATTCATTTTCTGCGATAGCCGCCTTGATTGCCGCCACGCTTGGTATCGTAACGGTCTACTTCTCCGCATTCAGAAGCGCAAGAAAAGCTTCTAAAGTATCGCCGATCGATTCCATCAGAAACAGCGCTGATATCAGGATCAATCCCAAAAAAATCAGATCACCGAAGATCATTAATCGCGTATTCGGCATAGGCGGAGAAATCTCTTACAAAAGCCTGAAGAGGAACAGAAGACAATACAGAACGACCATGATTTCAATCATCGTTTCGGTGTTTGTGTTCATTACTCTGTCCGGTTTCATGGGATCCGCGATCCGGGAAGTCGAGAGTGAATTGAAAATATCTGATTATAATATTTCACTGATTGCCAATACCGTAAATCAGGATTCCTATCACAGGTTCCTGGAAACAGTCCATTTTGATGGCGTTGAAGATTACTCCATTGTAAGAGACAGTCAGTTGTCCTTTACTGGAAACTATTACAGCAAAGAGTATGCTGATTTCTATGACCTGAATCCGGGTCCGGATACGCGGGAAAACATATTCATCATCTGCGTCGGGAAAGATCAGTATCAGAAATATATCAGGTCATTAGGGCTGAATCCAGCTGATATCAAAGATAAGGCTATTCTTTTAGACAAAGAAATGCAGGCTGATTATGATGAGAACAACGATATCGTTCAGAAATACATGAGAAAGTTTGATTTCAACAAAGGGGATATCATCGCTGCGACGATCACTTCTTCAGGAAAAAATGTATCGGTTGAAATCGGCGAAATCACAGACATGAGACCGTTTGGAATGAAAGACAGCAGGTCCGCATGCATGATCGTCAGTGATGAGATGTTCGACGCCATAGCTGAAACTCAGAGTCTGGAGATCTATTACAGATCTCAGAATGCCGGTCAGACCCAGAATGATATCGCGGAGTATCTGATTGGCGAAGACTATTTCATGAACAACAAAGATGAAAACGTCAGAGAAATGAGCAATTTTCTGACTCTAATCAGCGTATTCATGTATGGCTTCATCATTGTGACGACGTTGATTGGAATCACCAGCGTGTTCAATACCGTCACGAGCAATATGGAATTGCGAAAACCGGAATTTGCGATGCTGAAATCCGTTGGCATGACAAGCAAGGAATTTGACAGGATGATCGGACTGGAAAGCCTGTTCATCAGTGCCAAGTCATTATTCATCGGTGTTCCTATCGGGGTCATCTTGTCCTACATGATCCATCACGTCCTGTCTGATGAGTTCAAGGTATCCTACCGTCTTCCTACCGCTGCCATCGTGATTTCAATAGCTGCTGTGCTTCTACTTGCTTCATTCCTTATGAGATATTCAGTGAACAAGATCAGCAAGCAGAATACGATCGAGACGATCAGAAACGAGAATATCTAGTGCAGGGAGCAAAAGCTCCCTGTATTTTGGTATAAAATGAATTTATGAAAGGAGTTATGCATGAATATTCTATTAATCGAAGATACTGAATCGATCATCAAAGGTCTAGCCTATTCCTTTGAAAAAAGCGATTACGACCTTGCGGTAAAAACGACGATAAGAGAATCAAAAGAATATCTATTGAATAACTCCGATATCGATCTGATCATACTCGATATCACTTTGTCTGATGGAAACGGATTTGAACTCTTTGAACATACGATCAGAAGCCTGTC
The DNA here is from genome assembly GCA_017441765.1 of Erysipelotrichaceae bacterium. Classification (GTDB taxonomy): domain Bacteria; phylum Bacillota_I; class Bacilli_A; order Erysipelotrichales; family Erysipelotrichaceae; genus Colivicinus. The sequence continues at coordinate 4,029 of JAFRVK010000007.1, forward strand.
GATCCCAACGATCTTCCTGACTGCCAACGATGAAGAAGACGATATCGTCAGAGGATTGGAAGCCGGCGCTGAAGACTATATCACCAAACCCTTCAGTACGAAAGAACTGATGGCAAGAGTCAATCGGATCCTGCTAAGATCGAAAAAGAAAAGTGTCATCCGGATCAAGGATATTTCTTTCGATATGGACAAGCTGATACTGATGAAAGATGCTGTTTCTGTCGAACTGACGCCGCTTGAATTGAAATTGGTAAACCTTCTGTTCAACAACGTGAATAAAGTCGTCAGCAGAAATGTGATTCTGGATAAGATCTGGGACTGGACCGGGAATTATGTTGATGATCACACAGTGACTGTTTATTTCAAAAGGATCAGAGAAAAAATAGGAACAGATATCATTACCACCGTGAAAGGCATGGGCTACAGGATCGATGAAGAATAAAACACAGCTAAAACAATATGTCATTTCTATTCTTATCGTATCTATCTGTTTGTTTGCGTCGTTCCTGGCGTTAAACATATATGAATATCGCTGCTACACAAAGAATTTTAATGGCAAGATCGGTGCCATCGTCAATGCGGTGAAAGACAAGTATCCGGATGTAGCGGATAAAGAACTGATCATGCTGATAAACAGCGATGATTTCGAAATAGATGATTTTTTCATCAGGTACGGGATCGATACGGATCAGCAATCCATTCTTTTAAACAACGATAAAAACCATCATACATTTTTAGTTTTTGATTCTCTGTTTTTAGTTTTGTCTATAGTTGCATTGATGGCCGTATTCATCAGATACGATCGCAGGAAAGAAAACGACATCAGGGAGATCGTTAAATATCTGGAACAGATCAATAAGAAGAATTATGAATTGCAGATCGATTCCATATCGGAAGATGAATTATCTGTTTTAAAGAATGAGATATATAAAACCACGGTAATGCTGAAGGAAGCGGCTGAAAACTCGGACAAAGATAAAATAAATCTCAAGCGATCCTTGGAGGATATTTCTCATCAGTTGAAAACGCCGCTGACAAGCATTCTGGTGATGCTGGATAATATGATCGAAGACCCCGATATGGATATCGATATCAGAAATGATTTCGTACGGGACATTAAAAGAAATGCCGTGAATATCAATTTTCTGGTACAGACGCTTTTGAAGCTTTCTAAACTTGATGCTAATACGATACGTTTCACAAAAAAAGAGAACGCATTGAGAAGCATTGTCGAGGAGTCTATCATCAATGTTTCCACTATATGTGATTTACGAAATGTCGAGATCGAACTCAATGCCAAGGAAGATCCTGTGATCATCTGTGATTTCAAGTGGCAGGTCGAAGCAATAACAAATATTCTGAAGAATGCCGTAGATCATTCGACAGATCATTCAAAGGTACTGATCGATTTGTCTGACAATCATGTTTATTCGATGATCGAGATCGTTGACCATGGAGAGGGTATTTCTAAAAAAGATATTTCACATATTTTTGAGAGATTCTATAAAGGTGAAAATGCTACTCCTGACAGCATAGGAATCGGTTTGGCTCTGGCGAAGACCATTATTGAGGAAGACCAAGGAACGATCAGTGTCGAATCGGATAAAACAGGAACTAAATTTACAATTAAATATTTTAAGATATGAAGCCTGTTACATCAAAGATATAAAAGATGTCGCCAAAGCTAGAAGGACGATCACCAATTTTGTCAATAGGCAAGGGGATGATCTGGTCGGAGGCGTTGTTCTGCGCAATTTTGAAAGACATAAACAGATCGGCTGCCATCCCATCAGCGGCATGCCTTTATCGGAAGAGTACAGAGTATACATCTTGAGCGGCAATATCCTGATCATCGATGACTATTGGTCTGACCATTACGATCTGTCATTTACAGATGAAGAGATGGATCGAGTCAAATCATTTGCGGATAAGGTGAGCAGCAACTTCGTGACCATGGATCTTGCAAGAGCAGAAGATGGCACTTTGATCATTATGGAATTTGGTGATGGCCAGGTATCCGGGCTTCAGCAGATACCTGCTACACTATTCTATAAAAGCATCACTGATACACTTAACAGAAAAGGACACGATCAAAAGACAGGACACTAAAGCAAAATCATCATTTACAAACGTACCCATCGTAGCCTCTTGATGAGCTCAACACTAGGATGGACGGTTCGTCGATGAAGACGGTACGCCCCTTCAGGAAAGGAAGACGCCTGTCTATGAAGTTCCGAAGTATGAAGGAGATACACCAGTCAAGGAATCCGATGGCAAGTATGAATATACCTTCAAGGGCTGGGACAGGCAGATCACGGAAGCAAGAGGCGATGCAGTATACACAGCGGTCTATGACAAGACACCGATCGAAACTCCTGAACCTGAACCTAAACCGGTAATGCCGTTTTCTATCCCAAAGACCGGAATCGAAGGACCATCTTCTTCCTGTCGTCTCATCAGCACGCTCAGCATATGCGCATTGGGCATCTTCCTGACAAGGAAGAAACACAGCTAAAACGGATCGATACATCATCAAATCAATCAAGCAAGGGACAGATATAACGCATATGATCTGTCCCTTTCTTTTGATGGATTACTCCTCTAGGACGTGGGTTAGAGTATAATACTCAAGACCCTTAGGGTGTGTACAAAAATATTTTGTAGGGACATTAACGAACGCTTTTTCCAGTAAGAAAAGAGTGCTCAGGATATATTGCAAATACAGTCATTTATGATATTATGAGGTTGAACAAGCGATTCTTCTTTTTGAGTCGTATAAAACAGGCTGGGGTTTGTTTTAATCCCCCCTATGGCA
>JAFRVK010000035.1 GCA_017441765.1 Erysipelotrichaceae bacterium
ATCTATGGCGGTTTATCGAATTCCTGGGATTTCGGTACCCTGGGTTCCTGGCTGAAGAAGAATATCAAGGATCTCTGGTGGCAGGAATTCATTGAGAGATCGCCATACAATGTTGGCATCGATAGCGCGATCCTGATGAATCCGAAGACCTGGGAAGCATCGGGACATCTCAAGGGTTTCTCCGATTCCATGGTCGACTGCAAGGAATGCAAGAGCCGTTTCAGAGCCGACAACATGATCACGGAAGCGACAGGATTATCGGTCGAAGGAAAGACACCGGAAGAAATGGACGCGATCATCGAGGAACATCAGATCAAGTGTCCGGTCTGCGGCAAGCACAATTTCACCAATGCCCGTCCGTTCAATCTGATGTTCAAGACCTTCATCGGTACTCTGGAAGACGCAAAATCGGTCGTCTATCTGCGCCCGGAAACGGCACAGGGTATCTTTGTGAACTTCAATAATGTCTTAAGAACATCAAGAAAGAAGATCCCATTCGGTATCGGACAGATCGGCAAATCTTTCCGTAACGAGATCACGCCGGGAAACTTTATTTTTCGTGTCCGGGAATTCGAACAGATGGAACTCGAATTCTTCTGCAAGCCGGGTACCGATCTTGAATGGTACAAGTACTGGGTGGATACCTGCTACGATTTTGTCAAGAGACTGGGAATCAATGAAGAGAAATTAAGGATAAGAGCACATGACCCTGAGGAACTGAGTTTCTATTCCAAGGGCACAAGCGATATCGAGTATGCTTTCCCGTTCACCGATTGGGGCGAGGTATGGGGCATCGCTGACCGTACGGATTATGACTTGAAGCAGCATTCCGAATATTCAGGGAAAGAGCTGACTTATCTAGACCCGTTTACGAATGAAAAGTATATCCCATACTGTGTCGAACCGTCGGTCGGTGTGGAACGGCTTTTTCTGATGATCTGCTGCGACGCGTATGACAGAGAAACTCTAGAGAATGGCGATGAGCGAATCGTCATGCATCTGCATCCGGCGGTTGCGCCGATCAAGGCCTGCGTCTGCCCGCTGGTCAAGAAACTATCGGAACCTGCGACCAAACTCTATGAACAGCTGATCAAGAAATTCCATGTGGAATATGACGAAACAGGTGCCATCGGCAAGCGCTACCGAAGAAACGATGCGATCGGTACGCCATTCTGCATCACTTATGACTTCGACAGCGAAACGGATGGAACTGTTACGGTCAGAGACCGCGATACGATGGAACAGGTCCGTATTCCGATCGCTGAACTGGAAGACTATCTCAGCAGCAAACTCACCTTTTAATGAAACTTACACAGGATGTAATTGATGATATAAGAAATAATGCCAATATCGTCGATGTGATCGGGCATTATATCCCTTTGGTCAAAAAAGGCAAAAGCTATTCGGCTCTTTGCCCTTTTCATGATGACCATGATCCTTCCTTGTCGATCAGCGAAGATAAACAGATCTACAAGTGTTTCGTCTGCGGAAACGGCGGGAATGTCTTTACTTTTGTTTCCAACTATAACAAAGTCTCTTTCCCGGAAGCAGTCAAAGAAGTCGCTGATCTGATCGGCAAGCCGATCGAGATCGATACGCCGGTCAAGAAAGTATCGAAATTCCAGCCTTATTATGATCTTCTGAATTCCATGATCGCTTATGGCAATTATCTTCTGTCTGCTTCAAAAATCGGTCAGGATGCTTTGAAGTATCTATATGAACGGGGAATCGATGATGAAGAGATCAAGTATTTCCAGATCGGCTACAATCCTGAAAAGAATGTCATGTATCAGTATCTGAAGAAAAACGGATTCAGAGATGAGGATATGATCCGGACGGGGGTCTGCCGGATGTTGCAGAGCGGAATGGCCGATGTCTTCTATAATCGCATTCTGTTCCCGATCCATGACGGTTATGGCGAACCGATCGCTTTTACTGCCCGCGATTTCAAGGGCATCAGCGAAGCCAAATACATCAATTCCAACGAGAATATGCTGTATACGAAAGGGGATCATCTCTATAATCTTCATCGTGCCAGAGAATCATCCCGTAAAGCAGGCTATGTTCTTGTGTGCGAAGGCGTCATGGACGTGATCGCCTACCATCGGGCAGGGAAGAACAATGTCGTAGCTACATTGGGCACGGCCTGTACACCGAAACAGATCGAACTGCTAAAATCCTTTACAAAAAGAGTCGTTCTATCCTATGATGGCGACAATGCCGGCCAGTTTGCGAATCTGAAAGTCGGAGAACAGCTGATGAATCATGGACTGGAAGTCTATGTCATCGACAACGGCACCGTCCTGGATCCGGATGAGATCATCGCTACGTATGGAAAGAATGCCTTAAGAGATCTCGAAGCCAAGCAGATCCCATACATCGAGTATGCGATGAAGTATTATAAGAACCGGTATAATATGCAGAACTACGAAGACCGCAAAGCGATGACGATCGCCATGTCTGCATTGATCGAGAAACTGAAAGATGAATACGACCGCGAAAACTATCTGAATGATCTCTATGAAATCACCAAGATCCGCAAAAGGCAGACTGTCCGTGAACAAAAAACAGAGTATAATGGTAAAGTGGCGATTGCCAGCGTGTATCTCGACGGTCTGACCAAAGCGGAGTATACGATCCTTTCACAGATCGCCATGTCATACAAGGCACTGGACACCTATCAGCGTCAGCTGGGTTTCCTGCTGGATGAGGACCATCAGAAACTGGCGATGCTGATCATCGACGATTACCGCAAAAACAGCAAGTGTTCTCTGTCACGCATCTATGACGAGACCGATGATGACCGGATCAAGAATCTGATCACGGATCTGAGCGTTCCGGAAACGCTGCCAAGCGAATATGATGAAGAAAGCCTGCAAGGAGCGATCGAACGGGTCAAGAACGAGGTCAAGCAGAAACGGATCGCTGACCTGAAAGACAAAATCAGCAAGGCTATGGCTGTCGATCCGGAAAAGGCGGATGAATACTTAAAGGAATATGAGAAACTGATCAAAGAATTGGGAGGGGACAATGGCTAAAAAAGAAACAGTGAATAAAGCGGAAGAAACCAAACAAGTGAAAGAGAATACAAAAACAAAATCCAAGAAAATAACAGAAGATGAAAACGTTGCCCTGAACGACGGGAATGAAATGAAAAAAACCGAGGCAGTCAAAGAAGTCGTAACGAATGACGGGAAAGCGATCAAAGCGGTCCGTTCGAATAAGAAATCATCACTGGGTCTTAAGAAAAAGTACAATGATATCGAGGATCTGAAAAACGATCTGCAGGAACTGAACAAGCAGGGTGTGGATATCGTTCAGGCGGATGTGGTGAACTGTCTGGACCGTTTTGAGATGTCTGATGATGAAATGGATCAGTTCTATGACTGGCTGAGCAGCGTAGGCATCGATCTGATCGATGAATCCGACAATGAAGATGAACTGGAGGATGATGATTTCCTTGCAAGCGAGAGCGATGATGACGGAGATGAAGAAGATTCGGAAAAGAATATCGTCATCAATTATGATCAGGCATCGACCTATACCAAGGTCAATGATCCGGTCAAGATGTATCTGAAAGAGATCGGACGTGTGCCGTTGCTGAAGGCGGATGAGGAAGTCGTTCTGG
>JAFRVK010000036.1 GCA_017441765.1 Erysipelotrichaceae bacterium
GAATACTTCCTATTCTTAGAGCCCTTAGGCCTTCCAATTCCCATAGATATTTTCTCCTTCATTTCAATCATAAGAAAAAGTAGACTTGGGATTAAGCCTTATATGACTTTTTCCTGTGTCTACTTTTAGCTTACTAGTTCAACTGACATGACGGCCTTTTCGTTACTGGTAAGTCACACTTCCCGTATTTATTTTAACACATTATGAATAGATATGCTTTGACGATATTAATGATTCAAATAATCACAAGCCTTGATTGCCGCGTTCGCTCCATCGCTGCAGGCTGTTGCGACCTGCCTCAGAGATTTGGTCCGGCAGTCTCCTGCCACAAAGACGTTCGCTGTTCTGGTCAAGCCATATTCATCCGCAACGAAATATCCACGTTCATCCAAAGCGGCAACATTTTCAAAATTCTTATTATCCGGAATCAGACCGACCGCCAGGAAGACGCCATCGCATTCAACGATCTTCGCTTCGCCTTCTTCAAGGTATTTCACACCTGTCAGTTTGCCTTCACTCAGGACGTATTCCATTACCTTTGTACCGCAATGCTTCTCGACATTATTCTTGAGCTGAAGCCGTTCCTGCAGCTTCTGATCCGCCGTAAAGAAAGGAAGATCCTGCAAGATGATGAGTTTGTCTACGATGTCCGCCAGCAGTTCCGCTTCCACGAATGCCGAGTTGCCACCGCCAATCAGAACGACCTGCTTGTTACGATAGAAATTCCCGTCACAGACGGCACAGAAATGAATGCTCTTACCGATCAGGGATTCTTCGTTCGGAAGACCCAAAGAACGGTGCTTGGTTCCGGTCGCCAGAATGGCTGTATGAGCTTTCAGTTCTTCTCCCATATCGGTATGAGCGACCACAAGATCCTTCTCGGTTTCGATATTCAGCACCTCATCAAAAAGGACATCCCCTCCCTGATAGGTTATCTGTTCCATCATTAGATCGCCGAATTCATCTCCTGCGATCTCTTTAAAACCCGGAATATTCTCGACCTTCGGTGAATTGACGATCTGTCCTCCGAAGACTTCCTTTTCAACGATCAGAACGGACTTTCCGTTACGCAAAGCATAGAGCGCTGCGCTCATTCCTGCAGGACCTCCGCCTACGACCAGGACATCATAGATCTTTTCCATAGTTCTTTCTCCTTTAAAAGCCCGCTGATCAGCGGGCTATGTATTATTTCGTGTTGTGATATTTCATCCACTCGGCAGCGGCATTCGCTCCCACAAACATCGTTCCATCCGGATCGATGATTGTCGGCGTTTCCGTCAGATGAAGCTTTTCTGCTTCCGACATATCCTCGCTGCAGTTGACGACTCTATGCTCGATTCCACTGACCTGCAGGCGCTGTTCCGCGCCCTTGCACTTCGGACAATGGTCCTGGACATAGATCGTCGGGATATCGAAATGGATCGTTTCCTGGATGATCTCATCCTTCTGCGCTTCCTTGGCTTCGACGACCTCGTTCATGATATCGCGAGCCTTCATGACAGAAGTTTCGATATTGTATTCCTTACGCTGATGGAATTCCTGGACCTTGCCATCGTTCCAGTTCTGTACCGGACGGTAGTAGCCGGTGATCCTTGACCAGACTTCGGTCTTCTTGCCGCACTTCGGGCAGGTGTAGGCTTCGCCATTGATATAGCCATGTTCCGGACAGATGGAATACGTCGGAGACAGGGTGTAGTAAGGAAGCTTGTAGTTGTCGGAAATCTTCTTGACCAGACTTGCAGCCGCTCTCCAGTCAGGGAGTTTTTCACCTAAGAAAGCATGGAAAACGGTTCCTGAAGTATAGAGCGTCTGGAAATTATCCTGGATATCCAATGCACTGAAGATATCATCGGTATAGCCTACAGGCAGATGCGAGCTGTTGGTATAGTAAGGCGTTTCACCTTCCTTGGCAGCCGTGATGATATCCGGATATCTCTTCTTATCGTGCTTTGCCAGACGGTAAGCGGTCGATTCTGCCGGAGTCGCTTCCAGGTTGTAGAGATCGTGGTACATCTCCTGATACGTGATCAGGCGCTTGCGCATGTAGTTGAGCACTTCGATCGCAAATTCCTGGGCAACCGGATCCGTGAGATCCTTTCTCAGCCAGTTGGCATTCAGACATGTTTCGTTCATGCCGACCAATCCGATCGTAGAGAAATGGTTGTTGAAGGTGCCCAGATAACGTTTAGTGTATGGATACAGACCGTTATCCATCAGCTTGGTGATGACTTCACGCTTGACATGCAGGCTTCTTGCTGCGATGTCCATCATATTGTCAAGACGCTTGTAGAAATCTTCACGATCCTTTGCAAGATAAGCGATACGCGGCATGTTGATCGTAACGACACCGACCGAACCTGTAGATTCGCCGGAGCCGAAGAATCCGCCGGATTTCTTTCTCAGTTCTCTCAAGTCGAGTCTCAGACGGCAGCACATCGAACGGATGTCGGATGGCTTCATGTCGGAGTTGACATAGTTGGAGAAATAAGGTGTTCCGTATTTTGCGGTCATTTCAAACAGCATCCTGTTGTTTTCGGTATCAGACCAGTCGAAATCCCGGGTAATGGAGTAAGTTGGGATCGGATACTGGAAGCCACGACCGTTGGCATCGCCTTCGATCATGACTTCAATGAACGCCTTGTTGACCATGTCCATTTCTTTCTTGCAGTCTTTATATTTGAAATCCAAAGTCTTGCCACCGACGATGCAGTACTGGTCAGCCAGGTCATCCGGGACGGTCCAGTCCAGAGTGACATTGGTGAAAGGAGCCTGGGTACCCCAGCGGGAAGGCGTATTGACACCATAGATGAATGACTGGATATTCTGTTTGACTTCCTTGTAAGAAAGATTATCGACCTTGACGAACGGAGCAAGATAGGTATCGAAAGAACTGAATGCCTGAGCTCCTGCCCATTCATTTTGCATGATACCTAAGAAGTTAACCATCTGGTTGCACAGCGTGCTCAGGTGGTTTGCCGGCGTGGAAGTAATCTTGCCGTTGACACCGCCCAGACCTTCCTGGATCAGCTGTTTCAATGACCAGCCTGCGCAGTAGCCTGTCAGCATCGACAGGTCATGGATATGCATATCGCCGTTCTTGTGGGCGCTGCCGATCTCTTCATCATAGACTTCCGAGAGCCAGTAGTTTGCCGTGACCGCACCGGAGTTCGACAGGATCAGACCGCCGACCGAATAGGTCACAGTCGAATTCTCCTTGACTCTCCAGTCGATCGCATTCACATAAGAATCCACCAGCTTCTTGTAGTCCAGCATCGTGGAGGACAGATTTCTGGCCTTTTCTCTCTGTTTACGGTAAAGGATATATGCTTTCGCCACATCCGGATATCCCGCTTCCGATAAGACTTTCTCCACGGAATCCTGGATATCCTCGACAGCGATCTGTTCCTCTTTCACTTTCGAAGCGAAGTCTGCCGTCACTCTTAATGCCAGCAGATTGATCACATCGGGATGATACTCCTTCTTGCATGCATCAAACGCCTTGGTGATCGCATCCGAGATCTTGCTCAGATCGAAATCAACGACTTTTCCATCTCTTTTCAATACACGGTACATAACACTTACTCCTCTATTCCCCTTATTTCCACTTCCTGCACATAGGGCCGTACAGTCTCCTTCATCTGTTCCAGAACCTTTGAACCGACCTCACTCAGCCCGTTCTGGATACAGGTCCCATGATCCTCGAAATTCTGCAGATAATAGCGTCTGGCTCCCTGGATCCATTCGCCGATCTTCACAAAGTCTTCGATTTCATGGAACTGTTTCACGACCGTCGTGCGGAATTCATACTCCACTCTACCCATCAGCAGCAGATCTTTTGTCTTCTCGATCTCTTTCAGATCGATATTCTCTACTCCGATGGTTCTGTGATACTTTGCGGGATACTGTTTGATATCCATGGCAACATAATCGACCAGTCCCTCATCGATCAGTTCCTTCAATGCGTCATAGTTCGAGCCGTTGGTATCAAGCTTCACCAGCAAGCCCAGACTTCTGACCTTCCTGATAAAGTCCTTGAGCCCCTTGTGCAGAAGCGGTTCGCCCCCGCTGATACAGACGCCATCCAGGATCTTCTTGCGACTCTCCAGGTAATCCAGGATATCGCCAGTCATGATCTCGCCATCGTTCTCGTTCAAAAAAACCAGACTGCGATTATGGCAGTACGGGCAACGAAAATTACATCCTCCGGTAAAGACCGTACAAGCCATTTTACCGGGATAGTCCAGCAAGGTCAGTTTCTGTAAGCCATAGAACGGAACCGTATCATCATCGAATTCTGCCGTATATTCCTTGGCTTTCTCGATCAGCTGGTTCTGGACCCGATAGTAGATATCGATCTCATTCTGTTCCAGACCCGATGATAAATAAGAGTTCCATTCGGAACGCATCCTGTACAGATCAGGCATGATCTCCTGTGCCTTCTCTGTCGTAAATAATAATTTTGAACGTTTATCGATCTCACTATTCTCTATTCGCACATAGGAGAGTTGCTCCAATCTCTGAATAGATTTCGTAATCGTCCCCTTATCAAAGACACCGTTCAAAGCCAATTCATTCATCGAGATCCCCTCTTTTTCATAGATCTGGGTCAGAAGAATCAGCTGTGTATAGCCGATCTCGTAGCGCGAAAGCAGCTTATCGAAGTGTTTCTGATTGCAGCGATACAAAATAGAGGAAGATAAACTCAGATAATTTTTCTCACTCATAATGTACCTTGTAAGCATATTATAATCCAATTGGTTGAACTTTCAACTAAAATAATACACAAAGCAAATCTTTTTTGACACAAATAATTTCCCGGAAATAAAACCGTAAAAAAACCGTTCAGAGAGCTCTTGATTTTTCACGGTTTTTGTGTTTAGGATACACTTTAAAACACCTGTTTTTTTGTGTTTTTATCTGAAAACATTTTCAATGAACTGAGACTTTTTGTGAAAGAAAATCACAGCTCTTTTCCAACATTCCTGATGTTGATTCTGGCTTGTTTTAGAGCGTTCTGGGACAGGTATTCATCCTGCGGATGATTACTCATTCAAGGAGGAAACAGCCCGAAAATGACACATACGGCATGTCTAAGCTGATCCTATATGCATAGAAAGACAGACATAAAGTCTGTTAAAATGATGAATTGGGAGACAGACTTATGAAGAAAATCTTATCATTAATTATCGTTGTCCTTATTCTGACGTTAAGCAGCTGCCAGCAGCCGAAAGAAGACATCTATATCTTCTATACCGGCGATGTCCATTGCGGAATCGACAGCAATCTGGGCTATCCCGCAGTCAAAGCGTTCATCGATGAAACCAAAGCCGAACATAAGAATGTGCTGCTGGTCGATACCGGGGACTACCTGCAAGGCGGCATGGTCGGAAGCATGAGCAGGGGTTCCTACATCGTCAATCTGATGAATCAGATGAACTACGATCTTGCGACCTTCGGCAATCATGAATTCGACTACGACATGGACAGGCTCTCGGAGCTGATGGAGATGGCTGACTTCGGCTTCATTGCCAGCAATGTCCGATACACCGGAAACAGAACCAGTGCATTTGAAAACGTTCCGACTTATGTTATTAAAGAGTTCCAGGGAACCAAAGTCGCCTTCCTAGGTGTACTCACACCGGAGACTCTGACGTCTTCGACTCCGGTATATTTTATGGAAGATAATGTTTTCGTCTATGATTTCTACAGCGGAAACAATGGTAAGGATCTTAGCGAACAGGTCCAGAAAACTATTGACGAAGTCAGAAGTAAAGGCGCCGACTATGTCATCGTGCTCTCGCATCTCGGTTCGGAAACGCAATATGCACCTTATGATGCGATCACCCTCATCAGTAATACCACAGGCATCGATGTCGTGATCGATGGTCATTCACATTCCGTCGTATATGGCAATCCTTATCCCAATGCGGCAGGAGAAGATGTCATCCTGACTTCGACCGGAACCAAGCTGGAAAACCTGGGAGAACTGATCATTGCGGCAGATGGAACGATCAGCACGATGCTGATATCGGAATATGATAAAGCAGATGAAGAGATCGTGAATTCGATATCGGCGATCTACGATGAGCTGAACATCACACTTGGCGAAAAGATCGGCGAACTGGAATTCCCGCTGTTGATCAGTGATGAAAACGGCATCCGCCAGGTCCGTTCCAGAGAAACCAATCTGGGTGACTTCTGTGCAGATGCGTTGCGATTCGAATTATTTACCGACATCACCATCGTCAATGGCGGTGGGATACGGAAAACCGTTGAAGCGGGAGATGTCACTTATGGAAATCTTCTGGATGTCATGCCATTCGGCAACACGACAGCTTCCTGCTACGCGACCGGTCAGCAGATCCTGGACGCGCTGGAATTCGCTTCACGTTCGACCGATGACTTGTATGTTTTCGAAGACAATGCAGTCGGTGAAAACGGTGCTTTCCTGCAGGTATCTGGACTGAAATACACGATCGATACTTCTGTCCCTTCCGGTGTTCTTCTGAATGAAGACGGTATGTTTATCGGCATTGAGGGCGAACGCAGAGTCAAAGATGTCATGGTGCTGCAGAATGGCGAATATGTCCCGATCGATCCGGAAATGTATTATACAGTAGGCGGTACCGATTATGTACTCTTCAAGAACGGTGATGGAAATACGGTTTTCCATGACTGTGAACGGATCATTGCCAATGGCGAAACCGATGTCGACCTGCTGATCCGTTATTTCAAGCAACTGGATTCTTTTGAAGAATACCGCGAGGTACAGAACAGAATCATAGTAAAATGATGATCTGAAATACAGATGAAGAAAACAGCCTGGCATTGCCAAGCTGTTTTTATCTTTTGTGTTATATTTCGATCGTTTCTCTGACGAAGTGCACCTGAGCGTCGGAATATGTGACCATGACGCTTTCCTGGTGGAAAAACATGCACAGGTCTTTGGCGATCTCCTGAACGATCTCATCCGGCACATCCAGCATCGTCAGCACCAGCGTATTCTCTTCGACATAGGTTCCATCGTCATGGAAATAGCCGCCTGTGATCGTATTCATCGAGAATGCCACGTGATAGGACTGACAGACGTTTTTCAGCAAGGAGATATACTTCTCTGTCTCGAATTTCTGCTGCTTCGATGCGGAATCGTTCAGACCGATATAGATCGTGGCCTGTCTTGCGTTATGCATCCTAATACAGCAGCGTATCGACGCTTTCCAGCAGTTCCGCGATACGTTTCTTGCAGTGATCGATCAGCGCTTTGCCCTGTTCAGTCTCATATCCGTTGCGGCGTATCGTCCTTCTCAGGATGCGGGAATAGCCGATCAGTTTCGCTTTATCGGCGATCGCCTGGATCTTTTCCTCGTTCTTGTCGTCGAAATAGAGCCTTAAGGTCTTATCCCAGATCTCGGTACCCATTTCGAAAGTGATGCCTAAGAAATCCAGCATGTTCTGATGATCCAGTTCGCAATAGCCCTGGTAGGCGTTAAAGATCGATGCAAACTCAAAGATCGGATAACCGGTACATAAGGTATCCATATCGATCAGCAGTACTTCATCGTTCTGCAGCATGACGTTCTTGACATGATAGTCGCCATGAAGCATATGCAGATCGTAAGGCACTTCCTCGACAAGTTTGCGCAGCTTGGAGGATTGTTCCTCCGGCAGGTGCAGTTTCAGGAAATCCGCCCAGCCCAGGACGACTTCTTTCATATCCGGCATGACGCCTTCGTCGACTTCCGTGCCATGGATCTTCTTCAGAAGATCGACAGACATCCCAATGATTTCATCCAGGCGTGACGGATCTTCGATGATCAGCTGGCAGAAAGATTTCGCATTCAGCAGTTCATAGACCGAACCGTAGCTGTCTCCGACTTTGACGACATCGTATGGGATGGCAGTCGGAATGCCCAGAATCAAGGCAGTCCTTGCGAGTTCACGTTCACGTTTGATATCAGGAAGGGAATCGGAATCATAATAGACCTTGACGATCGTATCCGGATCGATCCGATAGACCTTGCCATTGGCTCCCTGGCCAATGACTTCGCATCCCTCGATGGAAATCTGGCGGAACGCCTTACTGACGGACATCATCTGGGTAAAGCCGGTGATATCGAAGATCTCATAGACTTCACTGGAGACGTTGATGATCCTCAGATCGGCACATTCTTTTTTTAAACGGAGGATGATCCTTAATCCTGCACTGGAAATATACTGCAGATCGGAACAGTCGATCACCAAAGGCAGTCCGTTCTGTTCTGTACGGGCTTCCGTGATCTCCTTTTCAATACTTGCAGCATTATTCGAATCGATATGTCCTTTCAGACAGATCACAAATTCATCTTCATGTTTCTTGACATCGATCAGTTCCATCATTTTCCTCCGTATTAAAGATTCTTCTTGATCCTAAGAATGTTCTGACCATCCTTATACTCATAGGACACATCATCCATTGTTTTCTTCACCAGATAAACGCCTAATCCACCGATCATTCTGTTTTCGATATCCGCATTCACATCCGGATCTTCATTCAGCAGAGGATCATAAGGCATGCCATGGTCGATAAAAGTGATGATCACAGCCATCGGATCATTTTCCACTTCCACTCTCACCGTAGCCGGGCCTGTTTCCGGATGATAGGCAAATTTGGCGATATTGCTGAATAGTTCATCGATCGCGACATCGATCTGCATCTGGGCTTTCAAAGGACAGTCCAGCGCTTCCAGTTTCTGATCCACAAAATCCGTTACGATTGGAATATTGTCGATCGTCGCTTCTATCGTTAATTCTTCCATCATAGATCCTCCATTATATTGTAACGCCAGCATCGTGATATCGTCGAATTGCGGCGCGTCCTGTACGAATTCATCGATCTTTTCTTTCATATGCATCAGCAGTTCCCTGACTGAAGCGTTCGGTTTGTCATTCAGAGCCTGCAGCAGGCGCTCTTCACCGAAACGTTCCTTATCCTTGTTGGCAGCATCCGTCACGCCATCGGTATAGACAAAGATACGGTTTCCCTTTTCCAGCTTCAGTTCATACGTGGAATAGGTACTGTTATCGATGCCTCCCAAAACGAATCCATGCCTGTCTTTAAACATGCCGTATCTGTCGTCTTTCAGCAGTACGCAAGGGTATTCATGTCCCCCGTTGGATGCTTTCAGGACGCCTGTAGAGATCTCCAGGATGCCCAGCCATACTGTTACGAACATTTCCATCGGATTGTTTCGGACGATACGTCTGTTGACTTCTTCCAGAATGGCAGCAGGATCGGTAATGCCGATGGTCGCAAGATTGCTGATGATGATCTTGGAGGCCATCATAAACAGAGCGGCCGGAATGCCTTTGCCCGAAACATCCGCAATGACCAGAGCTAGATGATCGTCATCGATCAGGAAGAAATCGTAGAAATCTCCTCCGACTTCCTTGGCTGTATACATCGAAGCATAGATGTCGAATTCCTTCCGTTCCGGAAATGGCGGGAAGACGTTTGGCAGCATGCCTTCCTGGATCTGGGATGCGACATCCAGTTCGGTCGCGATCCTTTCACGGTCTGCCGTGATTCTTGTGAGATCCCGGATATTCTCCTGCAGCTGCTTCTCCATGTCCGTCATGATCAGCGCCAGGCTTTCGATCTCGTCCCCGGTATGGATATCAAGATTGCTGAAATGCAAAGAGCTCATTTCCTCATCCTGATCCTGCACATAGGCACGGGCAGCCGCGTTGAGTTCCAGGATCGGATTAACCACCGTACGTTTCATCTTCCTGATGATGATATTGTCGATGAAGACCGTCACCAGCAGCATCAGCAGAAAGAACTGCCAGAGATAGGTCCTGACCCTTTCAGCGACATCGTTCAGCGAATAAGCGGTAACGATCGTTGCGATATCCCGACCGTTTCTGTTGATCGTGCCCGCTCCCGTACAGTTATACTGTCCGTCATGACGATCGAAGATGACCGGCATCAGAGAGCCCAGTTTTTCAAATGCGCTGAGCGTTTCCTGGCTGACTGTTTCGATATGACCTAAAGGATGCGGATCACTGTTTCTGCTGACTTCAAACAGATACAGAAAATGACTTTCATCGACCATCTGGCCGATGATGATCGATTCCGCTTTGTCTGTCTCCATGAATTCAGTCAGGATATCCTGGATCTTGTTGTAGCGGATGTCTTTCAATCCTTCAAAGGCTTTATAGTATGCCACACTTTCAGGATCGCTGCGGATCGATTCATCCAGATCATCATAGATGTTTTCTGCTTCTTTCACGATTCTTCCGATCAGATCGGGATCGATCGCCAGAACGAGATTATCCGCCAGGATCGTCGCCTTTTCACTATATTGGGACTTGAGGTTGTTGGAATAGAAAGCCAATCCGAAAACAAGTGCAATCAGCGCCAGAACCGTTGAAAACATCAGTATCGTATGAAACATCTTGGCGCTTAACGAATTATGAAGGCGCTCAAGATAATTCATGTCGCGGACGCTTTTTTTCATCTGCTCTCCTAAATCAGTCCGAAATGTTTCAAAGCGTTCATGATGCCATCTTCATCGACTGAAGTCGTGACATAATCCGCCTTCTGTTTCAGTTTATCCTTGCCATTGCCCATCGCCACACCGATACCGGCAAAGCGCAACATATCCATATCATTCTCGCCATCGCCGAAGGCCATGGACTGCGAACGGGTCAGATCCTCCTTATCCAGGAATTTCTGTATGCCTGCCGCCTTCCCTCCAGTCTTAGCGATGATGTCGATGCCAGTCTCGTTCCAGCTGGTGATCGTGCAATGATCCAGCATCTCTTCCAGCTTCATTCTGGTATCGCTGTCTACGAATGCCAGGCACTGATAGATGTTTTCTCCCTGATATTCACCGATATCCGGAACCGTACCATGCGTCGACAGCTGTGTCTGTATCACGACGTCATCGACGTAGTTGATGTAGCGCTGTTTCTCGCCGATCAGCACGAACGGGATCTTGCCTGCCTTAAAGATGTTGACCAGGATATCCAGTTCTTCGGCAATGATCGCATTCCCCGCAAACATCTGTTCATTCTCGTCCAGACAGATATTGCCATTGAGCGTCAGATAGCCATCGAAATGAATATCATCCAGCGGCAGTTTCTTGATTTCTGCAATATCCCTTCCGGTCGCGATCACGACTCTGATTCCTTTTTCCTGTACCATTGCGATGGCTTCTTTCGTGCTTTCAGGAACCTTTCCTGTTGCAGGCGAAAGCAAGGTGCCATCGATATCAAAAAAGATCACTCTGGTATCAGGTGCAGCGTTGCTTACTTTCATTACCGTAAACAGGCCTGTAAATCCTGACAGATCAAAGACATCATAGACGACGTCATTGACGTTTATAAAAGTGATCTTGCTGTTGGCATAGGCTTTTCTGAGAAAAAGAATGACTCTCAATCCGGAAGAAGAAATGTATTCGGTCTCGTTGAAATCAAAAACGATGTCATGTTCATCATCAAGATTGGCATTCACAAACTCTTCAAATTCCTTTGAAGTATTGCTGTCGATCCTTCCGAAGGGCCGGATAATGATCTGCTGATCATTTACTTCTTTTTCAAATTTCATGCCGCTTATTCAATTGTAAAGATATCGGCAAAACCGGTAACTTCAAAAATCTCCCGGATCACGTCGTTGATGTTGGTGATCTTCATCGTGCCCTGTTCTGCCATTTTCTTATAGGAAGTCAGCAGAACTCTTAAACCTGCCGATGAGATGTACTCCAGATCGCTGAAATCAAAGACCAGTTCCTCGACGCCTTCCAGCGATTCATCCAGCACCGCTTCCAGTTCCGGTGCGCTCACCGAATCCACTCTGCCCTTTACAGCTAACGTCAGTTTGTTCTCTTCCAAATTCTTATTTACTTCCATCTTCTACCTCACTTTCTGCAGGCTATAGTATCGCCAGCCTGCCAAGCATGTTTCTGTCTTTATTTCTTTCTTTGCGGTTTTTCATCAAATAACGAGTCCATATAGAACAGCGGTCTGAGTTTATGTGCTTTCAGTTCTTCATAAACGATCTGGGTCGTCTGGATCCTCACCGCGCCTGCCTTGTGTGCCGGACAGTTGATCATGAGCGAATACAGAACGCCATTCTCATCGATCGAGACGATACCATTGTAGTTGATCTTTTTCAGGTTTTTCACTTCCGCTTTGGACCGTTCCGCGATCTTGTTCATGGCTTCGTCGATCTTCTCTCTCGGTGTTTCGAATTCGAAATAGTAGCTCAGAAAGAACTGGTCCTTGATCTTTTCGATCGATGTAATTACCGAGTTGTTTACCGTATACGTCGAATTGCTTCCGATCGAACGGAATTTAGTGACACGCGCGCTGAAGTACGAAACATCGCACATCTCTCCGTTCCAGCGTACCATGTCTCCCACTTTATAGAAATTGTTGTTGTAGATGCTGATGCCGGCAAGGATGTCTTTCAGAGTATCCTGAAGAGCCAAGCCGACGATGGTAGCCATGATGCCTAAACCGGCAAGGATGCTGGCGACATTGACGCCATTGAGATGCAGAACCACGACCACGGCGCAGATGATGACGATATACTGCAGGACACCGAATATCATACCGATAAAGGTGTTCTTGTGCTGTTCATCTTTTCCGGAATAAGCGACTTTCTTGATCAGATACTGTTTGATGAAACGCAGTATCACCAGCGCGAACGCCGTAACCAAAACGCTCCCGATGAACGCTCCCGACTGCAGATATTTCAATAATCTGCTGTAATCTTTACCTATTGTATCCATACGCTATCATTATACACTCATTCTATCCAAATCACGATTCTACATTCTCTCCCATACGTATATTTACGCTATGAGACCGTGTATATCCGGTATTCCTTTCCTTCCAGCGTCTTCCAGGTGAATGTTTTATTCTCCAAGATCATATATCCCCTTGGCGTATCGTTTTTGGGCATTGACACAGATCCTGGGTTCATATAGATATAGCCATCGGATTCTTCGCATGCAGGAACATGCGTATGACCATGCAGAAGGATGTCTCCTGTTTTCAATGGAGGAAGATGATTTCTGTTGAAGATATGTCCATGGGTGATATAGATCATCCGGCTCTCTAAAGGAAGCAGTGCGAATTCTGCCAGAACAGGAAATTCCAGAACGGCCTGATCGACTTCCGCTTCACAGTTTCCCCGTACCGCGAAGATCTCCTCTTTTTTCTCGTTCAGCATGGCCATCACCTGTTTGGGGGCATAGTCTTCCGGCAAGTCGTTTCTCGGACCGTGATACAAAATATCGCCCAGAAGCAGCAGCCTATCCGCTTTTTCTTTTTCATAAGCATCCATCAGTTCCCTGCAGTATCTGGCTGAGCCATGGATATCGGATGCGATCATCAGTTTCATTTATGATACTCCTTTCGTTCTTGTATTCTTCAGTTTTATCATAAAACACAAACACTGTTTTCTTTATAAGAAAGGCTCGGTTTCAGGTATGAAATCAAGCCTTGGATTTTTTTCAATGCGACAAGTCAATCTGATAATTTCTTATAGTATTCATTCGCAAGCTTTCTGGCAAGTTCTTCATCTTCCGAAGCATACAATGGCCAAGGGCCGGACTGTGCCGCATTGAAGCCTGCAGAAATCGCTGCCATGATGCCTGTCATCAATGGGTCCTGACCGGTCTCGCACCAGGCTGCCATTGCCGCTGCGGTCGAACAGTTTCCGCAGCCCATCGGATCGACAGATTCTCTGATATCGATCAGCGGGACGAAGACCGCTTTCTTTGACGTGAGCACATAAGCGCCTCGATTGCCGCAGCGATAGTAGCACATCTCGAATTCCGGGAAATCCTGCAGTCTGGCGATGATGTCTTCATCCCTGTCTTTAGGGATATCAAATAAAACGGATGCCTCATTGCTGTTGAGAGACCACAGTCCTGCGATCCTTACCGCATCCTTGAGCTTTTCCAGATTGAAATACGGATAAGGAAGATCCTCCTCGTTGTTTACCAGTTCATACATGAAACGGATCCCGTATTTCTCTCTCATCTTGCGGATCTTGTCGAAACAGACCGTATCCGGAAGATGCGGATGATGATAGACCGCGATCGTATCAGGATCGATATTGGCTTCGATCTGTTCCATCCTGAGTTCCATCATGCCTTGCAGATACGTATCATAAACCAGTCCGGAATGCGTCGGCGCGAAAGCGTAGGCTCCGCTTTCCGTATGTTTCATGCAGACGTGAGCAGTGTAGTCCTGTTCATAGCTGATGCCTTCTGCTGTCAGTCCATTATTTTTCAGCCAGGGTAGATAGTGTTCATCGAAGTCGAACTTCCCGCCATTGGCGACCATTTTCACGTCTCTGCTCCACAGGCGGATCCCCGAAGTCGCATACAGAGCCTGTCCGCCCATATGCTCACCCAGCTGCTTGCCATCAAGAGAGATCACCGAATCATATAAGATATTCCCGCATGCCAGATATTTTGCCATCATCTTCTCCTATCGGTTATGAAACATATCACTTCATCTGAGATCCTTTGCCATTGAACCACATTGCTCGGCCATTTGTATTGTAAGGTTCCCAGCAAGGCAGTCCATCGCTGTTTGGATCGCCTGTCATAGCGAAATTAGCCCAATATTGATTCATCTGTTCACTTAAATCATAATCTTCTTCTGTGTACGGTCTCCAGCAACCGTCCAGGGTTTTGAACTGATAGCGGTTGTCACAGGAATGTGGAACTCCCGCATCATCTCCCGGCTGCTCCTGGTTGAACACATACATGTAGATATTCTTATGTTTATTCTTATCATAAACTTCACAGAGATCTCTGATCTGGCCATACATATCCATACCCATGAAAGCCGGCTTGCTGTTGGCTCCTTCGTCTGCGGTACAGCCAATGATGATATCGACATCATCCGGAAGCAGATCTTCCCGGATGCAGGTATCGATATTGTCGGTGAGCACATAGCCATCGGTATAGATGTTGAAGCCTCTCATGAAACCGAGCCTGTCGTTGGTAATCCTTAAGGTATCGGAATCCAGCTGCCGCATTTCATTGATGTTTCTGCAGCCTGTCATCTCCATGAATTCCTGACCCAGCTGTTCCATCTCATCTCTGTTGCGCTCTTCCATGAAACGGCCCAGACCGCCTGCAGACTGGATCGAGACATGGCGAATCATCCCTTTCGTCAGAGGTGAACAAAGCAGTGACAATGTCGACCTTCCTCCGGAGGACTGCCCGAAGACTGTGATATTCTTTGGGTCTCCGCCAAAGGCTTCAACATTTTCATAAACCCACTTTAATGCCTGGATCTGATCCATCAGACCGTAGTTTCCGCTCGTTCCAGAAGAGCTTTCTTTGGCAAGTTCCGGATGCGCAAAGAAACCGAAGACGTTCAGACGGTAGGTGATCGAAACCACGATACAGCCTTTGGAACAGAATGCGTCTCCGCAGTATTCATAATCGGAGCCATACCACTGCTGGCAGCCTCCGCCATGGATATAAAACAGAACCGGAAGTTTTTCTTCTTTTGTTTCTGCAGGCGTGTAGATATTCAGATAGAGACAATCCTCGGACATTTTCGGAGGATAAGGATAGTTTGGTATAAGAATGTAAGGATGTTCATCAGAGTTGGTGACATCATCGATCGCATCTGACCAGCGGTCATACTGCACACAGGCAGGACCAAAGGTATCGCAGACCTTGACGCCCTCGAATGGTTCCGGATCTTCCGGAGCTTTCCAGCGTCTCTCTCCGATCGGCGGTTTCGCATATGCGATCCCTCGAAACAGAGAGTATCCCGCATTGGAATCGGCTGCCTGATAGGTTCCATATTTCGTTTCAGCGATTCTCAGTCTCATATCCTGTCCCCTTTCTTATTGAACAAGTGAAAATACATCGGATCGAAAGAGATCCTGATCTCCTGCCCGCGCATATATTTCATTTCATTGTTTCCATCCATCTTTTCGACGATGATGATCTCCTGATCATCGGCTTTCGCATGAATGATCAGATCCGCTTCGATCATTTCCGTATACTCGATGATCGCATCGACACCTTTATCAGCGATCGCAAGATTCGTTCCGCGGATACCGACATCGATGCATTTCTCTTTACCCAACTGTTTCTGCTGCTTATCTGTGAGCTCATAGGTCTGCCCGAACAGTTTGTATTTTCCGTCTTTGCTGACCGGGATATCCTCAAACGTGTTGAAGGTCGAAGAACCGATAAATTCCGCACAGAAGCGGTTGGCAGGATAGTTGTAGACATCCGCAGCCGTTGCGTCCATCTGTTTGATGCCGTCCTTCAGAAGGACGATCCTCTCCGCCAGAAACAGCGCATCATACTGGTCATGGGTCACATAGATGAACGTTGTCTTGTACGTTTCGTGGATCTTTTTCAGCTCATTTCTGAGCTCCTTACGCATCAGGACATCGAGATTCGAGAACGGTTCATCAAACAGGATGACGGAAGGTTTCCTGATCAGTGATCGGGCGATTACCACTCGTTGCTTTTCGCCACCCGACAATTCCTGAGGAAGCTTATTCAGTTTTTCATCCAGTTTCAATAATTCCGCGATCTTCTTTACTTCCGGTTCGATCTCTTCCCTTGGAATATGTTTCACTTCCAAAGGAAATGCGATATTCTGATAGACCGTCTGGTTGGGATAAAGGGAGTAGTTCTGGAAGACCATCGCTACATCTCTCTCCTGTGCCTGTACATCATTGAACAAGACATCATCAAAATAGATTTCACCCAAGACAGGGCGTTCCAGTCCGGCAATGATCCTCAGCAAGGTGCTTTTTCCCGATCCTGATGGTCCCAGAACGACAGTGAAAGATCCTTCTTCAAAGGTACAATCGAAATGCTGAAGAGCGATGACTCCCTCATTGGAAGTATAAGGCATGTCCTGCTGCTGCTTCAGGATAAACTGTTTCTGTTTCCGTCCGATCAGTCCGGTCACCTTCTGGAAAGGATAGATCATCGTGACATCTTTTAAAGTGATCTTAGGCATGATTATTTCCTCTCCTTATTGAAACGCTCTTCCAGATCGGTCATCGAAGTATCCGTTTCTGCTTTTGTTTCTTCTGTTTTATCTTGAGATTCTTCTGTCTCTTCCGATGTTTCTTCTTCCAGCAGATGATTCTCTTCCGCAAACAGGTCGAAATCTTTATTCAATGGTCCACGTTGGAAATCCGCATAGACTGCCGGCACGATCAGCAAAGCCAATGGAAACGCATAGACGCAAAGAATCATCGCCACAAACAGAAGACAGAAAAGGATGCTGCGTAAAGGCTTACGCATCGCGAAATAGACCGCCATCCGGATAACGGATGACACAGGAGCCTCGAATCTGGATAGGACCGGAGCGATATGAACCAAAGCGGTCACAAAAAAGAAAGCGATCACGATCCCCAACATCATATAGGCCATACCCCAGAGGCTGACTTTATGGAACTGATATCCGGTCCACAGACCTTCCAGAATGAACAATATCGCAACGATGACGATCAGACTTAAAATGATTCCTTCTTTGAGATTTTCTTTAAAAGAATCATAGAAATCCCTGAATACGCCGTTCCCCTTTCCGGGACCGAAAATGATCTTGTTGGAGGTATGAAACAAAGCGGCAGACGAAGGTATGACTGTCACCAGAGGCAAAGCAAAGACCAGCCATAAGAAACTGACGATGACCATGTTTGCCAGTGTTTCCAGCATTTTGATAAAAGGATTATTGTAGTTCATATTAAAGTGTCGTTTCCTTGATCTGCGTACAGGCTCCTGCTTTCAGTTCTTCTCTGTTCTGGAACGAGGTCATTAGATAAACATCGGTGCAGGACGGATTGTAGATGATGGAACCATCTGCACTGTATTCCAGCATCTCGTATGCTTTCAGATAAGAGAGGATCTCTCCGTTGGTTGCATACCAGACATCGTCGTGTCCGCTCATATAGGAGAGAAGCTCTTCGATGCATTCCCAGTTGTTTGAACCATCGAATTCATAGCCATGGCCCCAGACATAGAAAAGCTGCGATCTGAAGGCTCTGCCATGCAGGAACTGATCTGCCAGATCCATGAGTTTCTCGTCGTTGTGATGACAGGTCGGATCCAGGACAAACGGATCTTTGGGAAGTTCAAAAGAATGGGTCGAATTGATCGTTCTGGCACCTTTGTAGCCCGCTTTCTTCAACAGATCGATGACCATGTCATTATAGATCCCGAACGGATACGCAAACATCTCCAGTGGCTTACCGACAAGTTTTTCCAGACCCGCCTTGTCTTCGATGATCTCATACATCGCATAAGGCTCACCCAAAGAAGCCAGATCGGAATGATACAGGCCATGTCCTCCGACTTCCTGATTCTCATAAAGGGCCTTTACTTCATCTTTTCTGACTCTGGAGATATCGGTCCTCGGTCTTCCAGGGAATTCCACGATTTCCTCATGATCCAGCGTTCCATAATTCAGATTGAAGGTCCCCTTGACTTTATAGTCATTAAACAGTTTCACCAGACGCCGGTCCTGATTGACGCCATCATCGTAGCTTAAAGTAAAAGCTTTGGTTCTGAATCCGGGAAACAGTAATGAATCGAATCGTTTGCCCATGTTTCCTCCTTTTTTAAAAGCCCACTTTTCTGTGGGCTGTGTTTTTAGATTGCCTTCGCTGTGATATCCTCAGGATTGCCGAATTTCCAGGCGGAGTTGTTGTCCGCGTCGATCTTGATCCTGTCTCCATCGAAGGTAAAGGTATACGTATCCTGAATGCAGGTCTCGACCCAGCGTCCATGCAAGACAAGGACATTGTCTTCTTTCCAGTAGGCATCGCCCAGATAAAGCTGTGTCAGATCATCCGGTTTACCCAGGAGATTGCTGAAACGGACGCCATTGGTAGAGAAACGGATCTTTTCTTCTCTTCCGCTGTTGGTCTTGATATTCCAGACAAAGCCATAATCATCGAAATCGAAGGAGAAGACCTTGATACTGTCAGGACCCTGTCCGGACATGAAGTTTCCGCCAAACGGCGTGATATTGCCAGTCAGGACTTCATACTTCTTGCTGCAGATCTCTTTGACCAGCGGACTGAATGGCTGACATTCCGGATTGCCGATATTCAGAGTATGCAGTTTGCGTTGCAGCAGATCATAAGCCTCATCATCCGCTGGAAGCGTTTCATCGTTCGTGATCTTTTCGACAAACTTCCAGGTGATATCCAGAGTAGACTGTGCCCAGTGCGCTCCGACTGCAGTCTCGGTGATCGCGATCTCCATATCCTGATCCGGCAGGACGATCGTGAACTGGCCCATGGCGCCATCGGCACGGTAAGCGCGATGCGGCTTGCACATCCAGATCTGGAAGCCGTAGCCCAGGAAGTTATCGAAAGCCTCAGGATTGTTGATGGATTCGGTAGCGGAATCATTCTGATTGGTGGTTGCCAGCTGCACATAGTCTTCAGCCAGGATCCTTTCGCCTTCCCAGACGCCGCCATCCGCATAGAGCTTCATCAGACGGAAGTTGTCTTCGGTCGTCGCATACATGCCGCCTCCGCCAATCTCCATGCCATCAGGCATGCACATGCAACGCAGGTTGTCATAGTTGATACCGATCTTGTCAAACAGACGAGGTTTCAGATAATCGAACAGACCCAATCCTGTCTTCTGACGGACGATCGCGCCTAACAGGGTGGAACCTGTCGAGTTATACATATAGGTCGTACCAGGTTTGTGGTTGACCGGAGTCGCCAGGAAGTCTCTGATCCATTCTTTGGAAGGTCTTGGCATCGTATCCATGCCACAGCCCATGCACAAGACATCCCTGACGGTCAGCAACTGTAGATTCTTGCTTGGATTCTCCGGAGCTTCTTCCGGGAAGATATCGATGACTCTTTCATCCAGTTTCAGCAAGCCTTCGGTATAAGCGATACCGACAGCGGTCGCCGCATACGTCTTGGTATGAGACTGCAAGCCATGACGGATATTCGGACCATACGGGGTCCACCAGCCTTCGGTAATCAGCTTATTGTGACGCATGATCATCAGGCCATGCATCTCCGTCTGGCTGTGTTCAAGATCGGATATATATTCCAGGATCGCTTTGCTGCTGACACCCACTTCTTCAGGGCGTGCAGTTTCAAACGGTTTTCTTGTTTCCATGTAGTGTTACTCCTGTTGCTTAACCCTTGACACCGCCGACGACCATGCCTTTGATCAGTTCCTTCTGAATGAACGGATAGACCGCCAGGACAGGGATCAAAGCGATGATCGCAACCGCCATACGGGCTGACTCGGTCGGTAAGGAACGCGATGCCAGCAGGACGGCTTCGTTGGAAAGGTCGGTCGTCTTCAGGAACTGGATGGAATCCATCAGCTTCTTCAGATAGACCTGAATGGTGTACAGTTTCGGGTTGTTGATGTAGTAGATACCGGCTGTCCAGTTGTTCCAGTAACCCAGAGCAGAGAACAGGCCGATGGTGATCATGATCGGCTTTGACAGCGGAACCATGATCTTGGAATAGATGGTCCAGTCATTGGCGCCATCAAGACGTGCCGCTTCAATGATGGAATAAGGAATATTCGCATTGAAATAGTTTCTGACCAGCAGGACATTCATACCGCCCATCAATGATCCCGGAAGCAGGTAAGCGAGCAGGGAATCTTTGATGTGGAACAGTCTGGTCCAGACCATGTAGGATGCGACCATACCGCCGTTGAACAGCATCGTGAAGAACAGGATGAAGGCAACGACATTTCTCGGTTTGAAGTCTTTTCTTGACAGAGGATAAGCAAACATCGAGGTCATGATCAGGGAAATGATTGTACCGATCACGGTGACCACGATCGTCAGACCATAGGCTCTTAGGATGGTTGCACGCTTTGCCCACATGAAGAAGTAGGCATCCAGCGACCACTGGGCAGGGATAAAACGATAGCCCTTGACCAGCGAAGCTTCGGAAGACAGTGATACTGTCAGCATCAGGATCAGCGGGACGATGCAGAAGATCATCAGCAGGATCATGACGACCAGCGAAACATAATGGAAACCGGCTTCGCCTTTCATCAGTTGTATCTTATTTTTTTTCTTAGCCATGTTATCCTCCTAGAACAGCGAGTTCTCCGGGTTGATCTTACGTACCAGCAGGTTGGAGATCATGACCAGGATGAAGCCGATCACGGCCTGGAACACGCTGGCAGCCGAAGACTGTCCTACGTTATTGTTTATGATCAGGGCACGGTAGACGAAGGTATCGATCGTCTGTGTCGTTTCATACAGCATGCCGTTTCCTAACGGAACCTGATAGAAGAGACCGAAGTCAGAGTTGAAGATACGTCCGATCGACAGCAGCAGCATCATGATGATCATCGGCTTCAGCAATGGCAGCGTTATGTAACGGATCTGCTCCAGTTTGTTTGCGCCATCGATTCTTGCGGACTCATACAGGCTCTTGTCGATACCGCCGATACTTGCCATGTAGATGACGGAGCTTTGTCCTGCACTTTGCCAGATATGGACGATCGTCAGGATAAACGGCCAGTATCTGGCTGTCGTATACCACTGGACCGGATTGTCCGGGAAGAATACGGTATTCAGATAGCCGTAGCTCTGTGACAGGAACGCATAGACCAGGAACGACAGAATGACTGCTGAAACCATGGATGGGAAGCAGATGATCGGCTGAATGACTTTGGCAATCTTTCTTTGAGCGATCTCGTTCATGCACAGAGCGATAAAGACGGCGATCACCAGGTCCATGACGATCCACACCAGGTTATAGGCAACGGTGTTTCGGATCATGGTGAAGGCGTCTTTGGTCTTGAACAGATACTCAAAGTTGTCGAATTTCACCCATGGGCTCTTTAAGATACCCATGGCATAGTTGATTCTCTTGAACGCCAAAAGAATACCGAACATCGGCAGGTAGTTGTTACAGATGAGATAGACCATTCCCGGAAGCATCATCAGATACAGCGGGAGATCATTCTTCAGTTGTTCTTTGCGCTGGAGTTTCTTCTGTTCTTTCAGAACGTCATCGAACTCCGAGCTTTTTGTCTTTTTTTCGGACATAACTCCTCCTTACCTGTAGAATTCTCTATATTCTCATGGTAACGGAATGGAATCGGTCATTCATTAAAAAAAGTACACTGCATTTATCAATTTCTATCACTTAAAAGACGGAGAATAAAAGCCTGTGCAGCTTCCAGGTTGCCGCAGTTGGTCGCAATGCCCAGAACGACATCGCCATGGTAGTAGCCCGCTTCATGTAAAGGAGAACCTTCGTGCAAAAGGATGCCGCCGATAATGGATTGCCCGAAAGAGTTGTCGTAACGGTAGAGCTCATCTTCGTGAGCCTGAATGGTCTCTTCCGGAAGCAGTACGCTCAGATCATGAAAAGCATCCACTTCGGCAAAATAATCAAAATAATACTTATCTGAAACATAAAGATCGATATCATCCAGTGCAAACATGGCCGATAATACCTGTATGGTCTCAGAGTCTTCGTTTTCGCTTCCTTCCCTGCCGATGGAATAATTCACATTCACATCAGCCTGTTTCCCCTGCAGATCATATCCGCCTTCTTCCAATAGCCTGTCGAATACCGTATCATCACATTCTACAACCAGAGAGTCATTGTTCAAAAGGATCACATGCATGGAGACGTCATGATCCGAACGGAACAGTAACGTGATCGCGATCAGACACAATGCGCATAAAGCGACGATGATCGGTATCTTGTAGTAATCCCAAAGGAAATTGAGTTTGCTTTGACGGTCAGGCAGTTTTGAAAAGCGTTCCTTATCCTGTTTCAGAAGATCATTCAGTTTCATTTTGCTCTCCCTTCTGATTGCGCCAGTCGAACGGACTGACACCTACCAGTTTATGGAATACCGTCGAGAAATAAGAGATATTGTAGTAACCCACATTGGAAGCGATCTCCGATACCGACATCGATGTCGACAGCAATAATCGTTTTGCTTCTTCGATCCTCAGCTGATTGATATACTCCCTGAGGTTCATGTTCATATTGTTTTTGAAAAGTTTAGACAGATAATTCGGGGTAACGAAAGTGACAGCCGCGACATCGTTGCGGTCGATGTTCTCCCGATAGTTTTCATCGATATATTTCTTGGCCCGTACGATGATATCTTCGGAATCGACCGTTTCTCTTAATTTATCCTGCTGAATACGGAAGAGTTCCATAGCGTAGTTCATCAGTCCTTTACGGGAGGAGGTCGCTTTCTCATCCGAAGCCATGATTGTAGGATTCATGAAGATGAGATTGGAACTCATGCCGTTGTCACGGAAATGCGTGATAAAGATATTGATCAGTTCCTTACGGAAACGATCCAGATTCTCTGCTGTATCATTGAGATTCTCGATGCGGTTGGACATGTATTCGCTGTAGCCTGCTTCGTCGCGTTTCTTGAGATACCACAGTACCTGGTTCTCATTGAGACGGATCGGATCGAGGTCATCCACACTGATCTCCTGATTCAGGAAAAAGATCTTTCCGGAAAAATAACGGATCTTGCGCATTTCATCATAAAGGTTGGCAACGACATTTCCCGTCTCATAGAAACGGAATGATTCACTGATCAAAGCGACCGGAACCAGAGACATATAGCGGTCAGAGAAACCGATCAGTTTCTCACATTTCTCTTTGAGGATCTCATCTTCCTCACAACCCGGAACGAAGCAAAGACACCACAGGAAACGGTCATCCGAATTGATGACGCTGTGGGCGGAACCAACATAGTCTACCAGAGCCTCATCATGGAGTTTGGAAAAGGTATATAGGAGAAGATCTTTGTTCCAGGTCTTACGGATGGCATCCGTCATGTCAGCGCAGGTAAAAACGATGCGCCAGAGACTGTCGGCAGAGAATTCGATTCCGTTGGCTCTTAATCCCGCTTCCACGATCTCTTTGTTCGAACCAAGAACCCCGTCGCTGGCCTGCCGTAAGATCGAAGACATCAGGGAATCATACTGGTTGTGCGGTTTTTCGCTTTCCGCAAGCTGATTCTTGCGCACATTTGCGACCATATTCTGGATACAGACCTTGACCTCTTTCAGGTCCAAAGGCTTGGTCAGATAGCTGGTCACCCCATACTGTATCGCTTTCTGGGCATATTCAAACGATTCGTAGCAGGTCAGGAAAGAGAATTCGATCTCTTTGTCTTTCTCATAGGCGTGTTTCAGGACTTCGATGCCATTACCCATCGGCATATCGATATCGCAAAGGATCAGATCGGGTTCTTCCTTGTCGATGATATCCTTTGCCATCTGTCCGTTATACGCACGAAAGATCTGGGATATCCCCAGTTTCTTGTAATCCAGCTGACTCTGGATCACATCGATCGTCGAGATATCGTCATCACAGATCAGCAGTTTCATCTTCGTTCTCTCCTTCCGGAATCAGCAGTTCGATGCGGGCTCCGCCCTCTTCTTTGTTCGACAGACGCAAAAGATCATCACGGTGATAGATCAGGTTCATACTGTAACGGACATTGGTCAGGCCGAGATGTTCCTTGGTGAAAAGATCGTCCTTGTCGATATCCGCAAGCTTCTCCAAAGATTTCTTCGAGAAACCCGGACCATTGTCTTCTTCGATCAGCCGTATTCCTTTAAAGCCTTCTTCTTCATAGAACTCTCCTCTGATCGTGACATACATCGTATCGACCAGCGTCATGGCATGCTTAAAGGAATTCTGCACCAGCGAGAACAGGATCAGATAAGGGATACGCTCCAGCATGATCTCCTGAGGGATGTCATAAGTGATCTCGATACTCTCCGGAAAACGGATCTGCTGCATCTCGACATAGCTTCCGATATTCTTGATCTCTTCCTCGACCGTGGTCCAGTCTTTGGCTTTATACAGCATGTATCTGGTGAACGAAGCAAACGCGGCGATATATCTGCGGATATCCTCCGGTTTGCCGGTATAAGTCAGATTGTTGATGGTGTTGATCGCATTGAGGAAAGTATGCGGTTTGACCTGCGCCCTCAGCATCTTCAGTTGGTTCTGCTGTCTCTTGATTTCCGCATCGTAGGTTTCGATCGTCAGATGTTCGATCTTACCGCTCATATCATTAAAACTGGAATAGAGTTCCTCGAATTCGCTGCTGCCTGCTTCATCAATATCCAGCTTGTAGTCGAAATCGCCATCCGCAAGATGCTTATCCGCCGTAACAAGCTGGCTGATCGGGATGCGGACCTTCTGGTTCAGATTATGGATCGATAGTCCGACCAGAAAGACACAAAGCGCGCTATCCGCAATCAGGAAGAGGGAAACGATATTCCAGGGGATGTCCGTTCCTTCATTCTTGCGGATATAGACCGTTGTCGCATCGGCATATTTCTGGGGGTTCGTACAGACTGCAAAACCCTTGCTGATATAGGAACCCGCTTTGTTTTCATCGACATAACTGCTTAATGATTCGTCTCCCTGACAAAGAATGAAACCTTCCTCATCCATGATCATGCAGGTATCATTCATCAATGAATCCAGCGTATCGTTGAGACGGTAGGTCGCACAGTCACTCAAAGCGCCGATGATATATTTTCCCAGTTTGATCGCTTTATAATAGTACCCCTCATCCAGCACATGAACGATCTCCCAGATCTTGTTGCCGATCGAATTAGAGTGTTCCAGACAGTACTGCTGAGCGAAGAGTTTCAGTGCACTGTTCTGGGTCTGCGATAAGGTGCCGTTGCTGTAATAGAAATAGAGATCGCTCTCTGTATCGACCAGGAAAACGACAGAAAGGTCAGAGGATGCCATCAGTTTGGACTGCAATGCGTCCTGTACGGTTCTCCGGGTCGTAAGATCCATTTCCTCGGAACCGTTGTGGACAGCCGTACTGTTGTAGACGGTCGCGCACAGGTCGTAGACGTGTTCGTAGATCGTATTCAGACGCCTGTCGATATCGCTGGCCCAGCTGTAAGAAATCTTTTCAGCGACGCTTAAAACGCTCTGTTCATAAAAGGTCTTATACGTGACAGACATCGCCACAAAAAACAGCAGCGAAGTGATCAGCACGCCTGCCAGCAGGATCGCGACTTTCCGGATAAATGAATTCTTCATCTCTTTTCATTATACAAAAAAGCGGATGGTCTGAGCCATCCGCTTCTTCTTTCGTTTCGCGAATCAGGATTAGTTGCCTGCCAGCCAAGCGTCAGCCTGTGCCTGATATTCAGCAACGATCTTGTCGATACCTGCATCCTTCAGAGCAGCCAGGAATTCCGGATACTTCTCATCAGGATTGACATCGCCATAAGTCAGAACGTTGACATACTGTTCAACAACGTTGGATACAGCAGTCGTTTCATTCATGACACTCGTGCTGTCAGGGATGAAACCATAGAGTGGCGGTACACCAGCTGATTCAAACAGGATCTTGCCATATTGTCCATTGGAACCGGACTCGTTTCCGCTTTCCTGCTCGAGGAAGAAGTCGAAACCGTTACCGATCATACCGCAGGAGTACATGCAGTTGTAAGGTACGGAGTTGAAGTCTAAGCCTTCCGGATATCTGATCTTTGTATGATCTTCATTCCATTCGTAGTCCTGACCTTCAGCACCGTAAATGATCGTATCCCAGACAAACTGATCCGTGTAAAGCAGGTTGATGAACTTCGCTGCCTTATCCGGGTTCTTGCAGTAGTGAGCGATACCGATACCTAACGTATCCGTTGCCAGATCGTCGATTGCGATCGTAACCGCACCGAATTCATGAGTCTGACCATCGCCATAGTCAGCAGTCTGCGTGAACATATATGCGATCGAATCAACATCATTGGAGTGACCCATAATGACACCCTTTGAAGAACCGCCCATGACAACTGCGTCGTGGCTCAGCGTATTTGCGGAACCTTCCGGATCAGCATAGCCCTTCTGACGGAAATCATAAGCCTTGTAGATGGCATCCTTGAATGCATCTGTTTCATAGTAGTTGTACAGCGTCGTGCTGTCGCCGACAGTAGCCGTATACGTACCTACCTGAGAAGTGTGGCTCTTGGACTGAAGGATTCTGTCGAACTGGTTGCAGTATACCAGGAAGTGCTCTCCCGGATAAGCGACTTTCAGTTCAGCCAATGCATCGCCTAAAGTATCCAGGTCATTGATCTTGGAAACATCGATACCGGCAGCTTCTACCAGTTCCTTGTTGTAGATCCACTTCCAGTCAAGAACAGTACCGAAGTAACGAGGCATCATATAAGTCTTGCCTGCGACTCTACCGTTGCCCATGATCGGCTTGATCAGATCATAAGTAGGTTTCAGTTCGTTGCCGAGGTAGTCATCCAACGGAAGGATGTAACCCTGGTTTGCCCAGTCAGAAACCGCAAAGACCTGTACTACATCCGGTGCATCATCGCCGCCGCTGGCGAGTTCCATCGGAATCTTTGAGAAGTAGTCGCCGATTGCCGTGATTACCAGATGAACTTTGAAATCTTCATGCAAAGTATTCAGCAGATAGTCATTCAACTGATCTTCGACCTTCTGAGTTGCTTCCAAAGAAGGAACGATGAAGAGGGTGGACATATCAAGAGTGATTGTCGGAACTTCTCCAGTGTTGCTTTCTTCTTTGCCGCCGCAAGCTGCGAGCGAGAAGACCATAAGAGCGGTCAATAAAAGAACGATTAGTTTTTTCATTAAAAAGCCTCCTTGTTGTTCTTTGTAAATTCATTTAACCATGTAACCGCTATCAATTACTTTCAAAAAAAAGCACTGGTATTTCAAAATTAAATGCACTGTCGCCCTTTTATAAAAGTAGAAAAGTGAAACTTAAAAACCGATGACACTTTTTTGATATGAACGCATCCCGGCTTTTTCTACAATGATGCTGAAGGAGAGTTTCATCATGTCCACTCATTATGTGAAATTCAGATCGAACGCTCTGGCCCGCAATGGCGAGTTCTACGTTCATCTGGCAGAAAAAAACATGCCCGAGTTTATGATTGCCAATAATCCGTATTATAAACGCAAGGCAAAGACGATCATCCTCCTGCATGGCTACAGCGGAGACTGCACGGATTGGCTCTACAATTCCAATGCTGCGGATTTCTGTCTGAAATACAATCTTAATGTAGTCATGCCCAGTGGCGGATTGGATTTCTATCTGGATAAGAAAGCGACCGGTCATCACTATTGTGAATTCATCGGTGAGGACCTGGTCAGCTATCTGCGCGATACCTTCAATATCGCGTTAAGCAAGGAGGACACCCTGATCGGAGGGCTGTCCATGGGAGGTTTCGGTTCGCTGCATACGGGCTTGACCTATCCGGAAACCTTCGGAGGCATCATGGCATTATCATCTGCCCTGATCATCTATCACCTCAAGGATATGAAACCGGATATGAAAGATCCGGTCATGGCCAACTATGAGTATTACGTGAATGCCTTCGGGGACCTAGACAAAGCCGAACAGTCCGATCAAAATCCCGAAGTCCTGTATCTGAAAAACAAAGAAAAAGGAATCACGAATCCGAAGATCTTCATGGCCTGCGGAACGGAAGACTTCCTCCTGGAGCCGAATCACAGGATGCGTGATTTCTTCCAGGATCAGAAAGCCGACTTCACCTACGTGGAAGGTCCCGGCATCCACGACTGGAATTTCTGGACACCTCATGCCTATAAAGGTATCGAATATCTGTTGAACGAAAAGTAAGGAGAATAAATATGTCAAATTTCGAGAATGCTAAAGTACAAGTCAAACAAGGATGGCTGCAGGGTTACATCGAAGAGAACGTAAAGATCTTCAAAGGCATCCCTTATGCCGCTCCGCCGATCGGTGATCGCCGTTTCAAACATCCGGAAGATCCGGGAAAATGGAGAGGCGTACGTAAAGCGACGCAGTATTCCGCAGCTGCCATCCAGCATGTCATGGAACAGGCAGATATGCCTGCCAATGTCCACGGTGTTCCGCAGTTTCTGGCACCTTCCCAGTACGAAGAAGACTGCCTCTATCTGAATGTCTGGACACCGGCAAAGACGCCGGAAGACAAGCTGCCTGTCTTCATCTGGATCCATGGCGGCGGCATGGTTGCAGGATCGGGCTGTGAAGTGGTTTGCGACGGTATCGGTTTTGCCAAGAGAAAAGATATCGTCGTCGTTACGATCAACTACCGTCTTGGTTTCTTCGGTTTCTTCGCTCATCCGGAGCTGACGGAAGAAGCAGGCGGAACCAGCGGCAACTATGCCCTGTATGACATGCGCAAAGCCTGCATGTGGGTCAAGGAAAACATCGCCAAGTTCGGTGGCGATCCGGATCGCATCACGGTCGCGGGTCAGTCGGGCGGTGCTGCCGGTACAGGCGCTCTGCATGCTTCGCCTCTGATGAAGGGTATCATCAACAGAGTATCCATTGAAAGCGGTCCGATCTACTGGGGTTTCATGCAGCCGGGTCCGAGAAAGACCATGGAAGATCTCGGTGTCGAATACATGAACTACATCGGATGCAAGAGTATCGAAGAAATCAGAAGAAAGGATGCCTGGGAACTGTTCGACAAATATGAAGAATTCCAGAGATCCAAGGGAATCGGTCCGATGGGCTTCGGTTTCTCCTTCTGTGTCGATGGCGAATTCATCCCGAAACCTTATTCCGAGATCATGGACAATCATGAATTCAACGATTTCGATGTCCTGATGGGTTCCTGCGCGCAGGAATTCCCTGCAGTCAAAGTCGATGACTATTCTGTCGAGAAGTTCAATGAATATCTCGAAGATGCTTTTGCGGATGCAGCAGCGGATATGAAGAGATGGTATCCTGCTTCCAACGCGATCGAAGCGGCAAAACAGGTTTCGACCATAGCGTCAGATATCATGCTGCTGGGTTCAGCAAAGCTGGGTGAACTGACCCATTCCAAAGGCGTCAATAAAGCCTTCATCTGGCTCATGAGCAAGGAAAATGAGACCGAGAGAGGACACAACGACGGATCTCCTCACTGTGCGGAAATGCCTTATGTCTTCGGCAGAGTCGATCATGGCGAGAGGAACCCGTTCTTCCCTTACCACTGGGTTGGTGCAGACTATGACTTCATGGAACTGATCCAGAACTACTGGTACAACTTCGCCGCTACCGGCGATCCGAATGGCCCTGGTCTTCCTGAATGGAAAGCATATGCGGACAAGTTCGACATCATCAACCTGAACAATCATTCCGCCATGATTCCGGCAGAGGAACAGGAAAAATTCTATTACTACTACGACAAGCTCTTAAGCAACAACTATGTCGTACGGCTCTTTGGCGCTCCGCGTTTCACTTCCAAAGATGAATAACCCTTTGCTGGAGATCCATATCGATATCAGCCAGAAAGGGTTCCGCATGGAAACGGAACTTGGCGAAGTATCGATGATCCCGTTCGCCGGAACCGTAGATTGCGAGCTGTTCAAAGGCATCGTGGAACCATGGGGTGTCGATACGCAGATCGTCGATCAGACGAACATGCGTCATCTCTCCGCCAGATATGTCCTGACCGGAACCGATAAAGAAGGCAATGACTGCCACATCTATATCGAGAATAACGGCTGGATGATCAATGAACCTTCGAGATCCTTCAGAACCGTTCCGACCTTCCTGACAGACAGTCCATACCTGGCACCGATCCTGCATAAGAATCATTTCATCGGAACTGGGAATGTCGAACAAGACGGACTCTGGATAAGATTCTACGAGATCGAAGCATGACACGTTTCTGATTCTAAACTTATAGCCCTGCGAGAGCGTAAACTCCGCAGGGTTTTTATAACTGTGTCATAATAATGCCAATCAGACAGGAGGCAACAGAATGGAAAGGTTTCAAGATCTGGAATATATCCGACCTTCCTTTGAGGAGACGGAAAAAGACATTTATGCAGCATTGAAAGAATTCAACGAAGCAGCTGATTATGAAACAGCGAAAAAAGCCTTATTGAAAAAACAGACGATAAGCAATGGATTAAGAACGATGGCATCGATCGCCCGTATCCGGCATGACATCAACATGGCCGATCCTTTTTATGATGAAGAAGTTCAGTATCTGAATGCCATCATGCCAAAACTTTCGGTCGTCATGAAGGAATTCAACGAAGCCCTGGCTGCATCCAGATTCAGAAAAGATTTTATGAATGAATTCGGCAATCAGCTGTTCAAACTGCTGGATGCGGATATCCGTACCAACAGCAGCGAGATCATCGAAGAAAGGATTGAAGAGGCAGCTCTGGTTAACGAATACTCAAAAATCGCTGCCTCATGCAAAACGGATTTCCGAGATGAAGAATGCAACTTCTATGGCTTACTGAAGCATATGCTGTCGACCGATCGCGTCGAAAGAAAAGAAGCTTTGGAACATTGGGCGGCTTTATATGAATCCGTCTCCGATCAGCTCGATGATGTCTATGACCGCTTATGCGCCATACGCCGGAAGATCGCTGCCAAGCTCGGTTTTGCCAGCTATATCGATTTTGCCTATCTGTCACGCCACCGTTTCGACTATACTCCGGATGACATCGAACGCTTCCGCAAGGCTGTTGCAGCATACATCGTTCCGGTTGCCGAGGAAATCCATGAAGTACAAAAAAAGAGACTCTGCCTTGACAAATTGGAATATTATGACGAGCAGCTGTTCTTTCCGGACGGAAACTCCACACCGGATAAAGATACCGCAGGCATGATACAGGCAGCTTCCATCATGTATCATGAACTTTCCAAAGAAACCGGAGAATTCTTTGATTTCATGGTCGAACACAACCTGTTCGATCTTGAGACCAGACCGAACAAACGTCTTGGCGGCTACTGCAGCGGACTTCCTGAATACAAAGCTCCGTTCATATTTTCCAATTTCAACAAAACCAGTGCCGATACGGAAGTACTGACTCATGAAGCAGGACATGCCTTTGAATCCTATATCGCCAACAGGAATCAGGTTCTGATGGAATATACCCATTCCACTTCAGAAATCAATGAGATCCATTCCATGTCCATGGAGTTCTTCACGGAACCGTGGTATCCGCTTTTCTATCCGGAAGGCGAAGGAAACCGTTATGTCTATGAACATCTGGCAGACAGTCTTGCCAATATCACCTATCTGGTCAGTGTCGATGAATTTCAGCATCGGGTCTTTGAAAACGATCAGCCAACATCCAAAGAATTGCGCACGATCTGGAAAAACATCGAAGAGAAATTCATGCCATGGCGCAGCTATGGCGATGACGATTTCCTGAATAATGGAGGTTTCTGGATGCAGAAGCAGCATATCTTCATGTATCCGTTCTATTATGTGGACTATGCTCTGGCCATGATCTGTGCATTGCAGTTCTACCTCAGGATGCGCGTGGACAGAGAAAGCGCCTGGAACGACTATATGGAGCTGTGTTCTCTGGGCGGTTCTCTTGGTTACTTCGACCTGTTGAAAGAGGCCAATCTGAAGAATCCTTTTGAAGAAGAAACGATCCGGGAAGTCGCAAAAGGAATCACAGCGATCCTGAAAGAAATGGAACAGACACTGTAAAAGGATCGGCATCAGAAGATTCCACAAAATATTCATTGTTGTTCAATAAAAAACCAGGACTCTGAAATAAACTCAGAGTCCTTTTTCAAACATTTGATTGATTCGAAACGATATACCTTATTTATCTTGGCCTTACATCTTCCTGTAAAGCTTCTGCCACTTCTGATTCAGTGATATAGCCGTTATTGCACATGGTCTGAAGGACCCATTCCTGTCTTTCTTTCGCCTTGTCATAACCGTCAGAAAGCTGATAAACGGATGGCGCATTCGGAAGTCCTGCCAGAATCGCTGCCCGGGCAAGAGACAGATCGCTCGCGGAAGCGTCATAGTAGCCTTTGGCAGCTTCAGAGATCCCGTGATAGGAATCCCCATAGTAATTCATATTCACATACAGCGCCAGCAGTTCTTCCTTGCTGTAATGCTTCTCCAGATCGAACAGGAGAAAGATCCCTGCGATCTTTTCCTCCATCCCATTGATATAACCGCCCAGATAAAGATTCTTGGAGATCTGTTCCGTGATCGTCGAACCGCCTTCAACGATCTCCCCGGCCTGCAGATCATGGTACAGAGCTCTTCCTAATGCGATGAAATCATAACCCTTTCTGGTAAAGAAACGCTTGTCTTCTACCGCAATCACCGCATTGATGAAGTCTTCATCGAGTTCCTCGTAAGGGACATAATCTTTTTTTAAAGTATAGGACTCGACTGCATCCTTCACAGGCAACGCTTCGATCTCTCTCTGATAACGGAAATAGCCCTGATACAGCAGAGTTCCTGCTGCGACCGTAAAGATCAGCAGCAGGATACCGAAGACTCTTAATAAATGCTTTCTCATTCCAGATTCAGCCTTCGATCCAGGATGAACCAGGTCAGTGCCGCATACAGGCCCGCACAGATGATCGGCGGGATGATCATGATAAGATCATCGGTAAACACATGAGTCGGAGCTGTAAACCGATCACTCAGATTGACTAACCCGACCCACAGGAATGAACGAAGCACACAGACCACGATCAGGAAAGCGACCGCGATCATCTTCTGATTCTTGCTGAAGAGATGACCTACCGCCATGGCGGCATAGATCAGACAGATCGAAGCGATCATTTCCAGCATTACCATCACGATGATCTGCAGGACAGTGAACAGAAGATCTCTTTCGATCAGACCGAAAGACTGGAATACTTCCTCGAAGAAATATGCGACTTCCTTGATGCTTCCCATCACCGTTCCCATGATCAGCAGGCACACGCAAAGCATCAGTCCTTCGATCAGAGCCCAGATGACCGCATTGATCACCTTGGCAAGAATGTGCATCGCCGTACTTACCGGCAAGGCAAAGGACAGATAGCCTTCATTCTTCAATAAGCCATGAGAGAATCTTGTAACCACGAAGAATACGCAGGCGATGATCGAACCGTTCAGAGCTGCCACAAACAGGCACGCAAAGATTGTAAACAGAAGTCCCTGATCGAAATGAAGCTTGACCATCAAAGAGAAAACCAGCGTCAGCACGATCAGTGCGATATAGATCGGATACAGATTCCTAAACATCGCTTTAAAATCATATTTGATCAGTTTCCTTAACATTTGAACACCTCCCTGAAATACTCATCGACACTCTTTCCGGTAGAATCACGCAGTTCATCGACATTCTGATGAAGAACGACTTTTCCTTCCTTGAGGAAGATCGCTTCATCCAGGACACTCTCCACATCGGCGATCAGGTGCGTAGAGATCAGCACCGTAGCCGTTTCATCGTAATTCGAGATGATCGTCCTCAGAATATAGTCTCTGGCAGCCGGATCAACTCCCGCAATCGGTTCATCCAGGAGATACAGTTTTGCATGCCTTGACATCGTCAGGATCAGCTGTACCTTTTCTTTCGTACCCTTGGACATCTTCTTTAAAGGCATATCATAATCGATATTCAGCGAGTTCAGCATCTCTTGAGCTCTCTCTGCATCGAAGTCGCCATAGAAGTCCTGATACATTTCCAGCAGGTCTTTTGTCTTCATCCAGTCCGGCAGATAGTTCCTGTCCGGCAGATAAGACACCATGGCCTTGGTCTCGGGCGAAGGAAGCTCTCCGCAGATCCTGACTTCGCCTTCCGTCGGAACCAGCAGTCTTGAAGCAAGCTTGATCAAAGTCGTCTTGCCTGATCCGTTCGGTCCCAATAATCCTATGATCCTGCCCTCTTCAAGATGCAGGTCAACGTTATCTAGCGCTTTGACTGAACCATAGTACTTGCATAAACCGTTACATACCATTGTTTCCATCATTGTTTCTCCTCCCACTTGTTTACAGCATCTTTGATCATCTGATCATCCATGCCCATCTTTCTTAGATTCGCAAACATCTCGGCGATATAGCTGCCGCTGATGTCGCTGCGTAATTCCTCGATATCTTTC
Source organism: Erysipelotrichaceae bacterium (assembly GCA_017441765.1). Taxonomy (GTDB): domain Bacteria; phylum Bacillota_I; class Bacilli_A; order Erysipelotrichales; family Erysipelotrichaceae; genus Colivicinus. The sequence goes on from JAFRVK010000036.1 coordinate 34,881, forward strand.
TCATCGATACTGACATAACGCCCGCTGGTCCGTTCACTCTGGACCAGTCCCTGCCGTTCCAGTTCCGCAAATGCTTTCTGGACCGTATTCGGATTGACTCCGAGTTCCATGGCCAGGTCTCTTACCGCCGGCAGTTTATCACCGCTGTGATACTTGCCTGCCACGATATCGGTCTTCAGGATATTGATGATCTGCAGATAGATAGGAATATCATCAGCAAATTTCCATGTCATAGTCGTAGATCCTTTCTATTGTATTAATACACTAATACAATAACACATCATTATATGACTGTCAAGCATAAAAAAAGGAGAAGTTGTTCTGACTTCTCCTGTATGATCGGATACTAATAATAGTATATGTTATGATTCGATAACGATCTTTCCGTCTTTTCTGCGGAACTGTTTTGCGAACTGGTAGGCATAACGGTTCGTGAACGGACGGATCTCGTGTTTGTGTTCGGTGATCGCAATCAGGCAGGTGTAGCAGTTGCCGTCTTTGGAATCAAAGTAATGAGCGAAATACTGGCTGTCCGGGAACATCTCATCGTGGAGTTCTTCCACTTTCTCGCCTTTGCAGCCCATATACGGATCTGCCCAGCTGTCCTTGTCTTCGATCTTCAGATCGAAATCCTGTTTGAGATCGTTGACCTGTGCCAGATACTTGATCCTGGCGACAGCGCGGTCATGCTGGAAAGGAAGCTCGACAAGAGGGGAAGCGACACCGCCCACATACAGCAACGGTACCATGACATCCTGATTGATGTTTTCGGTATGACCGAAGAAGCAGTTCATACCCGGATAATCCACGGCATCCATCGGCAGCAGACACGCAAAACGTTCCGGACACTGCTGGAAGAGATCCCAGCTCTTGATACCGCCCATCGAGAAACCGGTCGCATAGATCTTCTCTTCATCGATCGCGTATTCTTCTTTCAGATGATCGATCAGGGAAACGACCTCCAGTGCGGATACATTCATATGCATCTCCACCGCTACCGTGATGAAACCTTCTTCCTGACCGATTTCCGGCCACTCTGCAAGAGATGCGGTCGCGATCGCCGTATCGCCTCCGCCATGGAATACCAGCATCAACGGGTGTTTCTCGTTATGTACATCAAGGTTCTTGTCATAGAAGGTCACATAACCGACCTTGTGTTCCGTATTGCGCATGAACGGGCCTTTACGGAAACTCTGGTTGTCTTCGGCGATCGGCAGCATCACGGATTCCGCTTTGCAGACGATGCCTTCCTGGTCATAGTTGTACGCCTTCATGATCCGGCCGACCCAGCGGCGGTAGCTTCCGACATATTCCTGGAAATCACGCTCCAGATTCAGGTCATCTCTGACCAGAACATCTTCGCAGTATTCTTTCAGGATCGCATTCTGTTCCTCGCTGTTATTGATGGAAACCACATGGATATCCGTCTTCTCCGGTTCAGGCAGGACAGAGAGGTCTTTCAAAGTTACGCAGACCGGCGTCACATCCGCGGTACCCAGATCGCCCATCAGGATATTGCCGCTGACTTTCTTCAGATAATGCTTTGCCAGATAATCGGCACCAGTTCCGAAGCCATAGGCATACATCCTGACGCAGGAACCGAGGATATTGTAGGTCTGTTCATCCGGGATCGCTTCATTCTTCATGACCGCAAGGCCATCCCGGAAATTCATCTGAGCGATGCCAAGATTGGCAGTGACAGCTTCATAGGCTCCCTTTTCTTCCTCTGTCCAGTTCTCGCCTTTCGGATTCACCAGCGCGATACCGACGCCATTTTCCATAGCGGCTTTTTTCAGTCCGCTCTGTTCGATCAGCCTCTTTAATCCGACGAAATCGACTTTCTGATCCGGAAAGACCAGGAAGGTCGGGCCTGTGAATCCGTAGTTGATCAGATTAGACTGGATCTCGTTTGCGGGTTGGGTATAGAGGATCTGATAGCCCTGATCCTCGAACTCATAGTAGATGTCGCCATTATCGGTGGTGATCATCTTTTTGATCTGTTTAAATGCCATATCAATACTCCTTTTCTATCTCATAAGTATCTTTCGCCAGATCGGCTTTCAATGCGACTTTACCTGCGGCATTCTGCCAGCAGATCATCAACACAGAACCATCACACTCCACATTAATATCCGCATCTTCGGTAAAGATCGGGCAGGTATTGCGGAAACGCAGCAGTTCCAGCTGCTTCTGAACCACATCTTCCTTCAGCAGCGCTTCGGCATCCTGCAATGATAGGTTGGTCCGGTTGATCTCCTTATGTCCGCCGACACCTGCACGCTTCATCGCTTCATAGTCGTTCTTTCCGGCAAAAAGATCCAGATACCAGATCTGCGGCTTGCCCGGCATGAACATCTGTATCGCCCGTGCCGTCAGCATTCTCTGATCGCTCTCACCCAGTGCCGAATAGTAGGTCGCGTTGACCTGATAGTAGACATTCTTGGCGCCATGGAGGTCTTTGACATAGCCTCCTCTGCCGACGACCGCATCGATCAGATTCTGTATATCCTCTTCCGGCAGCAAGCCTTTAAGATCCAATAGCGGTATGCCATCGTGGCAGCCCAGCATGTTTACGGTACGGATCCTGTTTTCCGTGATCTCATCGATCCATTTCTTCAGATAGGTTCCATTCTTTCTTAGGAACGCATCGATCAAGAGACCCGGCAGGAAGAAGTCATAGACCATATAGCCTTTATCCGCCAGTAGTTTGTATGTCTTCTCTCCATAGGATGCATGGATCTCCGGCAGCAATGTCAAACCTAATCCGGAAGCGATTTCGTCGATCTTCTGCAAGAGTTCCCAGGTTCCCGGATCATTGAGGAAGTTGCGTTCCCCGACTTCTTTCGGAGCATAGGCGAAGGCATCCAGCCTGACGATCGCAACACCGTAGTCGGAGAGTTTCTTTAACGTATCGCGGTAGTAATCCCAGACCAGAGGGGACTTGATATTCAGGTCCATCTGACCCAGATAGCTTCGATGCGCATTGAGATATTCCTTGATTGCAGGAAGATAGCGGTTCTGATCGCCTAGATCCAGTTCTTCCAGAGATACTTTATTCTCTAATGCTTCATTGACGTTTCTGCTTACAGATAAAGCAGTTTCATACTGCATATCCAGTTCCCTGACCAGAGCCAGAGGATCGACCGGATTGTAGATCACTTCCTGATAGAAGGTATTCCAGTAAGGCACATCCCGCCCGTCCGGGAAACGTACCATCAATATAGGCAATCCCGCCTTCCTAAAAAACATGTCTTTGATGATTTCCGGATCCGGTACGATATAGCCTTCCTCGCTCATCGTTCCATGACCATCCCAGAACTTGTTCCAATCGATAAAGAAATCGCGGTACTTGGATTCATCTCCGTTGCGGATGATGTCCTGGAACTGATGGGATAACACAGAAATGTGGTTTAGGATGAAATCCATCATAAGGTCGATATTCAGTTTGTGAAGATCATCGATATCCTGCGGAGAAGCGTAAGTTTCGCTCAATTCATAATCGATCAGAGAAAAGCCTCTGTCCAGATCCGTATTGAAGACGCTTGGCAGGATGTAGAAGGAACGGAATACATCTTTGAATTCCGGCCGCTTCAGCAGTGTGACGATATCGGACAGCTTGCCTCCGACTGAATCGGGATAGGCATTCAGCAGGGTCCCGATCCCCATTTTTCTTTGTTCCATAATTGTCTCCTAAAAGGTTTCAGGATCCAGGAAATCACCGCTCTTGGAAAGGATGATCTTCGCTGTCTTGGCCCGTTCCATGAGCTCTGCCTGTTCGATTTCCAGGACCATCGTCGTAAACGCAGAATCCGTCTTCCCGTCACGGGCACGCAGACGCCGGTGTTCCCTGGTCTCTTCCGGAGTGGAATTCAGCAGGATCGGAATATCCACGCCATGAAGATCCTTGTTGCCGCCATGGGTCCATTCGATGATCAGGACATCGGTATCGCTGAAGTCGATTTCATCGTACCAGCGTTCTTCTTCCGTACGTCCCATGCGTTTGAGATAGATCTTCTCCTGAGCGTTTCTAAAGGCTTCCAGGATCGCATTCAGCTGTTCATAGTCCTGTTCCTTCGGCGTTCCTAAATAATGGCTCAATGCTTCTCTTCCGGCTTTCTGGTAAGCAGAGAGCCATGGATATTCATTCACCTTGGCAGGATCCGGATCGGTCTCGTTTGCCCAGAGTTCATCCAGTGTTTTCTGCACCTCAGGCGTATAGTCTCCCGAAGCGGCCAGCCCTTTCAGACCTTCGCTTCGGAAGATCGACAGACGTTCCGCATCGTTATACAAAGGGATGCGTCTCGGATAATTGTCTCCTGACAGGACATAAGCCTTGATACCGCTGTCATTCAGATAATATGCAAGTAAAGAAGCAATCTCGCTCTTGCCTACCCCGGATCCTCCGAATACGGAAAGAACGACCTTGTCTCTGTCTTTGTATCCTTTCAGTTCTTCCAGCAATGCAGGAAAAATCTTTGTCGCTTTATATACATGCTCCTCACCGATCTTGATCTTGTCTCCCGGCATATCGCCATGAGGCATATTCTCCGTCAACGCGGGAGCTTTCCAGTCGGTGATGCGTTCCAGTTTCTCCTTCAGCATATCATTCTCCTAAAACGAACTTGCGGATATAGGCAGCCAGTTCCTTGCCCATACGTGCATGCGTCTTGGCCGACGGATGTCCGGCAGCGCCATATCCTTCGAACATCATATTGATCGGAATATATTCGAAGCAGCAGATCTTCTCATCTCCTGTTTCCGATTTGATCTCATTCACGACATCACGGATATGATAGTAGAGATAGTAATCCATCGAACCCAGGCTGCAGCAGATATAGGTATCTGGACCGTTCAGCTCTCTTACCTGTTGAACGAATGCCTTGTACTGTTTGTGGAACCAGTTCTCCATTGCTTCGATCTGATTGAAATCACGATAGAAACGGATCGGGTTGGAATCGTTGGTGCCCAGGTTGATCACGACGATATCGTTGTGATGTTTCTTGAAATCCCAGTCTTCGAGATCCTTGCCGTACTTCTTGGCATACATCTCATCGGTGTAGCGGTAGATGTCGTCCATCGCGTGCATCGGGAACATCGGGTGTTCCGGGTTGGAGGCGCTGATTCCGGATTCGCAGACCATCGAGAAATCATAACCCAGTTCCCTGGCAGCCAGCGCTCCATAAGTGATCCAGCCGTTCTCTTCCATCGTTTTGAATTCGAAAGCGTTGTTCGGAGCTTCGTTTCCGTAACCACAGGTGATCGAATCGCCGATAATCTCCATGACCGGTCTGTCATCTTCGACTTTAAAGATTTCGCCGTCGGTTTCCAGTTCTGCGAACGCCATTTTGCCTCTGGCATTTTCCGAAAGTTTCATGACACGCAAGGTCTCGCTCTTTTCTTCCGTGCTCTCCCAGAGGGTGACCCACTGTTCGCTTTCTCTGCATTCATAACGGAAGGTCAGTTCATCCCCGATCGCTACGGCAACACAAGGCCAGTCTGCCGGCGGCTGAGGCATGCCGGGGAAACCCTCGAGTTGATCGGAATCCGCCAGGATTCTCGCTTTCAGATAGGTTCCCTTGACACCCAGGCTGAAACCGGAACAGGACCAGTCGCAGTATAAGGCCTGTTTCTCTTCATCATAGACAGTACGTCCATGGATCTTCAGCAAGGGCATGATTTCTTTGATCAGCATTCTTTATTCTCCTCCTTTGACGATAAAGTCATACATATCTTCACTTGGTACATAAGTCACTTCAAGTTCGTTCTTTAACAGTTCACTCAGCCAGTCTTTCATGTATCTCATTCCAAGCTCTTCCCAGTTGAAATGCCCGATACAGATGGCTGCTTTATTCTTGCCCAGCTGCTTCGCATCACGGATATAGGACAAGACCGTCCAGTCAGTGACCTCACCCGGAATGATGAGATCGACATCCTTTTCCAGCGATTCGATGATGCTGACCGAATACTCTCCGGTCCGTCCGTCTTTCTTGTGATACTCGTTCGGGAACAGATGTCCGACCAGAGCGATCTTTCTGACAACGGCTTCCGGATCACCGACGATACGTGCCCCGTTGAGTCCGATCTTTTCGATCAGTTCCTTTGCAACATCTTTCACTTTCATCGGTTGCACATCGATGATGAAATGTGCAAACAGACCGGTATCGAGATCCACATGGGAATTCTCTTCCCAACCCATATACTTCAGTACGCCGGTAAAAATGGCATCCGGCTGATGGGCATGCATATGATCGTGATCGCGCCAGATGGCGATCCCATGTTCATCGAGCAGTTTCCGCTTTTCCTCGTAGACTTCGTTCGGAAAGTCTACGAACCATCCGTTCTGATCTGCCGAAGTATAGAAGGTCGGTTCATGGACCACGATCAGGTTCGCATTCAGTTCGATCGCCTTGCGGATGACATTGATGGTCGGAACCATCGCCGTGACCACTCCGGTACATTCCGCTTCCGGATCGCCGCACTTGTAGGCATCGCAGCCATCGTAGCTGTCCGGAAAACGGGGATGGTAATCAAGGATCTTGTTGATGACGTCTTTAATTTTCATCGTTACACCTCACAGGTAAAGCCAAAGGCCGGCTGACCTTCGGAATTATACAAGACCGCAACACAGTAATTGCTGTAGCAGTAAGAAACAGTTACTTTTTCTGTGAAGAAACCTTTCAGGATCAGTTCATCTTTGTCTGTTTCATAATCATAATCGATGGCCCGATCCTGTTCTTCAAGGAACAGATATTTTTTCAGGTCTCCTGCTGTTTTCAGACCATCGGCACAGTGATCGAAACGGATCACGATCCGATGCTCTTCTCTTCTGGCTTCCACGAAACGCGGACAGTCTGCGGTCAGTGATTCATCGCCATAGCTGTGTTTCATTACGATGCGTCCAAGCCGTTCACCGACGATCTTCTTGTGACGGGGATGGATATTGTATTCTTCTCCGGCATCCAGGATACAGATCTCGTAGACTTCAGGCAGGGCCTTGGAAGCGGCATACTGTTTCTCACGCATGATGTGATAGCGTTTCGCTGCCGTGATGCCGACACCCCGGAATGGAGCCAGTTCTACCTGATAGAAAGGCAGTTCTTCCTTCCATAACTTGCGCCAGCTTCGGATCATCGTTATCATGCTTTCATCGTAACAGTCGATCCTCTCTCGGGCGTCATCATCCTCTCCCTGATACCACAGGAAGCCTCTGATCGCATACGGAGCGACTTTCTTCAGCATATTCTCATACAAAGCGGAATGTTTCACTGCCGATAACGGAGAGATCGTAAAGGCATTCCAGAGGCTCGGATCCGGCTTCGGCATACTTCCCAAATTCTTGAAGAATTCACTCATGTCTTCACCCATCATGAACCTGTCGTTGAATTCCTGCATCTCTTTGGTAGGAAGAGGCACAGGCTTGGCTGCGCTCTCATAGTATTTGCGTAAATCGATCTGTTTCAGGCTTTCTTCGTATTCCTCGAAGATGGGTCTGAGTTTCTCGTTTGCTTCGAGATCTTCCAGAGCCGTCCAGGCTGCCGCAGGCGTTCCGCCCCAGTTGCAGCTGATGATCCCGACAGGAACCTTCAGTTTCTCGCGCAGGATCCTGCCCATATACATTCCTACCGCACTGAACATGATCCGTTCATCTTCCTCTTTCCAGCGTCTCCAGAAGCCGTGTTCAGGAAGGATTTCTTTTTCCTGATAGCCCAAAAAAGGCGTCTGCGGGCAGGTGAAGCAGCGCAGATATTCGTCATCTTCTGTGCTTAAAGCTTCCTCACGGTCAAAATCATATTTGAGGATGAACTCCATATTGGACTGACCGCCTGCCAGCCAGACTTCACCGATCGCGATATCTCTGAAGCAGATCTCTTCATCCAGCTTTTTTGATTTTACGATGAGCGTAGTCTTATCAATCGCTTCCATCGGATCGAAGCACACTTCAAAACGGCCATTCACGGTTTCTGTCTTTTTTTCAACGCCGTTCAATGCGACAGTGATCTCATCATTATTGACGGAAGTCCCCCAGACAGGAATGTTCTTCCCTTGCTGCAGGACCATGTGCTCGCCAAATAATTGACCCAACTGGAGTTTCATTTATAAGATCCTTCCCTCGACATCCTTAAAGAAACGGTCGCAGTCTCTTGCGGTCAGTTCCGGCATTTCATCCGCGCCGCCATGACCGAGATGCTGATACATGAGATACTGCGCACCAGGGATCACTTTTGCGACTTCCAAAGCCGCTTCCGGTGTTGCCAGCGGATCAAGACCGCCTTCCCAGATCATGACCGGGAAATTGATCTCATGCAGCCTCTCCAGCAATTCTTCCTGAGATTTCGCTTCACATCCTGTCATGTCCCCCAGCATCGGCAGGGCGAACTCTTCTTCCTTGCGATGCATTAGGATATCCAGGTGTTCCTCGAAATTCGCCTGGCGTCTAGCCAACCGTTCAGGATTGCTTGTTGGCCAGGTTTCGATCCATGCGGTCTTGCGCAGCTGTTCCTCATTGCCTACGAATTCTTTTGCACGGTCTCTCATCTTTGCCAGAGGCGCAGGCAGATCACGCTGTTCATGGTACTGGGTGATGCCGTCGCAGCAGACATAAGCACGGATCAGTTCCGGATTATGGAACGCGATATACCAGCTTGCCCAGTTTCCGTGGGAGATGCCCGTATAGTAGAAGGATGGGATATTCATCGCTTCCGCAAAAGCCATCAGATCCTCGCCCCAGATCTTGGCATAATCTCTTCTGGTCTGATCGAAGATATGCTCGGACTCGCCATAGCCTCTCATATAGACCAGGAAGCAATGATAATCATAAGGCGGCTGTCCCAGCAGCGCCATATGGGAATCTTTAAAGAAGAAATTCTGGGTCGACAGCAGATATTTATCGCCGCTGCCATATTCCCTATAAGCTAACGTAACGCCATTGACTTTGATCGTTTTGATTTCGTGCATAATAAAACCCCTTTTCTTTTCATCCTCAGCATAACAATCCCTTCTTTTCAAAAAAATCAAAATAAATGCATTGTTTTATAATTTTCTCTTCTTACAAAAAAGCTATCCTCTAGGGATAACTCTCTGCAAGTCTATTTATCTTGATCTATTCTTCTTTTGTCCAATGTGCGTACACATTGAAATTGCCATTCTTGACATCGATCGAATCATCGATCTTCGTGCCGCCTCTTGCCTGGTCGTACCAGCCTTCAAAGACATAGCCGTCTCTGACAGGTTCTTCCGGAAGTTTGTAAGAGATCGAAGAAAGATTATATGTATTCAAGGTAGAATCATAGAAAGCTTCGTTCTCGGCTGTAAAATCTGTCGCTTCCTTGCCGTCTTCCAGCTGCAGTTCGGAGATCCAGATCGTACCCGCCTTATCTGCATAAAGATGCATATAGTAGTCATACGCGACTTTCTTGTCCATGCGGATCGTATACTTCTGCCAGTAAGGGGTCAAAGTGACGCTTCTGGCATCCGTGGTGCTTTCATAGCCCCAACGGAAATACAGATTGGTATCCTTACTGTCAGCTTTCGCATAGAAGCTCAATGTCATCGGTCTATCATCACCGACATAATCGCCGTGGTTCGATGCGCCCATCGTCAGAGTCTTGATAATGACAGACTTATCTGCTGCGCCTGCCTGATGATTCTCAATCTTCAAAGAGTTACAGCCATCATGTTTCTCATTCTCATCAACAGAAAGCGTCTGATAAACGGAATCGCTGCTGAAATAATACTCTTGATCCAATTCCCTGAAATCAGACCCATAGACATAATTCTTATTGCTGTAATTGAGATAGGCATTCAACACGAATGTCGCCTGGTAACACGGACGGACGAAGATCGTCGTATAGATATTCAGTTCATGACCGATATTGAAGATGCCGTTGACCGGATTCACGGAACGATCGATCGTCCGGATATGTAGAAGATCTGCCCCTTGTCCGCCATCGACTGTTGAAATCTTGTTGATGGAACTGTTATCTGAACGCATCATGCCCACATGGTAGCCATTGCCATCACTGTACTTGGCATACTGCTTCATCGACATATCCGCGCTGGATATCAGGCCAAAGAAAACGACATCTCCTTTTCTTGGCGCATAATTATGATTCAGGAGATCTTTCCAGGTATAAGCTTCGCACTTATAGTTCAGTTCCCCTGTGCTCTCATTGACGAAATTAAAGCAGCTGCTGCCTGCGGCCGCGATCGGCGTATAACGATAATGGACTCCGCTTCTCAAACCGGCAGCTCCCAACGCTTCAGAGACCATGCGTGCGCACATGCCTTCCTGAAGCTGATCCACACGATCCATCATCCACTGCAGAGCCGTATCCCGCTGTTCCGTTTCCATGCCTGCGACTCTCTTGTCTCCCTGTGACAGATAAAGATGCAGATCGTCATATAGCAGACTGTCTGACACAGGATTCGACAAAGATAGGAGCTTTAGATTGACGGAATAATCATTCTGCAGCAGAAGGACATCGCTCATGCAGAAATCTTCGGTATCCTGACCATCGTCTTCCTGATAAGGAACAGCTCCATTGTCGGGTAAAACAGATGTGTCGTTATTTGTGTTGCAGGCACAACAGAGACATAACAAAAATGCGCTTAAGCAGAAACGTAAACTGGTTTTCAGGATATCTGTCAAAGTCTTTTTCAAAGTGTCCGACACAAAAACCTCCGACTTTCCGTCTAATACTATATTATCGTTTTTTTGATCATCTGTTTCAAGGAAATTACCTCATGTAAACCGTTACATTAGATAAACTGTAAGATAAACTTTTTTTCAAAAGCACAGTTTACTTATTTACAAGCCTTCTTGATTTATGAATTGGCATAATTATCTTAGATAATACTGCGCTCCACCGATTTCGGCGGTAAAGAAAAGGAGGAAACCGTGACTCGCGGGTCAGCATAGTGGAGACATGCTGAAAATGTTCCATATCTTAATGTCGGTATGGAATGAGGCAGGAAAGCGAAGGCCGAACTGCCAGAGTACATTTATGTCAAGTATTACACTGAAAAACATCAAGAAGATCTATCCGATCACAGCTGAGGAAGTCAAATCCAACCGGAAAGCAGCCAAGAAGAGAAAAGTCGACACACCGGAACCGGATGACGGCTTTGTCCCGAATCTGCAGATCACCGATGAAGGCGTCGTTGCCGTTCAGGATTTCAACCTGGAAATCAAAGACAAGGAATTCGTCGTCCTGGTCGGCCCTTCCGGCTGCGGTAAGTCAACGACTTTGAGAATGATTGCCGGTCTGGAAGAAATCACCGATGGTGAACTGTACATCGGCGATGTCTATTCGAATGTTATCGCACCACGTGACCGTAATATCGCGATGGTCTTCCAGAACTATTCATTGTATCCGCACATGACGGTCTATGAAAACATGGCGTTCTCTCTGAAACTGGCAAAACTGCCAAAGGAAGAGATCGACAGGAAAGTCAAGGAAGCTGCACAGATCCTGGAGATCACCCAGATCCTCGACCGTCTCCCGAAAGCGTTGTCCGGCGGTCAGAGACAGCGTGTCGCTATCGGCCGCGCCATCGTCAGACAGCCTCAGGTCATCCTGATGGATGAACCGTTATCCAACCTGGATGCCAAGCTGCGTGGACAGATGCGTTCCGAAATCATCAGATTGCGTCAGAAGATCGATACGACTTTCGTTTACGTCACCCATGACCAGATCGAAGCTATGACTCTGGGCGATCGAATCGTTGTCATGAAAGATGGCTTCATCCAGCAGGTAGGTACGCCGCAGGAAGTCTTCAACCATCCGATCAACGTCTTTGTTGCCGGCTTCATCGGCACACCGCAGATCAACTTCTTCCACCATGTTCCTCTCACCAAGAAAGGTGACGACTACTATATCACGATCCAGGGCAGAGAGATCAAATTGGATGACAGATATCAGAAAGCATTAAGAGAAAAGAACGTGCCTGAAAAAGAAGTCATCGTCGGTGTCAGACCGGTCCATATCGAGAAAACGGAAGATGGTTTCACAGGCAAGATCGAAGTATCCGAAATGATGGGCTCCGAGGTACATCTGCACATCAACCTGAATGGCGATGATATCGTCGCGGTCATTCCTACTGCGAATCTGGATCTCGAGACCGTATCACTGGATAAAGATTTCACCTTCAACTTCAACCCGACATTGATCCATGTGTTCGATGCGGAAACAGAAGAAAATCTGATCTAAAGAAAAAGGTCCGAAAGGACCTTTTTAGAGGTAAAACATGTACGAGAATAATTATCTTGAATTAAAGAAAACTATCGAAGAAGATGCGGTCGTCATCAATATCTCAAGACATCGCAAACCGGATGGCTCGATGAACCGGGAACTGAATATGAATACCTGGAATGATGCGGTCAAACGCTTTGAGATCATTCCGTTGTGGCCGGAAAGAAAGACACCGAACTGGGATGATCGGGATCCGCTGCAGATCGAGCCGAATATCATCTTCATTCCGGCACAGAATACAGAGAAAAAGACAGGAACCATCATCGTTGCCTGCGGCGGAGGTTTCTCCACCAGAACGGGCTGCGAAGGCTTCAATGTGGCAGAATACTTTGCGACTAACGGTTTCAATACAGCGATCCTGACCTACCGTCTGCAGCCATATGGAAGACAGGATGCCCTGGATGATATGCAGAGGGCGATCCGTCTGATCCGTTATAAGAAAGACGAATTGAATGTCACAGACAAGGTCGTATGCATGGGATTCTCTGCCGGAGGCATGCTTTCAGGGAATGCGGCAACTTTGTTCGATGAAGGAAACAAGGATGCGGAAGATCCGATCGATCGGGAATCCTCAAGACCGGATGGCGCAGTCCTGGGCTATGGCGCATTCTGTTTTGCCGGACTGCCTGGAGGCTTCTTTGTCGATCCGTTCTCTAATCAGATCCGCAATCCGTTCTTTGCAAATAAGGAAGAACTCCTGCGTTTCTCTCCTGAGGTCAATATCTCAACAGACACGCCGCCATTCTTTATCTGGCAGACCAACAGCGACGACCCGCGCAATTCCTTTACGATGGGACAGGCACTGACTGCCAAAGGTATTCCATTTGAGATGCACCTGTATCCGGAAGGCGTTCATGGTCTGGCCATGGCGGATGGTCACAACGACCTGGCGATGGATATCCCTTCGGTTGCGACCTGGGCAAAGCTCTGCCTGGGTTGGCTGGAAAAGATACTGTAGTAAAATTACCTGAAACTGCCGCTCATATGAGTGGCAGTTTTTTTATGTTCCTGATAAGATGAAATCAATGATTAGAAACATTATTTTCGATATGGGAAGGGTCCTGATTCAGTTCGATCCAGAATATTTCCTTGATAAAGAGAAGGTAACTGATTCGAAAGACAGAGAGATTCTGCTGAAAGAGGTCTTTCATTCGCCCTACTGGAAACAGATGGATGAAGGAAAACTGGATGAAACAGAGATGTATGAAAAGATCATAGACAAGATTCCAGATCATCTTCACGATGTCGCTGAACGGTTGCAGTTTCACTGGTGGGAACCGTTGTTACCTGTCGAAGGGATGAAAGAACTTGTCAGGGAACTGAAAAAGAAAGGCTATGGAATCTATCTGCTTTCCAATGCCAGTGTCAGTCAGAGGCATTACTGGCCTACTTTCAGCTGTTCAGATTGTTTCGATGGCGTCGTTGTTTCCGCATTTGAGAAATGCATCAAGCCAGATCCGAGAATCTATCAGATATTGCTGGAAAGATATGATCTTAAGCCGGAAGAATGCATCTTTATCGATGATGCGCCTGCCAATATCGAAGCGGCAGAACGTTTAGGCATCACAGGCCATCTTTTTATCAACGCGGATACACTCATTCAGTTTCTAAAGAAAGAAGGAGTCCTGTAATGGCAAAGTTCACTTTCATTATCGGCGTGATCACGCTGAGCCTGTGCATGCTGGTGTATGAACTGGAGCCTCTGTGGATCCTTCTGGATCTGCTTGGGGTCATCCTTGCTTTTATCGGATACAGAAAAGGAAACAAAGACTGTAAGGCAGGCCTGATCCTTTGCGGCATTGGTCTGTTGTTTTCGAGCAGTTTTCTTATTGTCATGTATTTTGCAAGCCACAGATAAAGAAAAACTCCTTGCGGAGTTCTTCATTTAAGGGAAGGTTCATCCTTCTTTTTTTATTCCAGTTCGAATGCACCGGTATAGAGCTGATAGTAGGTACCCTTCTGTTCCAGAAGTTGTTCATGTGTACCGCGCTCGATGATGTGGCCATGATCCAGTACCATGATCGCATCGGCATCCCTGACTGTCGACAGACGGTGCGCAATGACAAAGACCGTTCTTCCTTTCATCAGGTTGTCCATACCCTTCTGAACCAGAGCCTCGGTCCTGGTATCGATCGAAGAAGTCGCTTCATCCAGGATCATGACCGGCGGATCAGCAACCGCTGCCCTGGCGATACTCAACAGCTGACGCTGTCCCTGTGACAGCTGCGAACCGTTTCCTGTCAGCGTCGTCTGGTAGCCATCCGGCAGTCTCGTGATGAAATCATGAGCGTTCGCCAGTTTTGCTGCTTCGATGCATTCCGCATCGGTCGCATCCAGTTTGCCGTAACGGATATTATCCATGACCGTTCCTGTGAACAGGTTGACATCCTGCAGGACCATGCCCAAAGATCTTCTTAGATCCGGCTTCTTGATCTTGTTGATATTGATGCCGTCATAACGGATCTTGCCATCCGGAATGTCATAGAAACGGTTGATCAGGTTGGTGATCGTCGTCTTGCCTGCGCCGGTCGCGCCGACAAAGGCGATTTTCTGACCCGGATGGGCATAAAGTGATACATCGAAGAGGACCTGCTTGTCAGGTACGTAGGCGAAGTCCACATCGACCATTTCGATATCACCTTTCAGTTCGACATAAGTCGTGGAATGGTCGCTCTGGGCGTGGTAGTGTTTCCAGGCCCATTTTTCGGTATAGTCTTCCGTTTCGTGAATCGTTCCATCCTCATCGATGTAGCATCTTACAAGCGTGACATAGCCGTCATCCTTTTCTGATTCTTCATCGATCAGCGCAAAGACACGGTCACTTCCGGCCAAAGCCATAGCTACCGTTGACACCTGCATGGAAGTCTGGGAAACGGTATGCGACAGCTGTCTTGAAAGCGACAGGAACGAAACGATGACGCCAATGCTGATTGAACTGAGTCCGGTCAGCGACAGGTTCGGCACATTCGCCACTACCAGCAGACCACCTACCACCGCCAGCAGCACATACATGATATTGCCCACATTGCCAAGGATAGGCATCAGGGCATTTGCGTTGGAGTTGGCTTTATTGGAATCTTCAAACAGACGTTCGTTGACTTCATCGAATTTCTTCTTGGCTTCTTCTTCATGGGTAAAGACTTTGACGACTTTCATGCCTTCCATCATTTCTTCGATGAAACCTTCTTCTTCCGCCAAAGATTTCTGCTGTGCCGTCATATATCTGGCAGAACGTCCGCCGAATTTTCCGGTGATCTTGAACATGATGAAGATCACCGCGACGACAACGATGGACAGCCAGATGCTGTAACGGATCATCGAGAAGAAAACGGTCGTGATCGACATGATGGATTGGAAGAGATTCGGAATGCTCTGCCCTACCAGCATTCTTATGGTTCCGACGTCGTTGGTATAGGTAGACATGATCTCGCCATGCTGATGGGAATCGAAATAACGGATCGGCAGAGTCTCCATATTGTCGAACATGTCATCTCTTAAGGATTTGATCGTACCCTGTCCGACGACAGCCATGATTCTTGGATAGATCGTCGAGCCGATGATGCCCAGGACATCGAATGTGACCATGATCGTAATGATACGCATGAGACCCGAATAAACGCTGTCCAAACCGTTGGCGATACCCGGGAGGATCACATCATCGATCAGCTGAGCCATGAAGGCATTGACGATGACATTCGATACTGCTGCAATAACGATGCAGATCAGTACGACGATAAAGTGCAGAGAATAACGTTTAAACACATACGCAAGCAGACGCTTGAGCGATTTCATATCGATCTTCTTGTTTGTGACATATCTGGCTGGTCTCGGTGGCATCTTAGTTCTCCTCCTTTCCTTTGGTCTGGGAATCGTAGATTTCTTTATAGATTCCTCCTTGTTTCATCAGTTCTTCATGATTGCCTTTTTCAACGATCCTGCCTCCATCCATGACGATGATCAGGTCGCTGTCTTCCACGGAAGAGACACGCTGGGCGATGATGATTTTGGTGGTTTCCGGGATATATTCTTTAAAGCCTTTGCGGATCAATGCGTCCGTCTTGGTGTCGACCGCACTGGTCGAGTCATCCAGGATCAGGACTTTCGGTCTCTTTAATAACGCTCTGGCGATACACAGTCTCTGTTTCTGTCCGCCGGAGACATTGGTTCCTCCCTGTGTCAGCATGGTGTCGTATTTCTCCGGCATCTGTTCGATGAATTCTTCAGCCTGAGCCAGTCTGCAGGCTTCCATGATTTCTTCGTCTGTCGCCTCTTTGTTGCCCCAGCGCAGGTTCTCTTTGATCGTACCTGAGAACAGCACGTTCTTCTGCAGAACCACGGAAACGGCATCTCTGAGGGTCTTGAGGTTATAATCCCTGACATCGACACCTCCGACGTAGACCGCACCTTCCGTGACATCATACAATCGGGAAATCAGCTGGATCAGCGTGGTCTTTGAGGAACCCGTCGAGCCCAGGATACCTACCGTCTGACCGGACTTGATGTCGAGATCGATATCCGACAAAGCTGCCAAATGACTGGTGGAGCTGTAACGGAACGATACATGATCGAAAAGGATGCTTCCGTCTTTGACTTCTTTGACACCATTTGGAGGCGATACCAGCTGGGATTCATGGGTCAGCACTTCACAGATACGGGTCGCCGCTTCCTGCGAGAATGCCATCTGGATGAACACCATCGAAAACATCATCATGGATGTCAGGATCTGCACGCCGTAGCTGATCAAAGAAGACAGCTCTCCGGTCGTCAGTTCCGTTGCAGCCGTTCTGATGATCGTCAATGCGCCAAGGTAACAGATCAGTTCCTTTGCGAGCTTGATGCAGAATAACTGGATCGGGTTGTTCCAGGCAAGGACTTTTTCAGCTTTTACAAAATCGCTTCTGACTTCTTCGGATGCCTGATTGAATTTCTTGATTTCATAGTCTTCTCTGACAAAGGATTTGACGACACGGATTCCCGCCACGTTCTCCTGCACGGAATTGTTCAAAGCATCGTAACGCTTGAAGATGCGACGGAAGATCGGATGCGAGATCTTGAAAATCAAAACGAGACCGACACCCAGGATCGGTACAATACCTAAAAAGATCAGTGACATCCTGTGGTTGATACGGAAAGCCATGATGATGGAGAAGATCAGCATCAGTGGTGTTCTGACCGCCATCCGTATCATCATCTGGAAGGCCATCTGGATCTGCGAAATGTCATTGGTCATACGGGTGACCAGAGAAGAGGAAGAGAAATAATCGATGTCCGCAAAGTCGAATTCCTGGACCTTGTAGAACATGTCTCTTCTCAGATTCTTCGCAAAACCGGTGGAAGCTTTCGCTCCGAAACGGGCGGAATTGGCACCGCACCACAGCGATACCAGAGCCAGTACCAGCAGGAACGATCCATACTTCAGAACCGGTTCCAGACTTTCGGTATTCATCTGGTCGATCAGCATCGCCATGACCGCCGGAATGAGGCATTCCATTGCCACCTCTCCCAGCATGAATAACGGCGTCAGGATCGTTTCCTTCTTGTATTCGCCTATCTTATCAATCAGTATTTTCAGCATGTTTCTACCTCACTTATATTCTTATATACTCTATCTAACAGATCCGTCAGGATCTCTTTTTCTTCCTTGCTCAAACCTTTCAGCATCGCTTTCTCGTTGTCCTCACGGATCTGCCGCATCTCTTTGCCGAAGGCTCTGGCCTGTTCCGTAAGTTCCACGATCTTGTAACGTTTATCCTCTTCATCGGTATAGGTCCTGACGAATTCGTTAGCTTCCAGCCGCTGGATCAGACCCACCATTGTCGGATGCGAGACCCGCATCAGATCCTGGAGCTTCTTCTGGGAAAGCTTCCCGTCATTGATCGCCAGCAGGAATAAAACCTGGGACTGCGAGAAGGTCAGCTTGTAGCGGTTCATTCCGATATCGATCTTCGCTTTGGTCTTATTATCGATCCTGTGGATCAGCATGCCGATATTGTTTACCTTTTCCATGGACCCTCCTTTCTGTAGCATACTACATGTAGCACGCTACATATTATAACACGTTTTCTTTTGCGATAGATATAATTTTGTACACTCCGTTTTCTAAAAAAGCTCTTTCGAGCTTTGTCTCATTTGTATTCGTATTTGATTCTGACTTCCTGAATCTTCAGCGACCAGCGTCCCCATCCGCGTCCGTAGCCATAACCTGCCAGAAGCGTATCCTTGCTGGTGATGTGTCCATCCAGGCCTTTGCTGATACCGAGATTGTGGGCATAGTCCATAACGTTGGTCTTGACGGTCTCTGCCTTTGTATAGTCCGTTCCATCTTTCGACAGGTAGACGATGATCCGTGAACTCTCGGTCATGCGATATTCGATCGAAAAAGCCAGAAAGACATCCAGATCTTCCACATAGACCACATCCAGAGAATCCTGGTGTTCACGTGGACAGACAGGCCCTTCGAATCGCAAGGTGGCAGGCCAGTCCTCTACCAGATCCGCTCTGGCCAGCGCTTCATAGCCGCCGTTGATATCAAAATAAGTATAATACACCAGCAGTTCTTCATCCTTGATGACGAAGCTGACTTCACCGATCCCCCAGCCATCCGGATCTCCTTCGTAAGCGATCAGCGGTTCAGGATCATCGGACCAGCCTGTGCCATCCCATTTCTCGAACGGTCCATCCGGATTCTTGCTGCGGCAGACAAAAGCGGAATTGTTGTAGCCTTTCCTTCCGGCATCTGCCGTTGCGGTATAGGCAAGATAGTAGTAGCCATTGAAATAGGTGATACCAGGATCACAGACGGAACAGCGGTCTTTGGAACCTTTGGTCGGTTTTAGGACCGTCTTCTCGCTGGACCAGCTGATCCCATCCTCGCTGTGCCGGTAGGTGATATAATCCCATTCCGTGGAATTGTTCCCCGGAGAAGCGAACCAGGCGTCCAAGGAACCGTCTTTGTTCCGGACGATCGAAGGGCCATAGCGATAGCCTCCATGATCCGAAGTATAGAAGATCGTCACACCCTCATCCGGTACATCGACTTTCAGCGTCAGGTTTTTCTTTTTCTGGTTTTCTTTGATATAGGTATCCAGATCAAAGACTTCTTTTTCTTTGATCGTAATGATCAGCGGTTCTCCCTTGCTGATGCGATGATGAGCCAAGGTGATGAATAGAACCAGGCCTATGACAATGATGCAACCCAATACAAAATAAGACTTCTGTTTCTTGGAAGATTCCTGTTTCTTCAGGGCTTCCTGCCTGTTGACTGGCTTCTGCTTATTCGAAGATTTCTTCGTATCCGAAGAGCTCTGTTTATTTACAGTTTTCTGTTTCTTGACCGTTTCCTGTTTTTTTGAAGACTTCTGTTTGTTTGCGGACTTCTGTGCATTCGAAGACTTCTTTTTCTTTGAACTCATAATTCTATCTTAACAGGAATCAGCGTCTGGATGAGAAAAGTTCCTCCAACGATTTTCCCTGATCCTGAGGGTCAAGGTCCACATCTTTGGCACTTTCTTTATAGGAACTTTCCGGAAGGAATTCATAAGCGATATTGTGCTGAAGCCATTCATAGGCCATATCTGCAGCGGTACGGTAAGAAACCATGTCGCTTCCATGAATCGGATGAATATCATTCAAAGCCTCGCAGATGATCTCCATATCCCTGCTGTTACGGACCCGATAGGAATCATAGATGGTCCAGTTATCCGGGGTATAGACAGCTTTAAATGACTGCCCGTCATAAGTGAAACGGACCGTATCGCCATCGCGAGAAAGATCCAGATCATCTGCAGAATGCAGGACCGGATCGGACTGCACATAATCGATCACGAACCCGAAAAACGTTTCGATGTCCTCCGGTTCGATATCGATTTCTTCGATCACTTCCGTGATCTCCTGTGTGATTTCTTCAAAATCATTGGCTTGTCTGATACCGGTAATGATCATATACAATCCTCCGATCATCGCCAGCATCGCTGCAATAAGCAATATATTTACTGTTTTCTTCATGGATTACAGTGTTCTCCTTTGTTTCTGCAAGTTCGTGTCAAACATCATTGAAACAGCAGACAGATCCAGACACGTATTTCTATTTTATACTTTTATGAATCCTAAGAACAGCCCTCGAATAAAAAGAACTTTCTCATTCGAAAGTTCCTGATAAATGTTGTTTTGTTCAAATGATACGGATCAGAGTCCGTAATGGAGCAACACTTTCCTGCGCAGTTCTTCTTTTTCTGTTTCATTCAGGAAAGCCGCTTCGACTGCGTTCAGGTTGCATTGCCTGAACTGTTCATCGGTCATGCCGATCTTTTTCAGGACGAAATACTCATAAGCGAGATCGTTCAGATCGAACATGCCGTCATCTGTATTGATCGTTACCTTGACCCCCTGACTGATCAGTTTTCTGATCGGGTGTGTCGCATAATTGAAACCGAAGCTCCGGTTGGAGGTCACACAGACTTCCAGGGTCACGTCATGATCGATGATCGCCTGAATGTAGGATGGAGTCTGTATCGCAAAGATCCCGTGGCCCAGCCGTTTCGCTCCCATGTCGATGGCTTTAAGCACATTCTCACCGTTTCCCATCTCTCCCGCATGGATCGTATAGGGGATATTCTTCTCTTTGGCCATTTGGAATAACGGTGCGTATTCGTAAAAATCACAGTTGTTTTCATAGCCCGCAAGATCGAGTCCTGCAACCCCTTTTCCAAGGTATTTCTCAGTCAGCTGCAGTGTTTCAAGATTCTCCTTCTCGTTGACTTTTGCGCTGTTTCCCGCATGCATGAAGGCATTCAGGATATTGACCTTGATCGAAGGATAGTCACACATCGCATCATGCGTACCTTGCAAGGCAGCCGCCAGAGCTTCTTCCTGTGTCAATCCATTCCGGGTATGCAGCTGCGGCCCGAAGCGCAGTTCCGCATACAGCAGGCCTTCTTCCGCGATCTCCTTTACCAGACCGTAACAGGCATCATGGATATCCTCTTCACACTGCATGACCGCCAAGGGAACATCAAACTTGTTGAAGATAGCGGCACCTGATTCTCTGGAAGGAAACAGACTGTCATAGTAATCGGAAAACGATGTATCTTGAGTAATGATGCCCCGCAAAAGAGCCCGCTCATACATCCAGCGGATATTGAGAGAACCGTCGATATGCAGATGAAGGTCGATCAGATCATGTCTCATTCTTTTGTCCTTACCGTGTAGGCTTCCCCATCATAATGGATATGGGAATCATAAAATGCGGAAACAGCATCCACCATTGTCTGGACATCTTCTGCGCCTGCCGTTTCGATTGATGAATGCATTGCCCACTGGGCCAATCCGACATCGGCTGATAAAAGAGAAACCTGAGAATTCGAGATATTACCTAACGTGCTCCCGCCACGGATACCAGTCTTATTCGCATAGATCTGATAAGGGATCTTCTTCTGGTCCCAGATCTGTTTCATGATGGCCGCACTGACTGCATCCGTACAGTACGACTGAGAGGCATTGTATTTCAGGACGATGCCCTGATTCAGCTTAGGGGCGTTGTTTCTGTCGTAGAGTTCCGGGTAGTTCGGATGCAGCGCATGGGCATTGTCGCACGACAGAAGGAAACCCTGCTGAAGCAGATCATAGGGGTACAGATCCAGATCTCTGCACAGACGGTCGATGATCGATTTCAGGAAATCGGAATCAGCCCCTTGCCTGGTCTTCGAACCGACTTCTTCATTATCGAAGGATGCATAGATATTGATATTGTCATCATGGAAACGGTCGATGAATGCCCGCAGAGACAGATAGGCGCATTCCAGATTGTCCAGATGATGGCTGGTGATGAATTCTTTCTTCTGCCCCCACCGGGAAGCTTTCTGTACAGGATACAGGTAGAGATCGTAACCCATGATCTGTAAAGCTTTCAGCTGAAGGCGGTCTGCAAGATACTGTTTCAGATCGAATTCTTTTTCCATGGTTACGATCGGAACAAGATCCTTGGATGCTTCGATCTTTTTATCTTCGATCTCTTTGTCCAAGTGTCTGGCCATGGAAGGGATGATGCAGAACGCTTCCTCGTCTTTAAAGATGCGGGAACAGATCCTGTCTTTTTCGCTGATGACGACTCTTCCTGCCAGAGCCAAAGGGCGATCGAACCAGGTCCTCTTCAGCAGTCCTCCGTATTCTTCGATCCCTAAAGAAATACTGTTATCACCTTTGATGACCGCCTCAGGTTTCAGTTTCAGAACAGGACAGTCGGTATGGGATGCGGCGATATGCAAAGCCGGTTCATTCAGACGTTTACCCACGTTCAATGCGATGATTCCGGAATCGTTTCGTGTCAGATAATACTTTCCGCCCTTCTCTATCTTCTGTCTGTCCAGTTTCTGATAGCCTGCTTCGATCAGCAGCTGCTTCAGATGTTCCGTTGCCAGATAAGCTGTCGGACTTTCATCTAAAAAATGTAACAAATCATTCACCATACGCACCTCTTTTCCACGTTTCTGTGATTGCTGCTTTTTTCCCATTATAACATGCATGCATCTGCGATCTCTTCTTTCAAAGATTGCAGGCTGTATCAAAAAACGCTTCTGTTTTGAAGCGTTTCGATCATGTGACTTGCAGGATCACTCTTTGTTTTTGAACACAAAGAGTTTGGAAATGAAATAGTTCAGGATCGCCGTGATCGGGATCAGGATGGCCTTGATGATCTTGATATCGATATGCAGAAGATCGGTAAACACAAAGACCGTCGCTGTCTCGAACAGAAGCGTAAAGATCCTGGCAGAAGCGAATTTGATCAGTTCGTTCAGGAAGCTGTTGTTTGTCCTATCGAAATAGAAATAACGGAACAGGACAAACGATATCAGCGTCGATAAGAGCCATGCCAGGACATTCGCGACGGTACCATAGATGCCCAGACTGTCCGCGAAGACGACTGCAAAGACATAGTTGCATGCCGTTGAGATGAAGCCCAAGAAGCAGTAGATCCAGAAGGCTTTCTTCCACTCATAGAGAGGCTTGACGATACGGATGACCGGCAAGGACACGATCTTGTCGAAGATCGCAAACTGCGGCTTGCTGTTGACATTGTTCTCTTCCATCACATCTGCTCCTTCAGCTTTGCAGCCAGACCATCAAGCTTGGCCAGAGGCACGGAACACAAAGCGACGCGAATACCTTTGTTGACTTTGATCGTGTAGATGTGTTCGTCCATCAGACGCTGATGGATCTGATCTCTTAAAGTGTTATCAGGTACCCTTACAGTTGCGAAGAAACCGTCGGAAAGATCATAGAGATCCAAACCGCATTCTTTTGCCTGCTGCAGGAAGAGATCGCTTCTCTTCTTCAGCATCGCTTTGGCTTCCTTCAGTTCCTTCTCATATTCATCCCGTTTTTCCAGGAGGACCTTGCTGATCGTCTGCATGCCTCCGTTGTTGATGTTGGACCAGGTGGCCCGTCCGTAACGGCTGGCCAGATTGGCGAAATGATCCAGGAATTCCTCATCGTTGTTGATGGCGATCAGACAGCCCAAACGGTAGCCGTAGCAGGAGAATGCCTTGGAGCAGGAAGCGCAGATCAGTACCAGCAGGTCATCGCTGATCTCGTTGAACAGGGCAAAATATTTCTTCGGATCGCCGTTCGCATAATCGATATAAGCGATATCGCAGACCAGCACAGCTTCTTTATGCAGACTGTTAAGCTTATCGATGATCTTCTGCCACTGTTCATAGGTATAGGAATGTCCCAGCGGATTATGGCACGGACTGTTGACCACCAGAAAGACTTTGCCTTCGATAGCGTCGATCTTATGGAACAGATCTTCCATATCATAGACATCATAGTTCAGTATCTTGTATCCGAATTCTTCGGACATGACCTTATAGTTGCCCCAGGAGATCTCCGGATAAAGGATCGTATCCCCCTCATCCAGACAGAGATTGAAAGCCATAGCCAAAGCACCGGTTCCTCCCGGAGATGCGATTGCCTGGTAATGATTAGTCACCTTGCCTTCCAGGACAAAGGAACTGACCGTATCCAGATATTCTTTATTCCCTGCAGGAGAGGAAGCATAAGCGGCTTTCTGTGCCTGGGTGAGTTCTTTTTCCGCCTCCTGGACACAATGGTATGTCAGCATCTTTCCTTCTTCATCATAGAGACAGCCTGCCGTCGCGTTGATGCCGGCAGGATCTTTCTTGGCCAGATTGGACACAGAAAAGATATTGTCGACATAACGGTTCGTATTCTCGCTTTGTTTTACAAACTTCATAGCTGCGGTCCTGCTTTCACGATTTCTTCATCCATTTCCGGATATTTCTTAGCGAAGTTGCTGATGAACATCTGAGCCAGTTCTTTCGCTGCGGCATCATACGCCTCCGGATCGCTCCAGGTATTGCGCGGATCCAGGATCTCGTCAGGAACGCCCGGGCAGGAAACGGGGAAGTCCAGATTGAAGATGTCGCTGTGTCTGAATTCGACGTCTTTAAATTCATTGTTCAAAGCAGCCGTCACCATGGCTCTGGTATACTTCAGATCGATACGCTTTGCTCCGGAAGCAGCACTTCCGCCGGACCATCCGGTATTGATCAGATAAACAGAGGTTCCATATTTCTCCAGCTTTTCTCCCAGCATTCTGGCATAGAGCTGCGGCTTAAGCGGCATGAATGGTTCACCGAACAATGTCGAGAAGGTCGGCTGCGGTTCTTTGACGCCGCGTTCCGTACCGGCAAGCTTGGATGTGAAACCGGTCACGAAATGATACATGGCGGCTTCTTTGGATAACTTGGAGATCGGCGGCAAAACACCGAAAGCATCCGCAGTCAGGAAGATGATGACGCTTGGAATGCCTCCCACAGAAGGGATGACGGCGTTATCGATATAGTTCAATGGATAGCCCACTCTGGTGTTTTCCGTATATTTTGCATCATCGAAATCCAGATGTCCGTTCTCATCCATGACGACATTTTCTACGATGGAACCGTAACGGATCGCGTTATAGATCTGCGGTTCCTTTTCTTTGGAAAGATTGATGCATTTTGCGTAGCAGCCGCCTTCGATATTGAACACGCCATCATCCGAGAATCCGTGTTCATCATCGCCGATCAGCATCCTGTTTTCATCCGCAGACAAGGTTGTCTTTCCTGTTCCGGACAATCCAAAGAAGATCGCTGTTTCTCTGGTCTCAGGATCCATATTGGCGCTGCAATGCATCGGCAGCACATTCATCTTAGGCATGATGAAATTCATCGTCGAGAAGACCGACTTCTTGATCTCGCCGCAGTACATCGAACCGCAGATCAGGATCTCATGTGTGCCATAATCGATGCCGATGAACGCTTCCGAATGGACATGATCTGTCTCAGGATCGCATTTGTAATCAGGTGCGGCAAGGATACGGTAATCGGGTTCTCCATAATTCTCCAGT
The DNA here is from genome assembly GCA_017441765.1 of Erysipelotrichaceae bacterium. Taxonomy (GTDB): domain Bacteria; phylum Bacillota_I; class Bacilli_A; order Erysipelotrichales; family Erysipelotrichaceae; genus Colivicinus. Next base: position 60,537 of record JAFRVK010000036.1, read on the forward strand.
TCCTCTTCGGTCGGCCGTATCAGCAAGTCGGAAATAAACAGACACTGGCTTGCCAGTTCGCAGACGACTTCGAATTTTTGGCGGTACTTCGGATCCGCTCCTGCAAAGCCTTTGAAGACATAGAGATCTTTGTCTTCAAGATACTTTTCAACTTTTTCCTTGATTGCGTTAAAACCCTCTTTCGAGATCGGACGGTTTACCTTGCCCCAGGCAATCTCATCATGAGAATACTCATCATCGACGATGAATTTGTCGTCAGGGGAACGTCCGGTATATTTGCCGGTATAAATGACCAGGGCTTCATTATCAGCTAATGATCCTTCGTTTCGCGCTAAAGCGATGTCTACCAGTTCTTTGGTGCTCAGATTGATATGTTTCATAAGGACTCCTTCCTATGTGTATTTCTTCTACTACTATTCTACTAAATAAAACAAATGTTTACACCCAAAGCTGAGGAGAAGATGTTTTACAGGAAGAACTGTTTTCCGTTTCTAGACCTTGAGACAGCGAAATGATATGATGAAGACAGAAAAGGAGCTCAGCTCCGGGAGGATACACATAATATGCTGCATGAAGTAAAATTTACCTCATTTAATGAACGTGATCAGGTCTATGGCTGGATCTATGTCCCTGCGTGCAAACCGCTGGGTATCATTCAGCTGATCCATGGATTCGGCGAACATTCCCGCCGTTATCTGCATATGATCACGACTTTTATGGAAGCGGGCTATATCGTTGCGGCCGATGATCACGTCGGTCATGGCAAGACTGCTTTGGAGAACGATACCTGGGGCAACTGGGGTGAAAAAGGGTTCACCACGATGATGGAAGACGAAAAGAAACTCCATGACCTGGTGGTAGAGATGTACCCGGAACTTCCGTATTTCATGTTCGGCCACAGCATGGGTTCGTTCATCACCAGACAGTATATCGCCAAGTACGGCATGGATCTCGATGGCGCGACGATCTGCGGTACCACAGGCGTCTGGCCGAATCTGGACGACAATATCGCGATCGTACAGAAACTGGTCGACGAGGGCAAGGGCGATGAGTCCGATCCATCGTTAGGTGCCACTTTCATGGGATGGATGTTTGCGCGCTGCGATGAGGGTGTGACTCTGGGCAATGAATGGATCTGCGACAGCCCATATGTCCAGAAAGACCATGCGGAAGACCCGTTCGATGCGTTCACGAAACCGACCAGCAACCGCGCATGGCTCTACTTCCTTGAAATGATGAAAGACATCACAGGCAAGGAATGGGCAGAAAAGGTTCCGAAGGATCTGCCGATCTACAACATCGCAGGCGATCAGGACCCGGTCGGTCAGTATGGCGAAGGCGTTTATCAGGCTGCCAACTGGCTCACAGAAACCGGACATGATGTCACGACCGTGCTATACACTGGCTACCGTCATGAGATCCACAACTACAGCGAGCTCAAAGACGAAGTCGAAATGGGTATCGTCGATTTCTTTGATTCCTGCTGGATGTAAATCTTTATAGTTCGGATAAGTCGTTTGATTTAAACAAAAAGATCGTTTGGTTTTCGATACAAGCGATCTTTTTCTTTTCATTCTTTTTCTACAGCGATCAGATATACAGGAGCCCGGCGATCACTCCGCCGATGAAGCCTCCCAGATGTCCGGCCCAGGATACTCCCGGCATCAGTGAAATGATCACATTTGGTATCAGCATCCTTGCCAGGGTGCTTTTCTCCACTTCATCCCAGCGTCCGTCATTCTTGTAAAGAAGGATCGCATAATATCCCATGATCCCGAATACGACACCGGAAAAGCCGACCGTATAGGAATCGGTAAAGAAAGTGACCATCAGTCCCGATGTCAGCATCGAAAACAGTATCGCAGCAAGATATCCTTTCCGGTTCGTACGCAATTCACAGTAGCTGCCGATATTGAAGAAAGAAAGCAGATTCGCAACGATATGGCTGTAGCTCGCGTGCATCAGAGCGCCGGTAACGAGTCTGTAGATCTGTCCCTGTCTGACCAGAGATGGAACGATCGCAAAGATGGAATAGCTCATCATGCCCAAAAGCTGCAGCACAAATACAATAACGTTGATGACAGTGAAGAGGATCGTAAATTTTAAATCGTTTCTTTTCATTTTACTTGTCCTTTCTTTTTAAATCTTGCCATGGAATACAGATTATTTTTTATTATAAAACATGTTTCAAGCTACGGAAAACAATAATAATCCGATATCATCAGTCAAAGAAAACACTCCTGAACCGATTCAGGAGTGTCATTCCGCTTTGAAGTTGTATACCGGCTTGATCGTACGGATGATCTCTGCCGTATCGGTGATATTGGCGATGATATCGCCCATATCCTTGTACGCCATCGGGCTTTCGTCCAGAGTGTTCGCGTTTGCCGTAGTCGTGTAGATCCCTTCCATCTGACGGCTGAATTCTTCGACGCTCAAGGTCTGAAACGCTTTCGAACGGGATATGATACGTCCTGCCCCATGAGGAGCGGAACAGTTCCAGTCCTCGTTGCCCTTGCCGATGCAGATCAGGGAACCATCACGCATATTCATCGGAATCAGCAGTTTCTGTCCTTCTTTGGCAGAGACTGCGCCTTTTCTCAGGATCATCGCATCCGTATCGATGTAGTTATGGATCGTCGTAAACTGATCGGTGATCGTCAGATTCATTCCTTCAACGATGATTTCCATCATCGTCTTGCGATTGATGTCAGCATATTCCTGCATAATCTTCATGTCATGGATGTAGTCATCAAACAGTTTGCCTCGGACATAAGCCAGTTCCTTCGGAATCTCTGTTTTGGCTTTCTCCTTGATTTCTGCCATGACCGAAGCGATTTCCTTTTCTCTGCCCTGGGCTTTCATTTCAGCGATCATTTGATTCAGATCGCCCCTGTACGTACCCTTCAGCTGATCATACGCATGTCTCTGGTAGATCTCGGCGACTTCTTTGCCCAGATGACGTGATCCGGAATGAATGACGATGTAGAGGTTGCCTTCTTCATCCTTATCGACCTCGATGAAGTGATTTCCTCCACCTAACGTGCCGATCGCCTTCAATTCCTTCTCCAGTTGATTCACATCCTCGAGGCATCTCAAAGACATCACGGAAGTCTGATCCGCATTGGAATGTTTACGGTCACGCACATTCATGCCTGCCGGAATCTCTTTCTTAATCAGTGCATCCAGACGGGCAAAGTCGATTTCCTTTTCTTTGATCATGACAGTCTCCATCCCGCAGCCGATATCTACACCGACCATATTCGGAGTGACCGCCCCATGCAGCGTCATGGTCGTACCGATCGTACAGCCTGCACCGGCATGCACATCAGGCATGATCCTGATCTTGCTGGAAGCATAGACCTCCAGATCGCAGATGGCACGGATCTGTCCGATCGCTTCTTCTTCTATCGTTGAAGTGAATACTTTCGCTTCATTGTATTTTCCATTAATGTTGATCATATAGTCCTTTCTTTCATCCGCCCGATCAGGGACGGATCCCTGATCAGACAGTGATTTTAGCGTAACGCTCGGTATCCAGTACCGTAAGCATATACTCATATGGCGTCAGGTTGACACCTTTCGCCAATGAAGCAAAGACCGTGGCAGACTGACCGGAAGCCAGCTGAACGCCTTTTCGGTCGAATGAAGCATGGTAGGTATCATTTCGGGAATTGACATTCCAGAAGACGATATTTGGGATCTCATAGCCGCTGGCCTCGAAATGCACGGCCATCTGATCATAGAATGCCCAATCTCTGTTGGCACAGCGGTCGAACTCCATATCGGTGATGACCACGATAGATGTAGGCATCTCCTGTTTAGGAGTGTTGTATTTGATCGCGGTACGCAATACCAGCAGGAATGCCGCCTCAAGGTCGGTATTCATCGCCCAATCCGCATTTTGAATGTAACGGATACGCTCTGTCAGAGAATCGCCCTTGATCTCGACCAACTCAGGACGTGCTGAGAAAGTCATGAATCTGTTGGCAAACGGACCCTGGTTGCGCTCTGCGAAATACATCGCCAGACCGATGGAGGTTGCCATCGGACGTCCGTACATCGAACCGGAAACATCTGCCATGACAAGAAAACGGTTGTCGCCCTCGACATAGTTTGGCAGCGCCTTCCACTGCTCCTCAAGAACCGTATCCTCAGCACCGTTTTTGTAGAGATACGTCTCTACGATATCATAAGGATAAAGAACTGAGGAATTGATTTTGGCCTCGCCTTTTTTTACCTGAGACAGATACTCATCGAAACGGGCTTCGTCATTGCGACGGAAGGCGTTGCGGTAGTTGGTCATAGCCTTGGATGGAACCTCAGGGTAATTGATGTCCCCATAGTTTTTGGCCGACAGATCGACCTCGACGACTTTTAAGTAGTCACGAAGCTCAGACAATGTCTTGCGGTAATCCCGCTCGGACATACCTAAGAGTCTGGCCAGGTATTTGCCTTTTTTGACCGTGTCCTGATTGGAAGTATTAACCGATGGCAGCCATTTTGCCAGCAAGGAAATCGGCAAACCTTCCTTTTTGTTTTGGATATCCTGTTTTACCTGCTTACCGATGAGGTCAGCGATCTGCTCCGGCATATCATAAAGAAGATAGACCAGATCATCATAGCGGCCGTACTCAGGAATATAAGGCATGTTTTTGATAAAGATATCCGGATACATGTGAGTCAGATACCGGAACATCAGACGGCCGGTACGGCGTTCGCCAAGACCGCCCCTGACATCGCGGGTATAGAAAGCCAGTTTAGTCGCAAGGAGCTTGTCCTCGACCATGGCTTTGCCGAAAAGGGTGTAGATATCGTTGTCGCTGCGGTTGCGCAATGCGCCTGCTACCGCAAACAGGTCGACCAAGGCATTGGTCGTAGTGTTGAACGCGAGTGCACCGTTTTCGGTGTAAGTGAAAGTCTGCACTTTTTTGATGTTATCTAAGAAAGTCATGGTCTAAGCCCTCCTTTGTATTCAATGACACGGCACTATGTGGTTGATCCTTCCTAAAAAGAGAGAATTGCTGTGAGTGCCGTTAGACAAGATGCCTTTTTGCGTTTGACTGTAAAGCAATTGCTGCAAGCATCTTTGTTTGTGATTATATTGCAAGCATTGACGGCAGGGTCCCATACCCAGACGTTTGCTTGCAATACTTTTTACAAGACGTTTTTTGACCGCGGGATTCGAACCCGCCTCTCCCGGATCCGATCCGGGCACTTCAACCAGTTAAGTTAGATCTCTGTTTTGCTGTAAACGTCTTTCTTTGCCAGACACCGTTTCTTCCTAAGGATTGCTGCAAGTTTCTGTGTCTTTTGACATTTTCATCATAACAGACCACCATTTAGAAAGAAATTGTCACATATACATATAGTTTGACCACCTTTTTATTTATAGTTATGCATTATTTTTCATTATTATTGGATATTTTCGACCACTTTCAGTGTACTATGGATATGAAAGAGGTCAAAAATGGAAGAAAAACTCAAAATCTACATCCCTGACAGTGTCAACAATATCCTTCTGAAAGATATGGAACGTTTTGAATTCTACAAGAAAGACGGTTCCCTGAATAAGAACGAATTCTATAACACCCTGATCGTCAACTACTATGAGCAGTACGAAGAAAACCAGAGCGCCATTTTTGCACATATCAAGGATACGATCAAAGGGAAGTCTTCCATTTCCGATGCTTCGATCAGCGATATCGCTGCCGATATCCTGCAGTATGTGGATGTCAGGACCTATCAGCTGGATAAGGAGAAATACGATGTCGCGATCGCAATGAAACCGACCAGGAAGTCTCAGGATGACATCGAATACATACAGAACTGTCTTTTAGGCAATTCCACATTATCCAACTATTTCCGGAATATGTTTGCATCTTATGCCATGCTGCCGCAGGACAAGCGGGAAACGATCATCTTCAAACCGACTTTCGAACTGGTCAGGGAAGCGATCGACAAACAGCGAAAGATCTATTTCACGACCATCAACAGCAAGAATCCTCATGTGGTATCCCCTTATGCGATTGCCAATTCTAAGGAAGAACTGTTCAATTATCTCCTGTGCCAGTTCAATGACATTCCCTACAGCTTCCGGATGAGCAGGATGCGCCAGGTCAAGGTCCTCAACGAGTCTGCCGAACTGTCCGAAGACAATATCGTATTCCTGGATCGCATGAGCAAGTACGGCCCGCAGTTCTCCTATGAAACCTGGAAACCGCAGGTACCGATTGTCGTGAGGCTGACTGAGAAAGGCCAGAAGCAGTTCAAAGCCATGTATCTGCATCGTCCGACGCCATACAGGATCGAGGATGATGTCTACTACTTCGACTGTTCCAGAGCACAGGCATTCCAGTATTTCTCCCGATTGGGATCCAATGCGATGGTACTGGAACCTGCGGAACTGATCGAGGATCTGCATCGTTTCTATTCTTTTGCGGAACGCAAATACCGCAGAACAGAAGAAAAGACCAGAAACCAATAACATATTTTTCCATAATTGAAACATAATTCTGATACAGCCGTTTACTATGATAAAGATGCAAGGTCAAGAAAACCTTGCGCTGCCACTACCCTCCTGAATGTTGTGTCAGTCATATTTATCCCCTTAATCAACAGAAAAAGCTCCCACATAATATCGGGAGCTTTTCTCATATACAGATAAGGGATTTCTTATTCTTTTCCCAGATGCTCGGAATGAGTATTGAAATACTTCTGATCCGGCAGGATCATGTCTTTGAACAAAGGCACTTCTACGCCGAAATCGACTGCCAGACGATAGGACAGGATCTGAATGATCGGCGCAAATTCCAAAGCAATGAATTCCGTGCTGACAAAATCTAATGGCAGGTCTTTCTCATCCATCGTACTCTTCCCGATGATATAGGCAGGTCCGACTTCGGTCTTGACATATTTCGCGATTCCTTCTGCCAGCGCCTGATCGCTCACCCCATCATTCAGGATGATGACCCGGTTCTTGGAAGTCATGCCCATATTCGGTCCATGCAGGCCGTCATCCATCTCATAGCCGACTGCCGCATAGCGTTTGTCGACTTCCAGGATCTTTAACGCCGCTTCCAAAGCGACACCAAACAACGATTTTGGTCCATAGATCATGAAACTCTCACCGGAAGCGATCTCGTCTTTGACCTTGTCGAACCAGCTGTTCGCCAGTTCCACGACCCTGTCGTGATTCTCGGTCGTTGCCCATGCTTCGGCAATCTGCCTGTCATAAGTCTCCTGATCGATGTGTCCGTTGATCAGACCCATCTCCAGACCCATCAGCAGTTCCGTCAGGATCGTCGCACAGTAGCCGATCGTGCGCATGCCATATTCCTCGAAACCACAACCCATATTTATGAAAAGCTCGGTCTCCCTGGCGATTTTCGTATCAGCTTTCTCACTGACTGCCACGGTATGGCAACCCAGTTCCCTGACCTTGATGACAGCTTGCTGAGTCAAAGTGGAATTGCCTGTCTGGGAAATGAAAACATATAACGCTTTCGGATTGTAAACTGTCTTGTTCAGGAACAGATTCGGAAGATAAGCAATCGTCGAAATGCCGCTGAAACGTTCCACGATCTGATAGGCAGCTGTCGATGAAGTATTGCTGCTGCCGCTTCCTACGAAGACGATCTCATTGATATCATCAACGTGTTCCTTATAGAAATCATTGAATTGTCTGAATGTTTCTTTGCGGTTACTGATAATCTCCTGATTGATTTGTTTTTCTCTGATGATACATTCTATCATGTGTTCTCTCCTTAGACTTCGAAAAGAAGCGGACATCTTTCGATGCCCGCTGTACTGATTAACAGATTCCTAAGAGTGACAGTACTGTACCGACAACAAACAGGATCAGGATCAAAGCCATCGGCGAGACCTTTTTCTTGGCCAGCAGCCAGTAGCTCAGTAAAGTGACTCCCAACGGAAGCAATCCAGGCATGATGCCATCGAGGACGCCCTGAACAGCAGTCGAGTCTGCATCGACGACACTGATTTCCAGCGAAGTAGACAGTGCGACATAGGTAGCTGTCAGGCCGCCGATGACGACCAGACCGACATCAGTCAGGCCTTCGACCAGTCTTGCCATTGCGTTGGAAGAAAGCACGGAAATGGAATCGACACCAAGTTCGTAGCCTCTTCTCATCAGATACCAGGAAACAAATAAGGAAACAGCGACCCAGGCGATCATGTAGAGGATCGGACCCAGGACATTGCCCTGATAAGCCATCGTCATAGCGATCGACATCAGAATGACTTCGATCAGCGAGTTCATGACGGAGTCGCCGATACCGGCTAACGGACCCATCATGGAAGACTTGATGGAAGAAATCGCTTCGGAAGGAATATCCTTGCCATTGGCTTTTTCTTCTTCCATGGCATTGACGATGCCAAGGATCGCACAACCGACTGTAGGCTGCGTGTTGAAGAATTCCATATGAGCAGTCAGCCTCTCGGCAAATGCCGCATCATCATTCGGATAGAGTTTTCTCAGGGACGGAGCCATTGCCAGAGCCCAGTCGATGTTCTGCATTCTTTCCCAGTTGTTGGAAAGGCAGCAGAAGTTCAGCCAGATCAGCCAAGATTTACGTAAATCGGCATTCGTTAATTTTTTCATATTTTCTGACATGTTCATACCCTCCTATTCCAGACTCTCCAGCGTATCATCGCTGTTCTTGTTGCGTAATTCATCCAGGATGATAGCGACAACGATCGCAAGGATCGTCAGCGGTACAGAACCGATACCTAAGACGGCATACGCGATGAAACCGAACAGGAAGAAGCACCAGTGTGAAGGCTTGGTCACCATGACCTTCAGCAGCAGAGCCATACCGACAGCCGGCAGGATTCCGCCGACAACACCCATGGCATTGGTAACTGCTTCAGGCATCCAGGCTTCGATCGCTGAACTGTACTGTGCGCCGTAGTAGATGACCGGGAAGGTCGTCAGGAAACGGATCGCGTTGAAGATGATCGCCGGAATGATGATACCGAAGATCCACATGCTGCGGGTGTCACCCTTCTCGGCATACTTATCGCACCAGTGTGATACGAAGACACAGACAGCATTCTGCGCCGTGAACAGCAAAGCGCCGAAGATACCGATCGGAATCGATAAAGCCAGAGCCATCGCCGTATCGCTGCCGCCTGCCATAGCCAGAGCCGTAGCCGTATAACCAGCCATTGTAACATCGGACGACATGACGTTACCTACTGCCTGTGAGTTCATATAGACAGCATTCAAAGTCGCACCGATCAGCATACCGGTCTTGATATCACCAAGGATCGCACCTACGATCGTACCGGCAACCAGCGGTCTTCCGATTCCGAAGTAGCCACCGATATCGCCGAACAGTGGAAACATCAGGTTGGAGAAGACGCTGAATAAAGTAATCAGAACCGCTTGCACAAATGTGATCTGCATAATAGTTAGTCCCCCTTTCGCATTGATTCAGTTACATTTTCTTTAATATATCCGCAAGTGAAACCGGCATTTCACTAGGGAGCAGTTGGAATCGCACATCGACCTGTCTCTCATTCAGGTCTCTGGCTGCTTCTAATTCTTCCGGGCTGAAGTAGGTATTCTTTGCCATCTGTACCGTTCCTTCTTTCCCGCTGGCAGGTCCGATCACCATCGAAGGGATCTCAAGTCCCTGTTTTACCAGGACATCTGCCGTCGTGATCGTCTTGAAGATGACCAGGGTACGGGCATTTGCCTGTGCCGCATCTTTTTCCAGCAACGCCAGGGCCCGATCGGTACCGCAGACGACCAGATCGACATGAGGCGGTTTGGCGATCTTCAGGATCGACATCGTGATCGGATCATTGACGACATTGTCATCGATGATGATGATCCGGTTGATCTGAAACTCTCTGATCCAGGAAGTCTGAACCTGTCCGTGGATCAGACGATCGTCGACACGAAATACTTTGACCATTCTTATTCCTCCCTTTTTTCAATCATTATGCTTCAGATATGAGATTATAAACAGTATAAAAGTTGTGATTCAACATTTTCAATTTCATCATAACAGACAAATACCCTAAAAACAAGCATTTTAATCTGTGGTTTTTGGGATTTTTAGTGTAAAATAATGTTGGATTACAACTTTTGTGGGATTTTGTGGGATGTTGAAAAAATAATGTGGCATTTTTATAGAATATACGGAGGGTGACATGAAGACAGAGAGAAGAGAATATATTCTCGATAAGATCAGAATCGATAAGAAAATAAAGGCCCAGGATATCGTGCAGCAGTTCGATGTGACGATGGAAACGGTCAGAAGAGATCTGGAGGAGCTGGAGAATCAGGGATTGCTTAGAAGAGTGTATGGCGGAGCGATCGAAGGACGGATCTTTGAGCCGGAACCTTCCTATGATTCCCGTATCATTTCCAGGCTGGATGAAAAGCAGGCGATCGCCCATAACACGGCGGAACTGATCAATGATGGAGAGTTCGTCTATCTCGATGGCGGAACGACGGTTCTGGAAGTTGCTACGGAACTGGCAAACAGCGGGAAGGCTCTGACTGTCGTAACGAATGCCTTGCCGATTGCGGAAGCGCTCCTGCATGGAGAAAACATCGAAGTCATCGTCCTGGGCGGTTTCGTCAGCAAAGGCGAGTCTGTCATCAACCGTCTGCAGGATCCGACCATCATCAATGTCTTCAATTTCCAGAAAACCATTCTCGGTGCGGCATCCATCTCTCCTTCCCAGGGCGTTACCGATTATAATCTTGATGTCTCCATGTTAAAGAAACGGATCATGGAAAAATCCGATAAGGTCATCTTCGTTGCCGATCACAGCAAGTTCAACAAGCGGGTCCGTTATACCGTAGCGGATTATCACGATATCGATGTGATCGTCACAGATAAAAAGACTTCTCCGGAGGATATCGAAACCTGCAAGAAAGCAGGGATCGAAGTGATCGTCTGTGAATGAAAAAAATGAATCTCAGATTCATTTTTTTATTCTTCCAGTACGGCCATTCCTACACTGTAGTTGTGTTCGTGGGAAATGGAAACAGATAACTTATAGTCCTTATATGTGATTCCGGGTTTTCCTTTCGAATTGTTTACGATATTCAGATCCGTGAATTCCGGGATCTCGTAATCGCTGAGTGCTTTGATGATCGCTTCCTTCACTGCAAAACGTCCTGCGACGAAACGCACTTTCTTCTCCAGAGGATAATCCTCACACAGCTTTCTTTCATCTTCAGAAAGCACTTTGCGCATGAATGCATCACTCAGTACTTTTCTGACCCGTTCGTTTTCTACGATATCGATTCCGACGTTCATTGGCTGTACAATCCTTTCAAGTCATTGGTTCTTGGATTCTTTTTCAGTTCCTCATAGATCTGCTTCAGCTGCTGCTCATAACGGTTGTTATTGAAATGTTTGAAGAGATCAAGATCTCTGATCTCATCCGGAAGATACTGTATCTTATGGAAACAGTCGTAACGTTCATAGGAATACTGTTCCTTTTTCGCAAGAGTGACAGGTGTCAGTTTGAGATATTTCGGCATATCCATGGCTCTGCTTTGAGCGATCGCATCCGCTTCATGGATCGCATCCATGGCAGTACGCGATTTGGCCGAGAGACAGAGGTCGATGATATGCACGCCCAAAGGAATGATCGCTTCCGGGAAACCCACATGTTCGGCAGCCTGTACTGCGGCATAGGTCCTGGATGCCAGCTGAGGATTGGCCAGTCCGATATCTTCATAAGCGATGACCAGCAGTCTTCTTGAGATCGCTTCGACATCTCCGGATTGGGCCAGCAGGCTCAGATAATATAAGGCTGCATTGGGATCGGAACCGCGTATCGATTTCTGCAGTGCAGACAGCAGATCATAATGTCCGTCTTCGGAACCGAATGCGCGGTGATTCACGTGCAGGGCATTCTCCTTCACATCTTCTGCTGTGATGTGATTCTCTTTGCAGATGATGGAAGCGATCTCCAGGATGTTCAAAGCCCAGCGGATATCTCCGTTGACGGTATCGCAGATCATCGTGATCGCGTCTTCATCGATCGTATATTCATCATTGAGTCCTTCCGGAGCTTTGAGAGCTCTGTCCAGTCCTTCTTTGATGTCATCATCGGATAACGCCTTGAATTCGAACAGATGGCAGCGCGAACGGATCGCGGGATTGATGGAATGATAGGGATTCGCAGTTGTCGCACCCAGAAGAATGATCGATCCATCTTCCACATGCGGAAGCAGCAGGTCCTGCTTATCCTTGTTCAGGCGATGGACCTCGTCACAGATCAGGATCAGAGAACCGGAAAGTTTGCTTTCAGCGAAGATCGCATCCAGGTCCTTCTTGTTTCCTGTCACGGCATTGAACTGACGGTAAGGCCGTTTCAGTTCGTTGGCGATAACTCTGGCTAGAGTGGTCTTTCCCGTTCCCGGCGGACCGAAAAAGATCGAAGAAAAGAAGGTATCGTTACGGATACACTTTCGGATGACTCCGTTTTCACCTGTCAGATGCTTCTGGCCGAGGATCTCGTCAAGATTCTTCGGTCGCAGTCTGAATGCCAGCGGTTCTTTCATTTTCTTCTCTGATATAAGGGATCGCCTTGCTGATATCATCGATCACCATGATCGCTTTTTCCTTGTCTTCCTCGGTCAGGTGTGCCAGATCCTGGACCATGATGTAGCGGCAGTGTCCGTTGATCGCCGCCTGTGCGCCATTATGTCCGTCTTCGAAGACGATAGCTTCTTCAACGGGAATATTGAAATGCTCGATCGCTTTCAGGAAGATCTCGGGATGCGGCTTATGATGCTTGACCATGCTTCCGTTGATGATATAGTCGAAACGGTCTTTGATTCCTGTGTTTTTCAGGACTTTCTCGGTCATTTCCTGCTTGGTCGTCGTGGCGATCGCCATTCGGATATCGTTTTCTTTGCAGAAATCCATGATTTCTTCCACACCGGGTCTTAACGGCAGAGGCTCGTTTTCGACGATGTAACGGACTTTTCTGTCATACCTGTCCCAATATTCCTCGGTCGGATAATCCTCTCCGTATTCCTCTTTAAAATGACTGAGATACGTATCCCAGCTTCCACCCATCAGGCTGCATAAGAATTCCTGCGTGACCGGATGACCGATTTCTTCTGACACTTCCAGACCGACCCTGACATACATCTGCCGCTCCGTATCTACCAGCAAACCATCCATATCAAATACGATTAATTTGATCATATACATATATTATAATATATGTGGAGGAACATGATTATGGACATTAATGTATTAAAAAAACACGCACAGAATGTTCGCAGAAACATCATCGAGATGGTTTATGCCGCCCAATCGGGACATCCGGGAGGCTCTTTGGGTTCAGCCGATATTCTGACTTATCTCTATTTCGAAGAGATGAATATCACTGATACCAACAAGGCTTCCACAGACAGAGACCGTTTCGTCCTGTCAAAAGGACACTGTTCACCCGGTCTCTATGGCATCTTAAAGGAAGCCGGACTCATCGATGATGACATACACACCTTCCGGCAGCTTGGCTCAAGACTGCAGGGACATCCGAATATGAACTATATCGAAGCAATCGATATGTCTACCGGTTCGCTCGGTCAGGGCGTTTCGACTGCGGTAGGCATGGCGATCGCCAATAAGCTTGATAAGAACGAAAACAGAGTCTATGCCCTATGCGGAGATGGCGAATCGGAAGAAGGCATCGTCTGGGAGGCTTTGATGGCAGCCTGCCATTACGGTCTCGACAACCTGTGCATCATCTTTGATCAGAACGGACTGCAGATCGATGGCAATGTCCAGGATGTGATCGGACCGTTGCCTTTAAAAGAAAAAGCGGAGGCCTTTGGCGCATATACGGTTGAGTGTGACGGCAACGACTTCGATTCCCTGGCGGCAGCTTTTAAGAAAGCCAGAGAAAACAAGGGCAAGCCGACCGTGATCATTGCCCACACCGTCAAGGGGAAAGGTGTTTCCTACATGGAAAACAACTATGCATGGCATGGCGCAGCTCCTAAGGAGGATGACTACAAGACCGCAATGGAAGATTTGAAGGAGGTTAACTAAGATGGCTCAAGAGACAAGAAACGCCTATGGCGAGAAACTGGCCCAGCTGATCCAGGAGAATGAGAATATCGTCGTACTCGACGCTGACCTGACCAAATCGACGAAGACTGCCGAAGCCAAGAAAGTCTGCCCGGAAAGACATTTCAATGCCGGCATCGCCGAAGCCAACATGATGGGTATGGCTGCCGGACTGGCTGCTTCTGGAAAGACCGTGTTCACTTCTTCGTTTGCGATTTTCGCGACCGGCAGAGCCTATGAGATCATTCGGAACTCCATCGCCTATCCGAATCTCAATGTCAAGGTCTGTGCGACTCATGCGGGTTTATCGGTAGGAGAGGATGGCGCTTCCCACCAGTCGATCGAAGATGTAGCCCTGATGAGAGTCGTGCCTAATATGAAAGTCTTTGTGCCGTGCGATCAGTTCGAGGCAAAGGCAGTTATTGATCATGTATCAAAGATCGACGGTCCGTGCTACGTCCGTTTAGGCAGAGGCAAGGTCGAAGATGTCTATAATGAAGATTCCGTGTTTGATTTCGATAAGATCGATGTCTTAAGAAAAGGAAACAAGGTCGTTCTGTTTGCGATGGGTCTGATGGTCCAGGAAGCTCTGAAGGCTGCCGAGGAACTGGATGCGACCGTGGTCAACGTTTCAACGATCAAGCCTTTGGATGAAGAAGGCATACTGGAACTTTTGAGAACGCATGAAAAAGCATATGCCCTTGAGGAACACTCCATCATCGGCGGTCTGTTCTCTGCTATTTCTGAAGCGAAAGCAAAGACCGATATCGCGACACCGTTGTATCCGATCGGCGTCAACGATGTCTTCGGTGAATCAGGAAAGATGAAAGATGTCCTTAAAAAATACGGATTGACAGCGGAACATATCATCGAAGTCGTCAAAGGATAAATAAAACATAAAGACTAAAATAAAGAACCATTCGCACAGAATGGTTCTTTTTCGTCCTATCGGTTCTTCTTTATCTAATTTTCTAAAGCTTCCAAACCATCGACAGATTCACTGCGTTCCTTCAGGAACGCTTTCACTTTCGCAAGTGTCGGAAGCGATGGCATCGCTCCGAATTCGCAGACCGTCAGAGCTGCCACATGGTTCGCAAATTTCAGGACATCGTTCATATCGCATCCCAGGCAGACTGCCGTACAGAATGCGCCGACAAAGGAATCGCCAGCCGCGGTCGGATCCTTGACATCCAGGCCCTTGACACATGGCGCATGGAAGAATCCGTCGTCATTCAATAAAGCCGCTCCTGATCCGCCTAAAGTGATCAAAGCATTCTTCACACCTTTTGCGCGCAACGCTTCACAGGCTTTTCTGACATCTTCCATCTTCACTTCATCACCGTCATAGCCGATTTCAATACCGGTAATATCCTTGGCTTCGTGTTCGTTTGGAGAGATATAGGTCAGATGTGACAGCAATTCATCGGATAACGGAGCGCTCGGTGCGCTGTTCAGCATGACCGGTACGCCTGCGTCATAGGCGTATTTCGCAACGATCTCATTGATTTCCATCGGAATCTCCAGCTGCAGAACGACCATGTCATAGTTTCTGATATCTTCTTTCAGGAAAGCGATCTCATCCGGACGGATCGTCATATTGGCACCCTGAACGATCAGGATACGGTTCTTGGTGTCCTTGCCTTCGGCTTCTTCCAGAATGATTCCCGCAACCTGTGTCGGTGCTTCTTCATCGAAAAGCAGATCCTCATGATGGATACCCGCTTCATCGATCGTCTTGAGCAGAAGTTCTCCGCTGCTGTCACGGCCCAGTTTGCCTACCATCGTCGTATCGGCGCCTAAGCGTGCGATCTGTACCGCCTGGTTGGATCCCTTACCTCCCGGTGCGGTCTTGAAACTCTTGCCGATGACGGTTTCTCCTTCATTCGGGAAAACGCTTGTCGAAAAAGTGAAATCGATTCCTAAACTGCCTACGACTAATATCTTTGGTTTACGCATATTATCGCTCCTTATCTGTTTCTATCTTCATTATAGCAATTTTTCTTGTTTCTCTAAGAAAGCATATAGTTTATCATAGCTTATTCCCAGCATATTCAGTCGTTTGAAAAGGGTCTTGCTGTTGCACTTGCCTGTATGGAAAGCTTTGGCAACGAGTTCTCTTTTCTGAGAAGAATCCTCTCTGCCTTTCAGACCCAGGCGGTAGTATTCTTCCTGGCTTAATGTTTCTTTTGCCTCACTGTAAGTGAGCAGATTCTCCAGCGCTTCCTGAAGCACTTCTCTGGATGCGTGCTCGATACCGACTTTCTTTTTCGTTCTTCCGTCCTCTTTGAGAATGAACGCATTCTTCAAACCGGGAATCTCCTGATTCAGAGTGTTTCTGATCTTCTCCCCGGGATGATCGGGATCCAGAAACAGGATGACGCCTCTTTCTTCGTTGACCTTGCGGATGAAACCGATCGTTTCTTTCTTTAATCCCATACCATGGGTCTCGATCGTTTCTACATCAAAAAAAGACTGCAGTCTTCTTGTATCGTTCTTTCCTTCCACAACAATGACTTCTTTGATCATAGGTCCTTGAAATCGTCGCTGATCGTCAGTTTGCGGTTGTCGTGATCGTTGAATACGGCTCTGACCTCATAGCCAAGGGATTCGACCAGGGAAGCGTCATCGGTAAAGACGACCTTCTCGCAATTCTTGTAACAGTGTTTCAGAAGTTCTGTTTTAAACGCCTGAGGCGTTTCAGCAATGAAAACCGTACTACGGTCTACCGTGCGAACGATGCGGTCCCCTTGCAGGGTCTTGATCGTATCCACAGCGACATGCCCCAGAACGGCAGCATCACATTCCTGGAGCTTTTCTTTGAGCGCCTGGATGTTGTCTTCCTGTACAAAAGGTCTTGCGCCGTCATGGATGAATACATAAGGACTCTCTGCCAGAGCCAAGCCGTTACGTACCGAATCCTGACGCTGTTCACCGCCTTCGACGACAGCGATCCTGTCATCTGCAGTCAGTTCGTTCCAGTTCTCTTTATTTGTCACAACAATGATCTTCTGACAGTCTTCATCCTTTTTAAACAGAAACAGAGAATGTTCCAGAACAGTCAGACCGTCTTTCATCCGATAGAATACTTTATTGAAACCCAGTCCGGCCCGGTCTCCTTTGCCGGAGGCTACGATCACCACGTCATATTTCATCATTTTCATCCTTTACGATATCCATTACTTTTGCGTTCAGATACTTCATCAGATCGTCACGGTTCAGTTTCAGACCCAGTCCATAGGCTCCTGCACTGATTTCGATCCTTTCATGATTCAGTACTTCCTGATCAAAAACGATTCCGTTATTTTTCTTGACGCCGATTGGGGTCACACTTCCCCGCTCATAGCCAACCGTCTTAAGCAGGTCTTTCACATGAACCATTTCCAGGTTCTTGACATTCAAGGCAACAGCGCATTTCTTGAGATCCACTTCATCCTTGACGCTGACGACACAGATGTATACGTCGTGGTCGTGTTTCAGAGCGAGGGTCTTGTAGCATTCGCTGTAGCTCAATCCCAGCAGATCTGAAACGTTTTCTCCGGAAAACAGGTCTTTATCCAGATCATATTCCAGGACTTCATAGTTGATCTTTGCCTTGTCCAGCATGCGCATAGCGTTGGTTTTCATTTCAGTACGTCCCTGTAGAGTTTATCCAGATCTTTCGGAAGTTCACACTCAATATAGATGTTGTCTTCTTTCAGCGGATGATACATCTCGATGCTCTCAGCGAAAAGGCCCATTCTCTTGCATAATGGCGAATCCGTGCCATATAGCCTGTCATTCAGGATCGGATAGCCTTCATTGGAAAGATGGACCCGGATCTGATGTGTCCTGCCGGTCTGTATGCCGCAAAGCAGTACACTGTAGTTGTCCTTCTTGTTATTGCCAAGGCAATCAACTTTAGTGATCGCTTCCTGGCCGGAAGCCGTGATGACACGCTTGTGAGCATCGTGGCGGTCCTTGCCGGTCGGTTTGTTGATCGTCAGGATCTTTCCTTCTTCCATGATGCCTTTGACGAAAGCGTAGTAGTTCCTTCTGATCTGTTTATGACTGATATACTGATCCAGCAACGGCTGAAAGACCGGAGACTTGCTGAAAAGGACCAGACCGCTGGTGTCTTTATCCAGACGATGTAACGGGTAAGCACTGATGTAGTTCCGATCCGCATAATAAGATTCCACCATGGCAGTCAAAGTCATCTCTTCTCCGCCATCGCTGTGTACCAGCAGATCTTTCGGCTTATTCACTGCCAGCAGGATTTCATCTTCATAAACGACATCGATCTTCAGGTCGTTTTTTTCGTAAACATATGTTTCCGGATAAAGATTGATATTCAAAACAAGTCCGACGATTGGATCCTCCCGCTTTACCGGATTGCCGTCAAGGAGGATATTCTTGTTCTGGATCAGAAGATGCTGCATCTTTTTGGAAGGAATGTAACTGTCGAAAAACTCCTGTATCGTTTCGACGAACAGCGAATCGACAGAGATATCCAGCCATCTGTCTCTTAAGATATATTCCATATTCCCATTATAACAAATCTTCAGGTTTGCTTTTTGCTGAGAAACAAGATAATTTGTTAGTAGAGGTAACTAAATGATCACGCAAATCTTTTCCATACAGACCATCGAAGAAGCGCTTGACTGCATCGAAGCAGGTGCGGACCGCATCGGTCTGGCGATCGATACAGGAGTCAGTCTGCCTAACCAGGTATCTTTAGAAAAAGCGAAAGAGATTTTCGAAGCTATCGGCGATCAGGCGGTCAAGGTCCTGATCTGTGTCACGGATTCCGATGAACAGCTGTATGAACCTGTATCCTATCTCAAACCGGATGTGATCCATCTTTGCGGTTATGACTATTATGCGACCAGAGAATTCGTTCAGAAAATCAAGGAAATGGTCCCAGGAATCGAAGTCATGCAGGCGATCGGTATCATTGACCGTTCTTCCATCGAACAGGCTTTGTATTATTCGGAATTCGTAGATATTTTGATTCTCGACTCTGTAGACAAATCGATCAATGGAATCGGAGCAGCAGGTTTCACAAATGACTGGGATATTGATAAGGAAATCGTAGAGAAAGCGAAATGCAGAGTCATATTGGCAGGAGGACTGTCTCCGGAGAATGTCAGAGAAGCGATCCTGAAGGTCAGGCCATGGGGTGTGGATTCGTTCACAAAGACCAGCGATCTTCTACCAGATGGCAGTTCCCTGAAGAATAAGGAAAAAGTGGCAGCATTCGTCCGCAATGCAAAAGAGGCATTCAAAGAGATCTGTGAGTGATATCTTGTGTCTGGATGACAACTGTATGGATCTTCCGATACGGATTCCATTTATACGAATGAAATGATACTGTTTAAGGAATCGGCAGCCAGATGTATTACCGATTGTCTGCCTGGTTCCATCGAAGATGACTTCTTGCCTTTGGCAGATACAAACGACCTGCAGGATGCCGTAAAAAGGCTTCTAACAAAGAATAATGCCATCATCGCCCATGATAAAAAAGGCACAAGCGCCTTTACTGTAAATGATCATTGTTTTGTGGAAAGCTATCCTGTCGAAGTCGCTGATACTTTAGGAGCGGGAGACGCCTTCAATGCGGGCTTTATCTACGGACTTGTCCACAATAAAGACCTTCAGAACTGTCTTGAATACGGCAATGCCGTCGCTTCCCTATGTATCAGTCATCCCGGAGCACGCAATACTCCGGACGAAATAATCCTGCAGTCTTTCTTAGAAAGTCACCGTTCTAGGTGCGGCTGTGAATGAATAGAATGTCGCCTCGGCATCCTCAAAGTACAGAACGATCGTATTGTCATCGTTCTCGTCATACATGCCACGCAGATTCGGATTCTTATCCAACATATCTTTCTTGGCTTCCACTCTTTCATCCGGAATCAGTTTGCCTTTCAGACGCATCCAGGTTCCATCCTTGAAGCAACAGATCTCCGCATTCGGATTTGTAACAAGCTGCTTATAGCAGTCTTTCTTTTTGCCTGTCTGGATGTAGAGCTTGCCTTCAAAGACTTCAGCAGTGCCGAACGGCCTTACTTTCGGCTGATCTCCATCAACGGTTGCCAGATAATAAACTCCGCATGATTTTAAGAATTCTAATACTTCCTGCATTGTGTTCCTCCTTTATTTCATTTCATCATCATTGCTTTCGGCAATGATATAATGCTGTCGGTGTTTTGTTTCCATATAGGTTTTGCCCAGATACTGTCCCATGATCCCGATGCAGAACAGCTGAATGCCTCCGATAAAAATAATGGTACACATCGTCGAAGCCCAGCCCGCGACCGGATCGCCGAAGAGCAGTTTCCTGACGATGATGAATACCAGCATGATGAAGGCTATGACCGTCATCAGCAGTCCGAAATAGGAAGCGATGTCCAGTGGAACATTGGAGAAATTGATGATGCCATCGATCGCATATTTGGTCAGTCCCCAGAAACTCCAGGAAGTCGTGCCTGCGACACGTTCCACATTTTCGAAATCCAGCCAGCAGGTCTTGAAACCGACCCAGCCGAAGATGCCTTTCGAGAAACGGTTGTATTCGCACATAGAGATAATCGCATCCAGCATCCTCCGGTCCATCAGTCTGAAATCGCGTGCACCATCGACGATCTGCGCATCCGAGATCTTGTTGATGATCTTATAGAAAAGACGGGCGAAGAAGCTTCTGACTTTCGATTCGCCTTTGCGGTCCACTCTTCTGGTCGCTACGGAATCGTATTCTCCGGTCTTGATGATCTCATACATCTTCGGAAGCAGTGACGGAGGATCCTGCATGTCCGCATCCATCGTCAGGGCATAGTCTCCCCTGGCATTCACGAAACCTGCATACATGGCGGCTTCTTTTCCGAAATTACGTGAAAAAGAAAGGTAACGGATCTTTTTGTCCTTCTTCGCAAGTTCTCGCATGACCTTCAGTGTTTCATCTCTGGAACCGTCATCGACGAGGATGATCTCGTGATCGATGTCCATGGTCTTCAGGACTTTATTCAGTTCTTCATAAAAGATCGGTAAAGCTTCCTGTTCATTGAAACAGGGAACGATGATGCTTAGGAGATCTTTCTTTGTTTTTGTTTTTGCCATATCATTCATCCTCGTATCGTAAGAATCCGACGTTGATTTTGCCTCTGACCACTTTAACGCCATCCTGATTGGTGATGAGCGCTTTGATGACAGCCATTTTCACAGAAGGATGCAGTTCATATACCGTGCCTTTCACTGTCAGGGTATCCCCCGCATAGACCGGATTGAGATATTTCAGTTCCATGCCTTGCAGAAGACAGTATTTTCCGGGAAGATGAACACCGACCAGCCGAGAGAGCAGCGAACTTGTCAGCATGCCATAGACTACCTTATCTTTATAACCCTGAGACTGTGCAAACTCTTTCTGCATATGCAAAGGATTCACATCCCCTGAGATCTGCCTGAAAGCATCCATCTTTTCTTCCGTGACAGTCTCTTCAAAAGATACACTTAAACCTTCGTAAAGATCTTCAAAACGGTAATTATTCATTGCTGTCCTTTTTCAAGATAAGATCGACCATCTCGCCGACATTGGCGAGTTCCGCGACTTCCGCCATATCGAACATCATCTCGAATTCATTCTCGATCGCTACGATCAGATTGATCTGTTCCAAAGAATCCCAGTCTTCGATGTCTTCGGCATTGGTTTCATCATGTAGCTCGATGCTTTCATCATCGAACACGTTGCGGAAGATCCTGTTCATCTGCTGATATACATATTCTCTAGTCATCATTCACCTCTATTACTTCGTTTCTGTTTCTGTATTCATTCACATCAAGTGTCCATACGGTATGCCCGTCAGGTTCTTCAAGTTCCTGATTGAATCCATGCAGGGCATAGAATTCTTTGACCATCGCATTCTTTGCGGTCGGATAGTAATCTCCGATGATCTGTCTGATGTCTCTTTCTTTACATCGTCTGACGAACTCATCCATCATCGCATATTCCATATCCCGTTTCAACACCCGGCAGCTCATGATCCACAGGATGATGCGGCAGACATTGTTGTCTTCCAGCTGTCCGATCGCTACCGTTACCAGTCCGTTATCCCCGAAACGGTCAAGAAGCTTGCCGTAGAGCGTGATGAACTTCTTATCGTTCGCCATGGCTTCGATATCACTGACCGTGTATCTTCTTGTCGTGAGGTTGTACTGGTTGGATTTGTTGGAGAGCTGAGAGATCCGTTCGTAGTACATCGGCTCGAACGGCTTGATGACTCCTTTCATCTCCAAGGATAAGAGATAGTCCTTATAATCCGTGAAGCTTGCCTGCGCCTTGACACGTTCCATGTTTTCTTTGTACATTTCATTGCGTTTGAGGTCATCTTTGGAGAGTGTAGTCACTTCAAAGAAACCGTTGCGGTCGAGATACTGGATGAAATGCTGGGTCACATCCAGTTCCGGTGCACAGACGCCTTTGAGCTGTTCTGTGACGATATGCCGTTCTGCCGGATTGTCGTCCACGAAGACCAGGCTTTCCGGAAGCAGATCCAGTTCCCTGGCGATCTCTTCGAAGTTTCTGTCTTTCGGATCCCAGTTGGCTTTGATTTCGATAAAATCATCTTCGGATAATTCCGAATCGGGATGTTTCAGACCGGCGATCGCATTCTCATATTCGTTCTTGGAATCGATATTCAGAATGATCCCAAGCTGCTTGTGTTCCTTCAGGTAACGCTGGAATTCCGCATAGAACTGACCTTCGGATTCTTTCGGTCCTACCTTGATACCTTCCACGCCGTCATCGCCGATCACACCACCCCACAGGGTATTATCCAGATCAAGGACAAAGCCTTTCTTGTTCTTTCCGAAAATGGACTTGATGATATTGGCGACATTGAAGGAAAGATATGGGATCGCGTTGACATTCATCGCATACTTGTACATGTGGAAGTAGAACGGATCCGACCATTCTTTCAGTCCGTAATCGGCAGAGATGTATTCGATATCGCATAGATAGAAATTGTCATTCTTCTGCGCGTATTCCGCGAATCTTCGATTCAGTTCATGGATGAAATTCACCTTGCCATGGATATCAGAAGCTTCCCGATTCCCCATCAGACGGTACATCGGAAGTTCGAAGTTGTTCTGGATGATCGGACAGCCATAGCGCTCTTTCAGACCGGTCCAGACACAATGGAACTTGTCGTATTCGATTTCCAGAAGTCTGTTTACGGTTTCTTCATCGTCGCTAAGCTGCGGATAGGTTGTGATATTGCGGTTGGTGGTGCAGACATATATGATGTCCGGAGCGAACCGCTTCAGTTCTTCGTTGTCAAAGACGGCGTCTTCATAGAATTTGTTGTATTCGGATTCATAGAATTCAGGTCTGATGCCATTGTTCAGAAGGAAGAGTTCCATCATCTGTCTTATGGCTGCAGTCGTGGAACCGCCCAGGATGGCGATCTTTTTTTCGACGAAAGAGCCGCCTTCCTCCAGCAGCTGTTTTTTGATCTTCCGTTTGTTTTCAAGAAGATAATTCGGGTCGAACGGATACAATAATTCCTTAAGCATTCAGTATCGCCTCCACGATCTTCAGATCGAATTCACTGTCGATATCATAGGATCTTTCTCTGTCCATGATATAGGCGTAGCACCTGTCATCATAGATGTTCATGTGTTTGTAGAATGATTTCACTTTGGAGATATAGATCGCTCCATTGAAGCGGTAATAAGGCTGGATCTCCTGACGGCGTTTGTTGTACTGCTTCTGGGTGATGAAGCCTTTCATCGACAGGGAAGCGGGAAGCTTGTTGACCAGGTGGATCGAACACTCCAGTTCGCACATCGAAACGACGGCGTTGGCTCTCTTGTCTTTCAGTTCCTGATAAGCGTTGCGGATATCCTGGGCATTGCGTAGAGGAGAGGTCGGCTGCAGCAGTGCAAAGCTGTCGAATTCTTCCCCTTTCTCTTTGTACCTGTCCAGGACTTCCTTGACCACATCCCAGGGGGACGCACTGTCTGCTGAATTGTCTTTACTTCTAAGAAATGGAACGTTTGCCCCGTATTCTTTTGCGATCTTCGCATATTTCCTGCTGTCGGTGGATACCATGACTTCATCGAAACATCCCGACTGTAAAGCGGCTTCGATCGTGTAGACCAAAAGCGGTTTGCCGTTCAGCAGACGGATATTCTTGTCTTTGAGTCCTTTGGAACCGCTGCGGGCGATGATGATCGCGATATTTCTCATTGTTTCTCCATATCATAGAAGACCTTTTTGAGGTCTACTTCTTTATTATAAAAAGTTTTCTTGATGATTCTAAGCATCTGCTGTGAACTGTTGCCCTTTCCGTAAGGGTTGTCGACTTTCTGATCGAATTTCAGCGCTTTACGTAAGGCTTTCTCGATGTCTGCTTCGACAGGCTTGCAGTTGATGGTGCTGTCGGCCTGTATCCTGCCTTTCTGGCGGTCGCCGATATTCACGGTAGGCTTGTTGAAGGATGGAACCTCTACGATTCCGCTTGAGGAATTGCCAATGACACATTCGCAGTACTTGATCGCACTGAAATATTTCAATGTGCCCAATGATGAAACAAGGATGCAGTTGTCATGTTTCTGTACGAACTCTTCCAGTTTCGCATTGATCTTTTCGCCATCCAGATCGGCATTCGCTTTGGTGATGATGAATGCCATTTCCGGATGATTGTTGATTACCTTCAGCAATTCATTCAACTGCGTCAGTGCGGAATTTCCTTCCAGAGTCACAGGGTGGAAAGTGACCACAGCGTATGGCTTGTCCAGATCGCAATTCAGTTCCTTGGCCAGTTGCTTCCTGCTGAGACATTTGACTTTCCTGACGTTCTCAACACCCAAGGCGCCGGTATTGAATACTCTTTTCGGGTCTTCTCCGAGCTGGATGATCCGCTGGCGGTATGCCTCCGTAGAAGCGAAATGCAGATAGGACATTTTGGTGATGGAATGACGGAAGACCTCATCGATCGCTCCCTGGGTCGTTTCTCCTCCCGCGATGTGGATCAAAGGAATGCGGCAGACGACCGCAGCGGCTGCCACCTCAAACATCTCGAACCGATCTCCCAGCACCAGTACAACATCCGGTCTGGATGCTTCGAAATATTGCGTAAACTTCTCTATCGTCTTTGCCATGATCTTTCCTGTTTCCAGAGGACTGTCATTGGCTTTCGTTAAAATCGATATCTTTGTATCGATAGGAAGCTCATCTTTCTCGATTTCCTCTATGGTATGACCGAAAGCTTTCAGAAGATGCGTGCCGCTGACCGCCAGTCGCAGATCGACCCAGTCCTGTTCATTCAGCTTCAATAGTAAAGGACGCATGATCCCATAATCAGCTCTGGTCGTCGTTACAGCACATATCTTGAGTTTCTTAGTCATCCAGTTCGTCTTTCTCGATCAGATAATCTTCTTCGTAATCGTGTTTTGCGGTCTTTCCCAAGAGCTCAAACCAGCGCATTGGATCGATGCCATTTCCTGGTCTCTTGGTCGTAATGTTGTCTTCAGTGAAGACTTCGCCCGCCTTGATCGCTTTAGCAGCGATGATGCTCTTGCGGGCGATATCCTGGTTCTTCAGTTCGGAAGCGGATACCTTCTTGACGCCGTCACCGATGGCCTGTTCGACATTGCGGATCGTTCTGACCATTTCTGCCAGCTCCTGGGGTTCCAGGGACGCCTTATGATCCGGGCCTTCCATGTTTCTGTCCAAAGTGAAATGTTTCTCGATCACACAGGCTCCTCTTGCGACCGCCGCGATCGGAATCTCGATCCCTTTGGTATGATCGGAATAACCGACAGGAAGTCCGAAAGCTTCTTTCATCGTATCCATTGCTTTGAGGTTCACATCTTCATATGGCGCAGGATATTCGGTCGTACAGTGCAGCAGCGTAATGTCTGTCGCTCCGTTGTCTTTCAGGACTTTGACCGCATTGCCTACTTCTTCCAAGGTGGACATGCCGGTAGACATGATGATCGGCTCATGAAGCTGGGCGATCTTGATCAGCAGCGGCAGATTGGTGATCTCTCCTGACGGGATCTTCCAGAGTCCCATGCCGATACCGTGAAGATAATCGACACTTGGCAGATCGAACGCGGTCGAAAGGAAACGGATCCCCTTTTCTTCACAATAATCTTTCAGCTGACCGTACTGTTCATATGTCAGCATCAGTTTCCGGACCATATCCAGCTGCGTATCGGCTTCGCCTGTGGTCTTCTTCTGATATTCCGCTTTATCCGCATAACGGGAAATGACATTCTCCGCTTTGCAGGTCTGGAATTTGACGATGTCCGCTCCTGCTTCTGCCGCTTTGTCTACCAGCTGTTTCGCCAGTTCAAAGTTTCCGTTATGATTGACGCCTGCTTCGGCGATGATCAATGTCTTCATTTGGACTCCTTCTTCTTGCTCCCCATGGTGACAGCAGGATTGCCTACCGTCATTCCCGGATTCTTTATGGTCGTGAATACGGCAGCACCGACACCGATCTTTGCGTTGTCGCAGACGCTGATCCCCTGAATCAGAGAAGCGCCTGTGCCGATCTCTACGAATCTCCCTATCGTGCATTTTCCGGAAATCGTCGCATTCGGATAGACGATCGAATAGTCGCCTAACTCGACATCGTGATTGACTGCGGAATTATGCAGGACAAGGCAGTTCCTTCCCACGTGTGCGTTGACGCCAACCAAAGCATTCGCAAAAACCATGGAACCTTCTTCAATGACCGCACTCTTGTGGATAACGGCGCTTGGATCGATCAGCGTAGCAACTTTCACATTGTCAGGCAGTCCTTCCATGATTCTTGACTTGACCGTCAGACTCGCCAAAGCACATACGACATAGACATCTTTATAATCTTCGATGACATCGTCTTCGCCCAAAACAGGATAGCCCATAAATTCCCTGAGTTCACTGATCTCCGTAAATCCCAAGAGATTCCATTCAGGCTCTTTCGCATTGATCCGTTCGACCAGCCAGGCAACATCCTTGCCCAAATCACCGGCACCCATTATGATCAGGTCTTTCAGTTTATTCTCCATACAATCTAATCCTCATCTTTTCCAGTTCGGACATCTGGCCCATATCCAGCCAGTCTTCTTCATCGACCGCATAGACGCCGATCTTTCTTCCTTTTTCCTGTTCCATTTTGACAATATCAGGGAAGTCGGCTTTCTTCTGATCGATATCTTTCAGGATCTTTCCTTCGACCAGATACATGGCGGTATTGGTCAGGAAAGAATACTCCGGTTTTTCTTTGATGGCTTTCAGGACATCTCCTTCTTTGACATCGACGATCCCGTAAGGGATGGTCACTTTCTTTCTGGCACAGATCATGGTGATGTCGTTATTGTTCTTCTTATGGAATTTCAGGATTTCTCCGTAATCCGCCAGAATCAGGCTGTCGCAGCTGATAAAGAAGAAGGTCTCATCTTTCATATTCTTGAGCAGACTCAGACCTCCGCCGGTTCCCAAAGGTTCTTCCTCGTCGGTCCAGGTCACGTTATACTGTTTATCTATTTCCTTGAAATAGGATTTGATCAGTTCTTTCTTATAGTTGACGATGATATTGAACTGATCGCAGCCGTATTCTTCGTAGCGGCGCATGATGTGTTCGATGATCGGCAGATCGCCTACCGGGATCAGCGGTTTCGGCAGGATCTTGGTAAAAGGATCCAGTCTGGTTCCTTTGCCTCCGGCATTGATGACAACAGGGACATTGAGTTTCTTTCTTCTGACGCTTTGCCGTTTTCCGGTGTAGATGTCAAGGATCTTCTTTTTCCGGTCGATGATCGGGATGGCGATATAGTTTCCATCCAGCATGCCTACGGCTTCTTCCAGAGAATGTGCGACTTTCTTCGGCTTCCTGTTGCATGCTTCATAGACGGAATCATCAACATTGCCTCCGGCCATCAGATATCTGCGGATATCACCATCGGTCAGAGAGCCTGCGAGTCTGTCTTCTTTCGTGACAAAAAGGATCTTCGGTTTGACACGGTCGATCTTCTTTAAGGCTTCTTTTATCTTTGCATCTTCTTTGATCAGATATTGCTGATAGTTCATAACGCTCCTAAAGGTTGTAGATGTCTACCTTGTATTTATCAAGATTGTCACGGAAGAATTCAATCGTTTCTTTCAGCCCTTCTTCCAGAGTGTATTGCGGCCTCCAGGCGGTCAGGGCCTTGATCTTTTCATTTGAGCCTAAAAGACGTTCCACTTCCGATTTTTCCGGACGTACACGGATATCATCACAGACGATCCTTGCATCCGGCGCAATCTGACGTATCAGTTCTTCTGCCAGTTCACCGATGGAGATTTCCCTCTGGGTCGCGATATTGATTTCTTCGCCGATCGTTTTGTCGGACTTGTAGATTTCCAGGAATCCTCTGGCAGTGTCTTTGACATAGTTGAAATCCCGGGTCGGCGCAAGTGATCCAAGCTTGATTTCTTTCTTTCCTGCCAGCAGCTGGGTGATAATCGTTGGAATGACTGCTCTTGCGGACTGGCGAGGACCAAAGGTATTGAATGGTCTTACGATCGTAACAGGCAGATCGAAACTGCGGTAGAATGATTCAGCCAGGCGGTCGGCCCCGATTTTTGTGGCGCTGTATGGCGACTGCCCCTGGTAAGGGTGCTTCTCATCGATCGGCACATACTGAGCCGTTCCGTAGACCTCGCTGGTCGAAGTGACCAGGACTCTTTCTGTTTTCAGGTCTCTGGCAGCCTGCAGGATATTCAGCGTGCCTTTAATATTGGTATCGACATACATGTCAGGAGAATGATAGCTGTAAGGGATGGCGATCAAGGCAGCCAGATGGAACACGGCATCGCAGCCTTCCATTGCTGTTCTGACACCGTTCGGGTCTCTGACATCTCCGGCAAAGATATCCAGTTTCTCTTTGATCGCATCCTCAAAAGTATCGATCCAACCCCAGTTATTGAAAGAATTGTATTGGACCATCGCCCGGACATCATAACCTTCCCTGACCAGCAGTTCGGTCAGATGACTTCCGATAAATCCTTCTGCACCTGTAACCAGTATTTTAGCCATACGAAAACCTCTTTTTTCGATTCTATTTTAACATTTATTGTTTATTTGATAAAACTCTTATTCCTTATAAGTACGTTCGCTGATGATATAACGCGGACGCTGTTTGGTTTCCATATAGGTCTTCCCGACATATTCGCCGATGATCCCAAGAGAAATCAGTTGTATTCCCGAAACAAAGCAGAGGGTACAGGTCATCGATGCCCAGCCCGGTACGGTCTTTCCCGCAAAGAAAGTCGCAATGGAATAGATCACTCCGATGAAACTGACAAAAGCCACAAAGATCCCGATTCCGGTGATGATCCTGATCGGCTTGATGCTTAAGCTGGTAATGCCATCGATCGCCAGGGTCAGCATCTTGCTGAAGGAATAATGGCTCTTGCCGGCAACCCGTTCAAACTGATCGTAATTGACCGTCGTTGATCTGAAACCGACCAGCGGGAAAAGTCCTCTTAAAAAGACATTCACTTCCTTATAATCCGAGAAAGCATTCAGTACTTTTGAAGAAACAAGCCGGTAATCCGCATGATTGGTAACGATCTCCCCGCCAAAAGCGTTGATCAGTTTGTAATAGAGCTCGGAGAATACTTTTTTCATGGTGCTGTCGCCTGTTCTTGAATTGCGTATGCCATAGACGACTTCATTGCCTTCCTCATATTTCTCCAACATACGGTCCACTGCATTAATATCGTGCTGACCGTCGCAGTCCAGCGTGATCGTCACATCGCAGTGGTCTTTGGCTTCCATCAGGCCTGCCAACAAAGCATTCTGATGACCTCTATTTCGTGAAAGAGAGATACCTTCGATCTGTTTATTCTTTTTTGCGATTTCACAGATGTAATCCCAGGTTCCATCGGTAGAACCGTCATTCACAAACAGCGCGCGGCTATCAGGGCTGATCGTTTTTGTTTTGACCAGTTCTTTGATTTTATTCAGAAACAGGGAATAAGTCAAAGGCAGGACCTTTTCCTCGTTGTAGCATGGCGTGATCAGATATAAGACCGGGAGTTTCTCTTTGTTTGGCATAAGTCACCTTCACTTTATATAATCATACAACAATTCCAGCACATCCTCATCCTCGTGAAGGGCGTTTTTCTTATACGCATCCAGCAAAAGGATCGTAAAATCATCATCGACAGTATAAACATCCAAGGAACCGGATTGACGGATCAGTTCCTTAAAGCCGTCCGGATCGAAGATTTCCAGGTATTTCAGTTTCCACGTTTCAGCATCTGTAAATTCACAATCAAAATCGAGTACCGCATCCAGACAGTAATCCTCCGGATCGTAGTCTTCAAACAGATAAGCGTGATCAAACAAGGCCTGCGCCTCAAGCAGCGCTTTCTTGCTCAGAAGCAGATTCAGATTGGATGCCTTGGGCAGAAATAGTCTCGTTTTTTCGCCATATACATGATAGGCATTCGCATTCAGGCTGTAATAGCGTTGCCCCTCGACCTGTGTTTCATGAAGATCAGTCAGAAAAAAGGTGTCATTGGCAGCGATCACAGGTTCATTCAGCTTTTCCTCCAGAGCCAGCTGCGCATAGTAGTCTTTCTGCCACTCCAGATACAAAGCATTGCAACTGAAGATCGAGAATACAAGAACGATCCCCGCCAGCAGACTGCGGTATTTCCCTTTGATCAGGCTCAGAGCTGCGTAGAGGATCAGAGCAAATCCCAAAGGAATCAGAATCGCATCTCGTCCCTTGACGCCGATCGTTTCGATCAGATCCTGACGGATCACGATATATGGAAATAACGCCAGCACAAGCGCGGTCATGCCGTAGATCAGATACTTCACAGAATCAGACAGGGCATGATCCTCAAGTTCTGTTCTTGCAAGAAAAAGGAATACGGAAACGATCAGCAGCATGATCAGCATCACAGGATTGATGCATGATAGGAATCGTCTGCAGATATCCCTGAAGACCTTGATGACGGACCATGGCATATAGTCCAGACAACTTTTTAAGCCTTCGATCGAAACGGAACTTCGACCAGCAAATATCTCGGAAACCGGAAAGAACATCTTATGAAGGATGAAATATACAAAAGGCAGGATGCAGAAGTCAAAATAGTATCTGACAACATTTATGACTGCCTGCAGGATCCTTCTGAACCAGCCTGTCTCGCTCGAAGATTTCAGCTGTAGGACGAACAGATAAGCGATGATGATATAGTAGTAAGCCAGAACGGAACTTAAAATAAACGAAATAAAGAACAAGAACAGCAGAAGGATGCGGCAGATCGTCTTTCCGGCACATTTCTTTGATTTGTTCCAGTTTACAAACAGCATGAATCCCAGATAGAAAAGAAAGAGTCCTACGGTGTAAGGAAAATTGGAGATCAGCAGTCTTGCCTCATTGACCGGTACGGTACTGAACAGCAGTGTGATGATCAGGCTGTCTTCTTCGCTGAACAGTGTTGAATCTTTCAGAACATGATAAACAAACAGGCTGATGCCCAGATATAAAAAATAGATCAGGATGCGGCCGTTGTGCGGCAACGACCA
>JAFRVK010000037.1 GCA_017441765.1 Erysipelotrichaceae bacterium
CAGGATCAGATTGATCGCGCTCGAGAAAGCGTAAAGTCCCATTTCGTCGAAGTAGTCCAGTGTCGTCGACAGGATGAAGCCCTGCACGCACAGCAGCATGAACAGCGATAGTTCTCTTAAACAGGTCATAAACGGAAGAAGGAAGCCCGAGACGATCGATGACTTCTGGATCGGAATGATGATCCTGGTCATGCGCTTGATCCACGGGACATCCTGGATGATCGCCGATTCTTCGATCTCGTTTGACAGCTGAAGCATCGAGTTGAGCGAGCTGCGGGAGGCAAACGGGATGTATTTGACCGTACCGACGATGACCAATGCCAGATAGGTATTGAACAGATTGATCTTGCCGGATGAAAACAGGATAAAGTAGGCGGCACCTACCGCAACGGAAGGCATCAGGTAGGGAAGGAAAGCCATGGAGTTGACGTAGCCTGCCAGTTTGCCTCTTCTGTCTTTGGAAACGGCGTAACCGATCAGGGTACCGATGACACCTGCCGTCAGACAGCAGATGATCGAAACCAGGATCGTGCCAAAGAAAGCGTGCCAGATGGTCTTGTTGTGGAAGATACCCATCTGACCGTACATGCCGTTCTCGGTCACGTTTTCATTCGTCACCCACCACTTGGTCGTCAGGTTATTCGTATTGCCTGTGTACAGGAAAGAATAATCGCCCGGGTTCGGCAGGAATGTTTCAAACGCGAAGGAGATAATCGGGAAGATCGATGTGAAGAACGTGATGATCACAAACACGATGGCGATCACATACTTGCCGGTATTACCCAGATCGACTTTCGAGATATGTCCGGACTTGCCGGTAACCGTCGTATAAGATTTACGGGAATGCAGAGACCGCTGGTTGAGATACATGATCGCGACACCGAACAACATCATGATGATCGCGATGATCGATGCTTCTCCGGTATACTTGTCGTTCATGGAAACGTATTTGGTCGCCAGAGTCGTCAGACCCAGATAATGCGGAACCGGATAGGAACCGATCGTCGAACCCGCGACCAGCAGGATCGTCGACAGGATGGCCGGCTTGACCATCGGGATCGTGACTCTGGTAAAGATCTTCCATCTTGGGGTATCCAGGATCGTCGCAGCCTCTTCCAGGTTGGCATCCATATTCTTGAAGATGCCGCCGATCAGGATATAGGCAAACGGCGCATAGTGCATACCTAATACGATGATGCAAGGGAACAGACCGACACACCACCACGCCGGCATATTGGTGCCAAACAGCGATGCCAGCAAGCCGTTGGAAGTGCCTGTCACCGCATTCGAGTTGAACAGGTTCTGCCAGACGACAGCCAGAGTCCACTGCGGCATGATATATGGGAAAATAAAGATCGAACTCAGATACTTCTTGAAAGCCATGTTTGTGCGGGTGATCAGATAAGCGAAGATACCGCCAAACAGGATCGCGAATGTACAGGAACCGAGCGCCAGGATGGTCGTATTCATCAACGGCGTCCAGAGATTGGTTTTCGCCAGTCTGCTGGTAAACAGATCGGTATAGTTGGCCAGGGTGAATCCGCTGGCTTTTCCTGACAGGTACTGGTCAATGGTTCCCGGGTGGATCTTGATGGTGTCCATGATGATCGCATAGATCGGGGCGATCGTCGTAAAGGTGACCAGGATACCGGTAAGGATCAGGATGACATTCTGAGGTTTACTGAGATAAGTCTTTAAACTGTTCAGTTTGATTTTCATTGATTTTGACATTCATTCACCTCTCTACAGAAAGTGCCTCTGTAGATAATACTACAAAGGCACTATCATTTTTATACTTTCCGATAAAGATAGAACTATCTATTATTCAGGAGTATACTTATCGAGCATTTCGATCCATGAACCGACAGTGAATGCTACAGATGCACAGTATACAGGATCTTCGACAACGAGTTTGCCTTCGTTGATCCACCAGTCGTAGCCCTTATCCATGGTGGTTTCGCAAGCGACCTTCGCAGATTCGCCCTTTGAATGGTGATATTTCTCTTCTGTGCCCTGAGCGACAACCGGGTTGGAAGAATAACCGCCTAAGTCTTTGCCCCAAGCAGAGAAGCCATCGACTGTCTCGGTCATGTAAGCGATGAACGCACATGCCGTCCAAGGGAACGGTGAGTTGTCGGTAACGAACAGGTAGTGGCAGTAAGCATATCCGCCGATACCTTCGAAACCAGGCTGGTAAGCAGCGACCTTGATGTTGTTGACGGAAACGGTGTCGGTTTCTTCAACGGAACGTACCTTTGAGTAAACCAGAAGACCGAACTTGTCGACAGCAGAAGCATCAACCAGCGTGTTGCAGATCGGGCCATCATCCGTTACAGCATTGTAGCTGTTGACCCACAGTTTGATCCAGGCAAGCGCATATTTGCCGTTTTCGCCTAAACCTAATTCAGCGGCATCCTTAGCCATTTCATCGATCGTCGGCTGGAAGTAAGACTGCTCGTTTGCAGGGAGCTTGTCGAATGCATCCTTCAGGTAAGCAGCATATTCATCCTTCGTCAGCATGTACAGGAAGTTCTTGCCAACGATTTCGGAATCGATATCCATGAACAGACCGTGTTCACCTTCCGCAACGAAATCCCAGCAGTTGTCATAAGTCTTGTCAGGATTGACGCAGTTGAATTCGAAGATCTTGTTCAGAGTCTGCAGAGGCAGATATCCTTCGTAAGCTTCAGGAGTCGTACCGTTGGCTTCTGCCCACTCTTTCGGAATGAATGTATCCAGGACACCGGTCTGAACCATCTTGGATTCGATCTGGTTGCCATCCTGGATCAGGGTCATGAAGAATGTACCTACATCCTTTAAGCCATCAGCGGTCAGCTGATCGAAGATCTTGTTGTTCTTTGGCTGCTGCCATTCGAATTCAAGCGTATAGCTTGGATCGATCGTCTGAAGATATTCAATGAACAGCGGAAGAGCGCTCTTGCCACGTGAAGAGTTACCAACGCCATAGACCTTCTTGCCATTGGATTCTTCGATCGCCTTCTGAGCAAGTTCTTCCAGAGTCATCGTCTGTGCTTCAGCAATGATCTTCTGAACTTCTGACTGGTTGTCATTAGCAGGGGTGTTGTTGCCGCCGCCTGAGCAACCTACCAGTGTTAATGCTGTCAGTACTGCCAACACTAACGCAAACAGTTTTTTCATATTTATTCCTTCTTTCTATAAAATAGCTTGTTTTTTGCAAGCGTTTTCATTATATCATCAACACGCACAGAAATGACAGAGAATCATGGTTTTTTAAAAGATCTTTATGTAAAGATCCCGTTTTCTGGTGCTGCATATAACGAAAACTACCGGTAATACATCACCGGTAGTTCGAACGATTCACGTTTTTTTCGCATGCCGCCTCTTGCGGCTTAGTTATATGGGATAACTATTTATGCTTTTATAAAGTATATATCTGATATTGAAACAACTGAAGGTGTTTCACATCCGATATCAGATCAGTAATGCTTTCTGTCTTTTTCGGATTTTCCTTCTGATCAGCCGGTTACGCCTCATTGACCCGCTGATCACAAGTCAATGAGGGATCAATGAATTTCTTTCAAGATCTCCTTCATTACTAAATCCTCCTAACAATTTATCTGCGCCCTCGCAGATCTTTCATTATTGGTCTTCTCTTTACACTTTCATCTTAACAGTTCTGCAGGAAAATAACAGTCTGTTTTTCCTGAAAGAAATATGAGATAATAGAAATGTTGAGGGCAATCCGCAGGGATTGCTTTTATTTATCATCTAAAAAGATGGATCCTTGGATCCATCCTGTGATTATTTGTTGACGACGTCCGTGAGTTCTTTCTGCAGCTCGGCTTCGATACGGCGCAGTTCCTGCTGCGCAGCGACACGTTTCTCTCTGCCCTCGATCTGGATGCGCTTGACTTCTTCCAGCGTTTCGATCAGCTTCTTGTTGGTCTCGGTCAGGGTCTCGATATCGACGATGCCTCTCTCGGACTCTTTTGCGGTCTCGATGGTAGCCATCTTCAGATTCTCGGCATTCTGCTTCAGCATCTTGTTGGTCATCTCGGAGACTTCGTTCTGGGCTTTGACAGCTTCCTTGGAATGTGCGATGCCCAGTGCGATCAGCATCTGTGACTTCCACAGAGGAATGGTATTGACCAGCGTAGACTGGATCTTTTCCGTCATCAGCGTGTCATTGTTCTGGACAAGACGGATCTGCGGAGCCATCTGGATGGAGACCGTTCTGGTCAGTTCCAGGTCATGCAGCTTCTTCTCGAAACGGGTGATCGCTTCGGACAGGTCGTTGGCTGCCTGCGCGTCTTCCGGAAGGCCGGATTCTTCCGCTTTCTTCAAAGCGGCAGGAAGATCCTTCGTCTTGATTTCTTCCAGTCTCTGATAGCCCGCCAGGATATACATGGTCAGTTCCTTGAAGTTGACCAGGTTCTTTTCATAGAGCTGATCCAGCAGGTTGATGTCCTTCATCAGTGTGATCTGGTGGTTTTCCAGGATTTTGACGATCTTGTCGACGTTCACATTCGCGTTGTCATATTTTGCCTTGACATCGTTGATCGAGTTGGAACCCTTCTTGAAAAGTTTCGTAAAGAAACCGTCTTTCTCATCGACATCGAAATTTCTTAATTCCGATACCAGATCCAAAAGCGTATCGCCGATGGTATCGATGTCCTTGGTCCTGACGTTCTTCAATGCGGTCTCGGAGAAGTCGGCGACTTTCGTCTGAGCGGTAGCGCCATACTGCAGGATCGAATTCGTTTCCATGATATCGATCTGCTTCGAGAAATCGGAAACCATCTTCTTCTCTTCCTCGGAAAGACCGGAATCATCCAGTTTCGCATGACCGACGATATCCGATACCGGTACGGTCGCGTGCGCTTTTTCTTCTTCAACGACTTCGGTTTCTGTTTCTTCTTCAGCGACTGCTTCTTCACCTAAAGTCAATACGATTTTTTCTTCATTTTCTGCCATATCATTATCCTTCCTTTATTCTTCTATGACTCCCATAATTTCCAATATGCGATTCAGATCCTCGGTATCATTATATCTGATGATGATACTTCTGTTCTGTATTTCTACTTTTGTCGCGAATTTGCGCTGCATCCGTATCCTGACATCTTCGACGAACGGATCCGGTTCTTTCGCTTGCTTTCTGGGGGTCTTCTGAGGCTTGCTGCAAAGTTTTTCAAGCTGCCGTACGCTGAGACCTTCCTCGATGGTCTTCTCGGCGATCTTCAGCATCTTCTCTTCATCTTCCACTCCCAGCAGGGTCCTTGCCTGGCCATAGGACAGTCTGCCCTCATCGACCATCTTTCTGATCTTCTCCGGCAGGTTCAGCAATCTCAGCAGATTCGTTACGTTCGTTCTGGACTTGCCCAGACGTTTCGCCAGCTCTTCCTGGGTGTAGCCGAATTTCCGGATCAGCTGGTCATAGGCATTCGCTTCTTCGATCGGGGTCAGGTCTTTTCTTTGAATGTTTTCCAGCAGGGATACTTCCATCACCTGCTGATCATTGAAGTCGACGACGATCGCCGGGATCGTTGTCCTGCCTGCCAGCTTGGAGGCACGCAGACGTCTTTCTCCGGCAACCAGTTCATAGCCTCCGACCGATTCCCTGATCAGTACCGGCTGGAAGACTCCGTTCTCTCTGATCGAGGCAGCCAGTTCTTCCAGGCCCTTGTCATCAAAGGCTTTTCTTGGCTGGTACGGATTTGCCCGTATCCTGTCGATCGCGATCTCGCTGGTCCCTGCGGTATTGCGCTGATCTCCTTCCGCGACATCGTTGATGAACGAATCGATGTCCGCACCGAAGATCTCGCTCAATCCTTTGTTCAGTGATTTCTTCTTAGCCATGTCTTCTCTCCGTATTCGCCGCCATGACTTCCCTGGTCAGCGCGACATAAGCCTTGGCTCCTTCGGAATTCAAAGCATAATCATAGATCGATAATCCGGAGCTTGGCGCTTCCGACAGTTTCACATTCCGCGGAATGTAGGTCTTGTAGGCTTTTTCCTTGAAGTGTTTCCTGATCTCCTGGCCGACTTCTTCTGATAGATTGGTTCTGGCATCATACATCGTGACCAGGACGCCTTCGATCTTCAGCTGAGGATTGAAGAGCTTCTGGACCAGACGGATGGTCTGCAAGAGCTGAGTGATTCCTTCCAGAGCATAGTATTCGCTCTGGACCGGGATCAGGACTGAATCGGCTGCCGTCAGGGCATTCGTATTGATCAGCCCCAGGGATGGCGGACAGTCGACGATGATGTAGTCGTACTGATCCGTGACCGGTTTCAGCGTTTCCTTCAGAAGGCTTTCACGGTGATCCTCGATCTTGGCCAGTTCAAGATCCGCTCCGGCCAAAGCGATATTCGCGGGCAGAAGATCCAGCGGCGGCTTGGATAATGTCTTGATGCACTTTCTGACGTCTGTATCGCCCAAAATGGCATCATAAACCGTCAGGTCATTCAGCCCGACCCGATGTCCGACGCCCTGGGTGGCATTGCCCTGCGGGTCAAAGTCCACCAGAAGCACTTTTTTATTCGAGTAAGCCAGGCCTGCTGCCAGATTGATGCTGGTGGTGGTCTTGCCTACGCCGCCTTTCTGATTGGCAATTGCGATAATCTTAGCCATTGTTTCTCCTATTTCTTCATCCGGATGACGATCTTGACGTTGTCTTCGTATTCCGTGACCTGCATATCCGCATCAATGCCGGATTTCTTGCAGAGTTCATATGCCTCATTGATCGTGTTGATGCCGATCCTGAGATTGTTTGAGACACCGCGGTTCTTTGATCGTTCCGTCAGCTGTTTGATGTATTCTTCCGTCTTGGAGACGTTGTATTTGCGGTTGGTGATGGTCAGGAAGACTTCTTCCAGTTTGTCTTCCGGGACATTCAGCAGCGCCCTGGCATGACGCTCGGTGATCGCACCTGAGGAGATCGCTTTCTTGATGTAGTCAGGCAGTTTCAAAAGACGAAGCTTGTTGGCGACGGTCGACTGTTTATAACCTAATCGGTCTGCCAGTTCGTTCTGCGTGCAGTTCTCGATGCGCATGATGCGTTTCATGGCCATGGCCTGTTCGATGGCGTTGAGATCTTCTCTCTGCAGGTTCTCGATCAGCGCCAGTTTTGCGGACTCTTCATCCGTGGACTCCATGACGATCGCTTCGATGTCCTTGGCACCGTTCAGCAGGCAGGCACGGTATCTCCGCTCGCCTGCGATCAGTTCATACTTGTCACCCTTCTTGCGTACCGTGACCGGCTGCAGCAGTCCGTTCTGCCGTATCGATTCTGCCAGTCCTTTGATCGAATCATCATAAAAATCCAAGCGAGGCTGGTTGGTATTCGGGATGATTTTATCTAGTTTGATTCTTACGATCTCTTTTTTCATAGAGGTTCCTTTTTCATTATATTATATTTCCTGGGATACTTTAATGGGGTCTTACGGATTTTTTGTAAATAGGCGATGATACGCTGATCATGGCCCCCCAGTTCCTCTTCACGGAGCGATGTCTGCTCGAAGCCCATCGCCGTGATGGCCTTCTTTGCTTCTTCCAGTTCCGTGACGCCGTCTTTGCCTCGCATGGCGATAAAATATCCGTTTAGTTTCACCATCGCACCGCAGATCTCGATCAGCTTGTTCATATTCGTGACGGCGCGCGCCGTGACATAGTCATACTCTTCCCGGTGCTGGAGGCTGTATTCTTCACCTCTTCCCCGGACGACTTCGATGCCCTGCAGCTCCAGTTTTTCGATCAGCAGCTCCAGGAAGATGCAGCGTTTCTGCAGCGGTTCCAGCAGGATGACATGCAGTTCAGGAAAAACGATCTTCAGGACGACTCCGGGGAATCCGGCACCCGTTCCGACATCGACCAGAGTTCCTGACAGCGTTCCATCCGCCGCCAGCAGGGAATCATAGAAATGCTTATCGATGATCTCCTCATAGTCCGTGATGGCCGTGAGATTGATCTTTTCATTGTATTCCTTGAGAAAAAGAGCGTAACAGTCCAGCTGTTCCGCCATCCGCGGGGTCAGAACGATCCCTCTTTCTTTCAAATGGTCTTCCAGTTCCTTGATGGTCATAAATCAATTATATCTGCAAATCATCAGAATTTGTTTTTTTTTATTTCCCGGGCTTTATTTCAGGAGATCCTGTGCGACGGTCGATCCGATCAGCAGGCCTGCGCTGGCAGGAACGAATATGGAGGATCCCGGGGTGCTTCTGCGTCTGGAGTCTTCCTCTTCGATCTCTTTCAGAGGTTTCAGTGGCTTTTCCGGAGAATAGACGACTTTCAGATGATGGATCCCCCGTTCTTTCAGTTCCTTGCGCATGATCTTGGCCAAAGGATCGTTGTAGGTCTTGGAAAGATCCGTACAGACGAGTTTTGATGGATCAAGCCGGTTCCCGCAGCCCATCGCGGAGATGATCGGTACGGCGTGCTTCTGTGCCTGTAATACAAGATCGATCTTGGCTGTGACTGTATCGATTGCATCCACGATATAATCGAACGTCTCAAACGGAATCTCCTCTGTTCTGTCCGGCAGATAGAACATCTCATAGACATCGACCCGGATCTTGGGGTCGATCCTGTGTATCCTTTCCGCCATCGCTTTGACTTTTGAAGATCCTAAGGTATCCTCGTTCGCCATGATCTGCCGGTTGAAATTGCTTAAGACGACTTCATCGTTATCGATCAGAACCAGATGTCCCACTCCGCTTCTTGCCAAAGACTCGACGACATAGGAACCGACCCCTCCCACGCCAAAAACAGCTACCGTAGAAGCAGCCAGTTTTTGCATCGCTGCTTCACCCAGCAGCATTTCCAGTCTTATGTACTTCTCAGACATTTTCTTTTCGTTTCAATAGGCGGTAGACAAACTCTTCGTGGTCCTCCTCTTCGACGATCTCCCAGTCCTTCAGATCGAAGACATCGAAATAGGTATCCACATCGTATTCTTTCTTGATGAAAGACACATAGGCTTTCCTTGCGTACGGATAAGCCTGACGGAAGATGGAAGCTCCTCCGCAGATGATGTATTCTTCTTCGTCATTCTCATGTTCCTCAAGGAAACCGATCAGGTCATGGTAGACTTCCACATTCTCGGGATGGTAATCGGGATCCAGCGAAACGACGGTGATGTAACGGTCCTTCAGCTTGCCCGGAAGATTATCAAACGTCGTCTGACCCATGACGATATTCTTGAATAAAG
This sequence comes from Erysipelotrichaceae bacterium, assembly GCA_017441765.1. Classification (GTDB taxonomy): domain Bacteria; phylum Bacillota_I; class Bacilli_A; order Erysipelotrichales; family Erysipelotrichaceae; genus Colivicinus. Next base: position 9,192 of record JAFRVK010000037.1, read on the forward strand.
TATTTCTCTTGAATACCTGCAGTTCCTCCCTGATATGCCAGGGAAGGACGTTCCTGTATCCGATTCCCTTATTGGGATCGATGGCGACAGAAAAGCTGATCATACGGACACCTTTCCTTTGATCGGAGGCCATGGATCGTAGTCCAGGATCTTGATGTCATCGATCGTGAAATCAAAGATATCTTTCACTTCCGGATTGAGCCACAGTTTCGGCAAAGTCCGCGGTTCTCTTGTGAGCTGTTCCCTGACCTGATCGATGTGATCAAGATAGATATGAGTGTCCCCGAAGGTATGTACGAATTCATAAGGCTCATAACCGCAGACCTGTGCGACCATGGCTAACAATAAACTGTAAGAAGCGATATTGAACGGTACCCCAAGGAAAAGGTCTGCTGAACGCTGATAAAGCTGGCAGGACAGTTTCTTCCTGTCTGCGCTCACGTAGAACTGAAAGAATGCATGACAAGGCGGCAGCGCCATGTCTTCGACCTGTGCCGGGTTGTAAGCGACGACCAGATGTCTTCTGGAGAATGGATCATTCTTCAGATTCTCGATGAGCTGGCTGATCTGATCTACCCCTCTGTCATCGAAATTGCGCCACTGTTTTCCATAGACCGGACCCAGATCGCCCCATTTTTCGGCAAAGGCTTCATCATCGCAGATCTTCTGGATGAACTCTTCCATCGTCTCGCCCTGATATTCTGCGGACTGTTTATACTTCGCATAAGGCCAGTCGTTCCAGATCTTGACATTCTTCAATGCCAAAGGACGGATATTGGTCTCTCCCTTTAAAAACCACAGCAGTTCTTCAAAGATCCCCCGATGGAACACCTTCTTTGTTGTCAGCAGAGGAAAGCCCTCTTCCAGATTGCAGCGCATCTGATAGCCGAATACGGAAATCGTTCCCGTACCGGTCCTGTCCATTCGTTTTTCGCCGTTTTCTAAAACATATCGGCATAAATCCAGGTATTGTTTCATTGTTTCTGTACCGCCTCGTACTTATTATAAACATGAATATTCCATAATTGTGCGTTAATTATGCGCTAAAATGGTGGTTGAGGTTTAAAACTATGAAAAACAAGATTTTACTGATTCTCAGCATACTGCTTATGTTTACTGCCTGCAGCAATAAAAAGACGGAACAGACACAGTCTTTATACAGCTACATCGATGAAAAAGATGGAACGACGCTGATGAGCGAGATCGCTGCCGGCGAAAAGCTTCCTTCCTACATCCATTATTTTGTAGCAAACAGCGTGGATGGCACGATCGTCGAAGAAGACATGATCCGTATCGTCTGCGAAGAACTGGCGAAACTGGATATCATCGTATCCGATCCGAAGGGCGATCTTTCGATCGAAGATGGAACCATCTATTTCAGCATGTTTTTTCCGGATGGAGACCATGTGAATCTCTATTTCGAAACGACTGCCTACTTTGTCTCGGATGGCACCTACTTCCCGGTCAAGGAAGTATCGATCCTGCAGCGTCTGATGAAAGACATTCCGGATCATCTGGTCTATGACACGGACTCGGAAGACTATGATACAGACAACGTCACTTTCCTGAATTACAGCGATGGCAAGTTCAGCTGGGATGGCGATGGAAACGGGGAAGAAGAAGTCTACATCCTCGAATATCTGGATGACGAAAAGAGCGATCCGCAGATCAAGATCTACCCGGAAGCCGATCCCGATACCAGCGGCATCATCAGCAATGCTTATGAGATCAAGGCCATTGAATCACGCAGGGACAGCAAAGGCAACTATCTGCTGATCCGCTACACGACCGGAGACCGCGAAAACCACAACAATCTTTCCAGCATCGTCTACCGATTCGATGACGGAGAACCGGGCGTCAAATAAGGAAGAAGAGCCGCAGAAATGCGGCTTTTTTCATGCGTGATATAATCTTGGTGATGGGGGATCAACTTATGAATATCAATGACAATATCCATGGCTTCAGAGTCATCAACGTGAGGCACAGCGACGAACTGAAAGCCGATATGTATGAATTTATCCATGAAAAGAGCGGAGCGAAAGCGATCTGGCTGAAACGCGCCGATGAAAACAAGACGTTTTCAATTGCCTTCAAAACGACGCCGGTCGATGATACGGGCGTGTTTCATATCCTCGAGCATTCCGTGTTAAACGGTTCGCACAAATATCCGGTCAAGGAACCTTTCGTAGATCTCTTGAAAGGCTCTCTTCAGACTTTCCTCAACGCGATCACGTTCCCTGACAAGACGGTCTATCCCGTCAGTTCAAGAAACGATCAGGATTTCGTCAATCTGATGCGGGTCTATCTGGATGCGGTCTTTGCGCCGCTGGCCGTCGAGAAGCCTTATGCCTTCTATCAGGAAGGCTGGCATTACGAGATGAAGGAAGGCGATGAACAGCCTTCGTACAAGGGTGTCGTTTTCAATGAGATGAAAGGTGCCTTCTCTTCCCCGGATTCTCTGCGTATGCGCTATATGATGCACGCTCTGTTTCCGGAGAACTGTTACGGTTACGAGTCGGGAGGCGATCCCGATCATATCACCGATCTGAGCTATGAAGATTTCTGTGCGGCTCATGCGAAATACTATGCTCCGGACAACGCCTACATTTTCCTGGATGGGGATATGGAGATCGGCAGGATACTGTCTATCATCGATGAAGAATATCTGCAGCATTACGATAAGAAAAACAACAATATTTCAATCAGCAGGCAGGAACCTGTCGTCGCTGACAAGGTCATCAAGGAATTTGAGATCGCTGCCGGACAGGATCCTGCAGGAAAAGCCCAGATCGCATATGGCTATGTCGTATCCGATTTCGATGACTATGAGAAAAACATGGCTTTCTCTCTGATTTCTTCTCTGCTTTGCGCAAGAAATGAATCGCCTCTGAAGCAGGCCATCCTAAGCAAAGGTTTGGGTGAAGACGTCTATTTCGACATCCAGGACGGGATCCTGCAGCCTTATGTCGAAATCGATGTGATCAATACCGATCTGGATAAGGAAGAAGAGATCGATCGGACCATCAGGAAACTGCTGGAAGGACTCGTTGAAAAAGGTCTCGACAAGGAGGAACTGGAAGCGGTACTGAACCAGCGGGAATTCAAGGCGAAAGAACGGGATTTCGGCGGAGCGCCAAAAGGACTGGTTTTCGCTTTGAGCAGCCTGGACAGCTGGCTCTACGGAGGCGATCCGATGCGGAGCATCTGTTTCGAAAAACTCTTCAACAGTCTCAGGGAAAAACTCCACACATCCTACTATGAGGATCTTCTCAAAGAGACGATCCTTGAAAGCGGGCATCATGCCAAGATCCTTCTGAAGCCTTCCAATACACTGGGCGAACAGAAACAGAAGAACGAGAAAGAAAAACTTGCGAAGATCTGTGAAAGCTGGTCTTTTGAACAGAAGCAGCAGATCCTGAAGATGAACGAAGAGCTCTCTGCATGGCAGATGTCTTCCGATACCCCGGAACAGAAAGCGACCTTGCCTAAGCTCCGTCTGGAAGACCTGAAAAAGACGCTGACCGATTATCCGGTCAAAGCTTCTTCCTATGGAAACAATACCGTCATTACCCATGATCAGGAAACGGAAGGCATCTCTTACCTGAGCCTTTTCCTGCAAGCGAACGATCTTGAACTGAAAGATTATACGGTACTGTCGCAGATGCTGTCGCTGCTGGGCAAGCTGAAAACGACCCATTACGATCCGCTGACCCTGAACCGTCTGACCAAGAGCATCCTTGGCGATTTCTACACAAGCTTCACGCCGGCTCTTTCTTTCCGGAATGACGAGCCAAGAAACAATATCGCCGTCATCTGGTCGAACCTCAACCGCAACGATGAGGAAGCACTGAAACTGGTCAAAGAGATCATCTACGAGACCGATTTCAGCGATGACAAAGCAATCCACGATATCCTGAAGCAGAATATCTTCGCTCTGGAACAGGCTTATATCAATGCGGGCCATTCGCTGGCTTTGCTGCGGGCTTCCGCCTACTCTTCCAGGACTGCCGTCATTTCCGAATACTACGCAGGCTATGAAGCTTACCGTTATCTGAATGATCTGGATGATCATTATGAGGAACGGAAAGAAGACTTCCTTCATTCTCTGAAGGAACTGCAGAAAAAGCTTTTCGTCAAAGAAAGATACACGTTATCCGTGGCAGGAACAAAGGAGGATCTTTTCCTTAAAAAGCTGCTGGATGATGCGCCATCCGGAACGGTCGGTGAGACTGTCGAGATCACGCCGTTAGGTCATCGGAAAGAGGCCATCATCGTACCTTCCAATGTCTCCTATGCGGCCAAAACAACTTCCCTGAAGGAAGACATTAAAAAACCCGGTGTCATGCAGGTACTGTCGAATATCCTGACCTATGACTATCTGTGGAACGAGATCCGGGTAAAGAACGGAGCCTACGGCTGCGGCTTCCGCTGCGGCAACAACAAGCAGGCCAGTTTCTATTCCTACCGCGATCCATCCCCGGTCGATTCTCTGCGTATCTATGAAGAAACACCGGACTATCTGAAGGATTTCCTGGATCATGCCGACAGCATCGACAACTACATCGTCGGTACCACCGGAGATTTCGATCCGTACATGTCCGTCAAGTCGGCGATCCGCGCCGGTGATCTGGAATATCTGATCGATCTGACATATGACGACAAACAGAAGATCTACGAACAGATCCTCGATACGACTTTGGATGATCTCAGGGATACGATACCGCTCTTTGAGAAGATCAACGAAATCGACGATACCTGTATCGTCGGCAACAAAGATGCGATCGAAAAGAACAGCGATACGCTCATGGAAGTCATCAGTCTGATGAAGTAACGAAAAACCGGAAATCATTCCGGTTTTTTCGTGTTTCTTTGTTTGAGATAGATCGCCAGGACCTGGATATCGCTTGGGTTGATTCCTGAGATACGGGAGGCCTGCCCCAACGAGGAAGGACGGATCTTATTGAGCTTCTGTCTTGCTTCCAGAGCCAGATTATCAAAGTGCAGATAGTCGATGTCTTCAGGCAGATGGACGTTATCCATCTTCAGCATCCTGTCGGCTTCTTTTCTGGCTTTTTTGATATATCCTTCATACTTGACTTCGATCTCGACCTGTTTGGCGATCTCTTTATCGTAATCAAGCCCCATCAGGTCCAGCATTGCAGACAGTTCGACCTGCGGACGTTTCAGCAGTTCATAGGCGTTATGAGATCCTTCTTCGTTCTCATATCCGAGACTCTCCAGATATCCGTTGATTCCGGTTTCCTTGTCTATTTTTGTTTCCTGAAGCCATTCTTTCATTCTGGAAATCTTCTGCATCTTTTCCTGATAGTTCCGATATCTTTCTTCACTGATCAGATGATTCTCATAGCCGTATTCCAGAAGACGCTGATCGGCGTTGTCGTGCCTAAGCAGCAATCTGTATTCTGCTCTTGAGGTCAGCAGACGGTACGGTTCTTTCGTGCCTTTGGTGATGAGATCATCGATCATGACTCCGATATAGGCTTCATCTCTCTTCAGAACGAACGGCTCTTCCCCATCCAGTTTCCTGCGGGCGTTGATGCCTGCCATCAGACCAAGACCTGCGGCTTCCTCATAGCCGGAGGTTCCCAGGATCTGTCCGGAAATGAAGAGATTGCTGATGTCTTTCAGTTCCAGATTGGATTTCACCTGCAGAGGATCGATTGCATCATATTCGATCGCATAGGCATATTTTACGATCTCAGCGTTTTCCAGGCCGATCACGGAATGAACCATCTGCTCCTGCACATCCCTCGGCATCGAGGTAGAAAAGCCCTGTACGTAGGTCGTAGGAAGCTCTAAAGACTCCGGTTCCAGGAAAAGCTGGTGCCGTGGCTTGTCAGAGAAACGCACGACCTTGTCTTCGATGGAAGGACAGTAGCGCGGGCCGACCCCTTTGACCACGCCGGAATACATGGAGGAACGGTTCAGATTCTCGTGTATGATATCAAGCGTACATGGGCTGGTATAGGTCAGATAACACGGAACCTGTTCCTCAGGTGTCAGGACATCTTCCTGTTTCGTTTCTTCGGCGAAGTGCAGGAACTCTTCGCTGCCCGGTTCGTATTTTGTTTTGGAGAAATCGATCGTCGAAGTCAGGATGCGCGGAGGCGTTCCGGTTTTCAATCGAAACAATTGAATGCCCAGATTCCTTAAGGATTCGCTCAGATTGCTTGTTGTACGGTCTCCGTCCGGACCTTCCGGACGTACCTCCGATGAGATCATGACGGTCGAAGCCATGTAGGTCCCTGTCGTCAGGATGCAGGCTTTCGCATCGATCCTGCGTCCGTCTTCCAGAATGACCGCCTTAAAAGATCTATCCTCACAGACAACTTCCTCAACGATACTTTCGATGACCGTCAGATGCGGAGTATTCATGCAGATGTCTTTCATCGTCCGCGAGTAAGCCAGCTTGTCCGACTGCACGCGCATGCTCCAGACACCCGGTCCTTTTGTCGTGTTCAGCATCTTGAACTGCAGGGCTGTCCTGTCCGCTACTTTAGGCATGACTCCGCCCAAGGCATCGATCTCCCGTACCACGATTCCCTTTGCCGGTCCTCCTACTGAAGGATTGCACGGCATCTTGGCAATATGATTCAAAGCGATCGTGATCAGGACGGTCTCTTTTCCTGCGTGAGCCAGAGATAAAGCCGCTTCACAGCCCGCATGGCCTGCGCCAACCACGACGCAGTCATACATGGAAGGCACCTCTTATCCTGTCATAGGTCTCAATCATCTCCCGGTAATGGTCATGGACATCCTTGTATGTCTCATATTCCAGATCTTCATAGAGTTCCAGCAGTCTTTCATACAAAGGATACAGATACAGTTCGCTTGCGAGAATATACAGGCCCTTGGTCGCATCCTTGGCCATCGCATAGTCTTCTTCTTCCAGCATGATCCTGATCTCATGAAAAAACTCATCCGCAAGATATGCATTTACGATTTCCTCGTATACATTCACATCGGGATATTTGTCGATGATCAGGTCATAGTTCAGACCGATGCTGGCATATTTCTTTTTCATACGAATCCATTATAAAGTATGGTTTTCATAAAGAAAAGGTGTCCAAAACGCTGACCGGACACCTTGTTTCAACATATTATTATAGATAACTCTATTTCACCAGAATTTCTCTTGAAGAGATCAGAGAGAAGATTTTTACAGCCGCTTTGTTGGTGACGAGCGAGGTCCCACCCATGATATAGCCGCTTTCAATGCCGTAGTATTCACAGTATTCCTGAGCCAGACTGTATTTCTTTCCATCTGTCAGCAGGATCGGAGCCCCAAGAGCATAAGCCAACGGTCCCGAAGACAGACCGTCAGGGAAGTTCCAGGCATAGGCAAGAACCACGTTGCTGGGGTTGCTGAACACTGAATAGGCAAGGGCTACGGATGTGCCGTACCGGTCATCGCCCGCGATCCTGCCTGCAACAGTAACGATCTCGCTCATCTCTGCAACAACGGAATCAGAAACCGCTGCTTTTCCGCCGACGATGTAGAACTTGGAATCTGTATGTTCTGACAGATAGACTTTCTGTTCTTCTGTCAGTTTGCTTCCTACAAGCAGAATAGGAAGTCCTGTTGCCCCGGCAGACAGTGAGTCGGCAAAACTCCATCCGTTGCAGACAAGGATAGGCCACCCATGGAAGGAAAATTCATTGAGGATCTCAAGATTGGTGCCGAAACGGTCTCTGCCCGCAAGCCTGTACTGGTCATAGCCTGAAAGAGAGCTCAGCCATTTGCTGGAAACGGCCTTCTCACCGCCAAGAATATAGATGAGGCCATCATCCGCCAGTACTTCCTTTATGAACTTACAGACCTTATTGGCGTTGTCCTTATCGATCAGCAGTATCGGAGCATACATGTGATCCGCAAGAAAACTTCCTGCCAGAGCATCCGGAAAGTTCCAGGCATAAGTCAGTACGACAGAATCCAGTTTGTCATAGCCAAGGATACTCATGTATTCTTTCGCTGTCTTGATCGCCGTATCAATACGGTCCTTTCCGGCAAGACGGGTCACTTTATAATCCACCGTATCATCCAAAGTGATGGTAATTGCCTTGATTCTGGCGCTGTGCCCCAGAGAAGTCAAGCTGGTCCAGCTTGTACCGTTTGTGCTGTAATAGCTCAGATCACTGCTGGCGTTATTATAGCAATCGTATCTGTCGGTGTACTGATTGTAATTGCTGTCATACCATTCATAATTCCATCCATACGTTTTGTCTGTCAGTACATAGACCGTATTGCTGCTGGAAGATGAAAGTTTCACTACAACCGAGTACTTTTCACCTTTTGTCAGAATGACCTCGTCATCCAGAGGGATCAGATAATAACCCGCCTCATTGATATGTCCGTTCTGCGTACAGACTTTCGTTCCGGAAGTAGGTGTATTTGTAACGTTTTTATAGATAGTGATCGTATAATTGAGATCGGTTCCGTAGAAGAAGAAACCGACCTCTTTCAGAAGTTCATAGTTATTGATTGTCTTGTAAACATTCGCTGCATAGGCGTCACAGTTGGTAAAGTAATAATAGGACCATCGGTTGCTGCTTCCGTCATACTGATAGATATGGTAGTCATTTGCATTGAATGTACTGTCCAGTTCAACGTCATAAAAAGTAGCCAGACCATCTTTGATGCTTGTGTCGTAATAGGAAATCCAGAAGTAGCCATTATCTCCCCAATCTGTACCCCAGCTGTTTTTCACCAGCCAGGCCCCGTTTCCTGCAGGCCTGCTTATAAAGTTGTATCTGGAATAATTGTCATCCCAGCCCACAAGGGTAACTGCGTGATTCGAACTCTGTTTCTCATTCTGGTAATATGCGTTTGTTGATTCATTAAAACAGTTATAATCGTGATAATAGGATACAGCTAAAGCACCATAATTCATCAGACGGCTTTTTATGACATCTTTTTCCGACATTGAAAACCATCTGGTCGATTTCAATCTGAACCTTGTACTGTAATAGGGGGCTGTTCTTTCGCCGCTCAGATATTTTTGAGCATAGACATAGGAACACTGCGATTCATCCGAAAAACCGATGCCACTGGCCAGTGCATAGTCTGCCGTGAATTCAAAACCGCCTGCATCCAACACAGTCTTACCTGAATTGTTTGATGAAAAGGTATTGCCGTCATAGGTGATCAGATTCAATGGATCTTTTTTCTGATAACTGGTCCAGGTACAGTACGCAAGCTGCAGTTCCGACAAGTCTAGCGTTCTGCCGTATTTCTTCAGCATTCCGCTTTCAGCCGATCCTGCTGCTGCAAAACTCCAGCAGGTTCCGTACGGGTTCTGGTCTTTGACTTTGGTTATCAAATTGTAATTCCTTAAGTCATAGCTGGTAGGGATCGTTGCGTTGATTGTTTCACCCTGGTAGGAAGCGTTCTGTTTCAGTGGTTCCGTATCTACATCTCCGCCATGGAAAGTCAGCGGAGGCGTGACAAAACCGCCATTTGTTTCACTGTCGTTTTCGTCACTTTCAGTCATCTCTTCGTTCTGAACAGCGATCTCTTCTTCCTGCACAGCAATTTCGTTTAAATCTTCTTCAACAGCAGAAATATCTTCTTCTTTTTCGTCAATGATGACTGTCTCTTCGTTTTCTCCAGGTTCCTCAGCCGTCTTTTGAACTGTCTGAATCGGATCGTCAAGGTCTGCATCATCTTCTGCGTATACATTCCTTGTCACAGGAATCGGACTGCACAGCAAAAGAACGGTCATTAATACTGTCAGAATACGTTTCATATTGATATCCCCCCGCATCATATTCTTTACTCACAAATCATTATAAAGTAATTTATCCCAAAATTGTATGAACGTTTTCTGATCCTGTAAAGAAAAGGCATCCGGGACTGTCTGTTGATGTCCGGATGCCTGATTCAAATGCATCTTTGATGAAAGCAGCTATTTCACCAGGATCTCGCTGGAAGAGTTCAGCGAGAAGATTTTTACTGCAGCCTTGTCTGTGACAAGTGAAGATCCGCCCATGATGTAGCCGTTTTTAACACCATAGTCCTGGCAGTATCCCTGAGCCAGGTCATAGTTATTGCCGTCTACCAGCAGGATCGGAACAGTCAGCAGATATGCCAGAGGACCGGAGGACAAACCATCCGGGAAGGTCCAGGCATAGGCAAGAACAGCGCCGGAGGACGATCTGAAGAACTTCCTGGCGATCTCTACCGATGTGGCGTATCTGTCGCTGCCGGCGATCCTTTCAACGGAAGAACTGATCTCTCTGATCTCTTTTTCTACCGTCTCATTGACTGCCGATGTTCCGCCGATGATATAGATTTTGGAATCGGTATGATCCGCAAGGAACTGTTTCTGTTCGTTGGTGAGTTTCGTGCTTACAAGCAGAATAGGAAGGCCTGTTGCGCCGGCAGACAGCGAATCCGCAAAGCCCCAGCCGGAGCAGACCAGGATGGCCTGTCCTTCTACACCTAACGTTTCAAGGATATCCAGGTTGGTTCCGAAACGGTCGTTTCCTGCAAAGCGGAACATATTGTAATCCTCGAGTTCTGTCAGCCAGCTCCATGGAACGGCTGCTTCGCCGCCAAGGACAAAGACGGTCCCGTCAGCAGCCAGATTCTCTTTAATGAAATCACTGACTACACCGGCACTGCTTTCGTCAATCAGCAGAACAGGAGCGTACATACTGGCGGCAAGATAGCTTCCTGAAAGAGCGTCCGGGAAGTTCCAGGCATAGGCCAGGATGACAAAATCGAGCTTATCCTTATAAAGGATCTCCATATATTCTTTCGCTGTCTTGATTGCGGTATCGATACGGTCTTTGCCGGCAAGACGGACCACTTTGTAATCGGTCGTTTCCTCTACATCCACGGTCACTGCCTTGATTCTGGCTGTCTCTCCTGAAGTCGTCAGGCTGCTCCAGCTTGTGCCGTTCGAGCTGCTGTAGCTGATATCGTTGCTGACATCGTTGTAGAAACGGTATACGGATCCATCATCGTATTCGTACGTTTCGGATTTGTCGGTCAGTATGTAAAATTCTTCTCCGTTTGAGGATGACAGTTTCACGACCACCGAATACTTCTCGCCCTTTGTCAGAATGACCTCGTCATCCAGAGGGATCAGATAGTAGCCCCCGTCGTTCAGATAGCCGCTCTGCGTGCAGGCAAGCGTTCCGGAAGTGGGTCTGCTGCCGACATTCTTATAAACGGAAATCGTATAGTTCAGTCCGGTCCCATCCACAAAGAATCCGACTTCCTTCAGCTGTTCCCGATCATTGAGGGTCGTGTAGATATTCGCTACATATCCTTTTGAAGTGTAGGTAAGGAAAGAATAATCCTGGCTGCTTCCGTCATACTGATACAGATGATAGCTGTTCGCATCAAATGTATCATCGACTTCCGCTTCATAGAAAACAGCCAGAGCATCCTGAATGCTCTTATCATAGTAAGAGATCCAGAAATAGCCGCTGTTGCCCCAGCTTGTACCCCAACTGTTCTTGATCAGCCAGGCGCCGTTTCCTGAAGGCCTGTTGTTTGAGTTGAAATTGGTTCTGGAATAATTGTCATCCCAGCCAACAAGGGTCACGGCATGATTTGAATAGTTTGAAGAATAACGGTTCTGATAATAGGCGCCGGTCGTTTCATTGAAGCATCCGTAATCGATGTGGCAGTACGAAACAGCCATCGCGCCGTAGTTCATCAGGTAGCTCTTGATCAGATCGGTTTCCGTCATGGACAGCCATCTGGCTGATTTCAGCCTGTATTTTGTGCTGTAGCAGGGTTTTGTTCCGTTTCCTTTCAGATACGTTTTAGCGGATGAATACGGATATGTCGATTCATCAGACATGCCCACACCGCTGGCCAAAGAGAAAACGGCCGTGAGATCCCAGCCTCCCGCATCAAGGGAATCTGCCTTAGGCGTCATCTTGTTGCCATCTTTGGTGATCAGATTCATCGGATCTGCTTCCTGATAGCTGTTCCAGGTATAATACGCCAGCTGCAGTTCCGCAAGGTTGAGCGTCCTGCCGTATTTTTTCAGGACGCCGCTTTCCGCAGAGCTTAGTGCCGCAAACGCCCAGCAGGTTCCGTAAGGATCCTGGTTCTTGACGCTGGTGACGTAGCCTTCATTCTTTAACGAAAAGCTGGAAGGGATCGTTTCTTCAATGGAATCGGCGTCTCTGTGATGCTTCAGAAGCTCTTTGTTGAGACGTCCGCTGTGAAAGGTCAGCGGAGGTGTGACGAATCCATTGCCGTTGCTGGTATCCTCTTCACTGCCGTTCTCTGATGATCCTTCGATCGTTTCCTGAACGACCTGCGCGGATTCATCGATGTTTCCGTCATCCTCTGCCGTCAGAATTCTTGCTGAAAGAAGTGAACTGCACAGCAGAATAACGGCCATCAGGATCGTTAATATACGTTTCATAATCATGTCCTCCGAATTAGTCATGCTCAACTCAATATTATAATTTAAATCATATAAAAATGAATGGACTCTTATCCAATTCTCGTGTTTCAATAAAAAACTTTCCGCAGGACACATAATTTTCCATAATTGCTTGATAATTCTCCTACACGCATTTCCTATGATAAAGATGTCAGAAATAGACTGACAGCACGAAATGACCCCCCTTATCTATGAAGAAAGCTCAATGATGAGCTTTTCTTTCTATCATTGCTATAATTGAAATGTATGCTGGTACTGAAGAATATCTCGAAAACATACAAGACAGGTGAACTGGTACAGACAGCTCTGGACAGGGTTTCGCTGAACCTCAGGGACAATGAATTTGTTGCTGTTTTAGGTCCTTCAGGATCAGGCAAGACGACACTCCTCAATATCATCGGCGGATTGGACCGTTATGATGAAGGCGATCTTGTGATCAACGGGGTTTCCACCAAAGACTATAAAGACCGGGACTGGGACAGCTATCGCAACCATGCGGTGGGTTTTGTTTTTCAGTCCTACAACCTGATCCCCCATCAGAATATCCTTTCCAATGTCGAACTGGCTCTGACGATTGCCGGCGTATCCGCGAAAGAACGAAGAAAAAGAGCGCTCAAAGCTCTGGATGAAGTCGGCCTGAAGGAACAGGCACACAAGAAACCCAACCAGATGTCAGGCGGGCAGATGCAGCGGGTCGCGATCGCCCGGGCACTGGTCAATGATCCCGACATCCTGCTGGCAGATGAACCGACCGGAGCGCTGGATAGTACCACTTCGCTGCAGGTCATGGAACTGCTCAAAGAAGTTGCCAAAGACCGTCTGGTCGTCATGGTGACCCACAACCCTGAACTGGCGAATGCCTATGCGACCCGCATCGTAAAACTGAAAGACGGACAGATCATCGCTGACAGCGATCCTTTCCATCCTGTACAGGAGACCCAAAAAAGCTACACGAAACGCAAGGCACACATGTCCTTTCTGACTGCCCTGTCACTTTCTTTCAATAACCTTCTGACCAAAAAAGGAAGGACGGTCCTTACCGCGTTTGCCGGATCGATCGGTATCATCGGCATTGCTCTTATCGCTTCTCTTTCGACCGGTTTCCAGAATTACATCGACAAGATCCAGGAAGATACGCTTTCTTCCTATCCTTTGACCATCACTTCCGAAACAGCGGACACGACCTCGGCGATCCTGACCATGGTATCCGACCGGGAAAACAACAAGACCGAAGGCGACAAAGTCCGGGAACGTCAGTATCTTACGACCATGTTTTCATCGATCGGATCAAACGATCTGAAGACGTTCAAGAAATATCTCGATACCCATCCCGAAGAATACCGTGACGATGTCGCCCACATCAACTACAGCTATTCCATCTATCCCGTGATCTACACGATCGATGCGGCTGATCATCTGAGCCAGCTCAATCCCTCCTCTTTGATGTCGACAATGTACTCCTCACAGGCGACTTCCTTCATGTCTACCCTTTCCATGGGCAACAATTCCATTTTCACGGAAATGAACGAGGATCTCGATTCCTACAGGGATCAGTATGATGTCCTGGCTGGGAGATGGCCCGGCAGCTACGATGAGATGATCATCGTCCTGTCCGAACCGAATTCGATCTCGGATCTGCTGGTATATTCGCTTGGATTACGGGATACCAGTGAACTGCGCACCATCATCAACAATGTCATGGCCGGCGAGGAGGCGGGTGTAAAAAACACGCCGAAAGAATACAGCTATGATGAGCTGATGAAGATCGATATGCGGCTGATCAAACCGACGGAAATCTACCGCTACAATGTCAAGTACGGCATTTATGAGGACATGTCTGCGGATGAAACCTATATGAATAACCTCTATGACCGTTCCCTGCGTCTGAAGATCGTCGGCATCGTCTGCCTCAAAGAAGGAAACAGTTCCATGGCCCTGAATCCCGGCGTCTGTTACACCAAGGACCTCTGCCGCTACATCATCGATGAAGCATCCCGCTCTTCGATCGTCTCGAAGCAGCTTGCGGATAGGCAGACCGATATCTTCTCGGGAAAACGTTTTGATGAAGAGAAGAGTGAAGAAGAAAACAAGCTGGATTTCAACGATATGGTCAGCATCGATGAAGAGATGCTGAAGGACGCATTCAAAATCAATATTGAAGAAGACGATCTGAAATTCGGCGATATCGACGAGAAACAGATGCAGAAGATCGTCATGGACAGCGCACAGACCGCTGCCGACATGATCGCCAATACCCCGGACAAGACCATGCTGACAGGAGTCTTCACTCTGATCAACAGTTCATTACTGCAGCAGCAGGTCGATCTTTATGATTCCGCTCACCTGATCGAGGAAAACACCGGTGAAGGCGAAGATGTCACGACTGTCACCAGGCTTGTACTGAATGAAGATGATCTCAGGAAGGTATCTTCTTCCATCGATGGCAAGATCTATAAGAACTTCGCCAAGACTCTCCTGAAGACCAATCAGGAATACCTGAACCAGCTCGAAGGCGTCGATATCGATGCCCTGCTGGATATGATCGACAGGAAACACTACGACTCTCTTGCGGAAGGTGTAAGAGCGATGTTTGATGGCTACTATGCTTCGATCAGAGAAATCGCGATCGATGATCAGGTCGCCTACAGCAAAGATGAAAACGGCATGGCGACGTATTCCGGCACTTCCGAGCTCAGCAGCATGCTGCTTCTTGCTCAGGCGCTTAGAAATGAAACCGCTCTGGAAAACACTTCCGCCGTCATCAGCCAGATGATCAACGAATTCACTGTCCTGATGATTGCCGGACAGATCGGTTCAGCTACCGCCCAGATGATGGAACCGATGATGGATTCCTTATCCAGATTAAGTGATCTTTTCAGCGAAGACATGATCACATTTGATACCGACAAGTTTGCGAAGGCTTTCCGTTTCAATATGGATCAGGACGAACTTAAACGGCTGATGGAAACAATGATGGCCAAGGCGGAAGAAAAGACAGCCAAAGGAAATCTCATCTCTCTGGGCTATCAGGATCTCGATGATCCGACTTCCATTTCCTTCTATTTCAAAGACTTCGATTCCAAGGAAAACTTCCTGTCTTTCCTTGATTCCTATAATGACAAGGCCGACGATGACACCAGGATCCGTTATACCGACATCACCGGTATCCTGATGAATTCGGTAAAGACGATCGTCGATGTCGTGACGTATGTGCTGATCGCTTTCGTTTCGATCTCCCTGGTGGTCTCTTCCATCATGATCGCGGTCATCACCCTGATCTCGGTCATGGAGCGGACAAAGGAAATCGGTATCCTGCGGGCCATGGGTGCTTCAAAAAGAAATGTTTCCTCGATCTTCTCGGCGGAAACATTCATCATCGGTCTTTTGTCCGGTACATTGGGTATCGGTGTCACATTGGCTTTGCTGCCGATCATCAACCGGATCATCCATGGACTGACACACAACTACGAAGTCAATGCGGTCCTTCCTGCCAAGGGGGCGATTGCCCTGATCGTCATCGCGGTCATCCTGACCATGATCGCCGGTTTCATTCCTTCCAAGAAAGCGGCACGGCAGGATCCGGTCGTCGCCTTACGGACGGAGTGATCATCTTCCTCCGAAGACAGATCCTTCGATGCCAAGGTACTGCATCAGCTCGGAAACGGTCACCAGCTGATAGCCCTGATCGATCAGTTCCGGAACGATCCTCTTGCAGGCGTCCGCCGTACTTGTATATAGCGAATGCATCAGGATGATGTCATTCGGGGTGCTGTCATCCATGACATTCCGGTAGGTCGTATCCGCATCGCGATTGCTCCAGTCGCGGGAATCCACATTCCACAGGATCGCTGTCATACCGATCGACTGTTCCATTGATGTATTCCGTTCTCCGTAAGGCGGACGGTAGATCTTCATCTGATAGCCGGTCTGGGCATAGAGTTCATCTGCTACCTTGGTGACTCTTTTTTTTGCTTCCGCATCGCTGTAATCGCCTAGATGCTCATGTGACATCGTATGGGAACCGTATTCCAATCCCAAAGCGATCCCTCTTCTGGTATTTTCAATTTCCTTTTCGCTGAAACGGTCTCCCACAAAGAAGAAGGTACATCTCGCATCGTATTTCTCCATGAGGTCATAGATCACGGAATCGACAGTGCTGTATGGTCCATCATCGAAGGTCAGCGCGATCATCGGACGTTGAGGGTCGATGAAACGATGTTTGTGATATGTCTGGGTCATGATGCCGAAATCTTTGCCTGTGACAGCAAAAGCGTAGCAGAGCGGTATTTTCAGTGTGTAATCGTATTGCGGAACATAGATGCGGAGATTCCCGTCTTCGACCGTCAGACTGTACTCATCAATGGGCAGACTGTCCGCTGCTGTATCCAGTATGAACTGGCTGGTATAGGCGATATCCAGACCATCGGCTTTCATCGCATAGCGCAGCTGATCGGAAACGATGTCCTTATTGATGATACTTAATTCAGGATCCTTGTATTTTTCTGTAACATAGAAACTCTTTCCTGTATCATAAGTGATACTGAAAAAATCCCCAAGTTCTTTGATCTCAAAGTCGTGTGTCGCTTCCTCTTTGCTTTCGCACAGATCCATCGCATAGTCGCGGATCGTTTCGTTGTTGGGATAGTAGACGACACACTTGCCATTCTGATACTTGCGGGCATCCTTATGTATCTTTTTCCCTCCGCAGCCTGTCAGAAGCAGAAGGATCATGATCAGCAGTACGATCTTTTTTTCTTTCATAGTTACCTTTTTCATTACTATTATACTTTGCTTCCTTATCTTATAATAAGAAATGTAAGAGAATCTGCAGCGATCGCTGCCTAAGGAGAATTATGACAAAAGAATTTATTATCGAAATGATCGGCTATCTGGGATCCCTGCTGGTCCTGGTATCCTTCATCATGACCAGTGTCTTCAAGCTGCGTATCGTCAACAGTATCGGCAGCTTCATCTTCATGGTCTATGCCCTGATCATCCGTTCCTATCCGACGGCGATCATGAATTTCTGCCTGGTTCTGATCAATCTGCGTTTCCTCTGGAAGATGTCGCGAAGCGAGAAAGAATTCGAACTGGTCCATGCGGATCCGGATGACAGCTATGTGCAGTATTTCTTAAACAAATATCACGATGACATCGTTCAGTTCTTCCCTGAACAGGATTTCGCTTTCCCGAAGGAAGCCAAAGCCTATCTGGTATGTCACGAAGGCAGACCGGTGGGCCTGACGATCGGAAAACAGAACGGTTCAGAGATGGAGCTGCTCCTGGATTATTCCATCGAAGCTTATCGCGATTTTTCGATCGGCACTTACCTCTTCAGTCAGCTGGCGAAAGAAGGCATCCGTAAAGTCACTTATGCCGGACCGGATGAGAACCATCAGGAATATCTGCAGAAGATGGGCTTTACGAAACAAGGGGATCATTACGAAAAGGAACTGTAATCAGTCATACAGTTCCTGAAACAGCGGACTTTCCAGATCACGGATATCGTCGAAGGAGAAGGAACGCTTATCCATGGCAATCAGACGCCGTTCCACCAGATCGACTCTGCGTATCACAGCGGTCGTGCTCATGTAGGCACCGCCGCTTTTTTTCTCGTCTTTCACAAAGTATTCTATTTTAACTTCAGGTTGTTCCTTGAGATGATTTTCCAGGATCTGGAACTTCTGATCCAGTTCCTGTTTCTCCTCATCGCTTAATTCTATGAAACAGTCGGTCAGACGGCTTGCTTCGGAAATGGATTCCCCGAAACCGACCAGTCCCGCAAACGGGGCAAACTGGGCTGCCCGTTCATTGATCTCCATTTGATGACGGTTCTTGGAAACAAAATGCGGCAGATCGATGATATCGTCATAGTTTCTCATTCCCTGTGACCTCCGATCTGGGCATTGCGTGCCCTGCCTGTGGCAGCTTCTTCGTAGCTTGTGCCTTTTAAGATCTTGTTTTTGCCGTGTTTCTTCTTAATCAGCAGAATGGCTTCCTGCATCTTTTTCTCTTTGAGATCGGCTTCCTTTTCTTTCTGTTCATCAATCTCTTTCTCTTCCAGAGAAGTGAAGAGATCCAGCTGCTCATGAATGACCCTGCCTTCCAGAGAAGAGCGCAGCACCACGTGATCGGCACAGATATTGATCCTTCTTATCAGTAAAGCAGGATCGACTTTCTGATCATAGATCGCAAGAATGGCTTTCATGATCTTGTCGGTCGATGAAGTATAATCCTTCAAAGCCATGGAACCTTTCGAAGGCTTGATCTCCTTCTTGCCGTAATAATTGTTTCTGGTGACATAGCCTTCTGTAGAATTGCTGGAATCATAACCGACATACAGGCTCACATGATCGGTCACAAGATCCTTGCTGACCATATCCAGCACGAGATTGTCGATCATTTCCTTGGTGACGATCTTGGCTTCTTCAAATGTATAAGGACGCATCAGTACCTGTCCGGAACCAAGAGAATGATTGTCCGATCGGTAGTTCTTGATGTCTTTCATCGTGACCGGTTCATAACCCCAGGCATGATCGATCAGAAGCTCCGCATTGATTCCGAATTCATCATAGAGGATCCCATCGTTTTTCAAAGAGAATCTGGCGATATCTCCCATCGTATAGAGATTGTATTTGGCCAGTCTTGCCGCGTAGCCCCGTCCTACCCGCCAGAAGTCCGTCAATGGCTCATGATCCCACAGATGATGGCGGTAACTCATCTCATCCAGTTCCGCGATCCTGACCCCGTCCTTGTCTGCCTGCATATGCTTGGCTTCGATATCCATCGCTACCTTTGCCAGATAAAGATTGGAACCGATCCCGCAGGTCGCCGTGACTCCGGTCTGGCTGAGGACATCGCGGATCATTTTCAGAGCCAGTTCATGTGCCGTCAGTTGATAGGTATTCAGATAGGCCGTCACATCGATAAAGACCTCATCGATCGAATAGACATGGATATCCTCCTGGGATACATAATTCAGATAGATCTCATAGATCCTTCTGCTGTAATCCAGATACTTGCGCATCTGCGGCGTTGCCACGATATAGTCGATCGCCATGGATGGATCCTGCTTCAGTTCGCTGTAGACATAGGATTTGCGCTGTCTGTCCTTTTTTTTGTTCAGCTTGTTTACCAGCTGTTCCACTTCATAAAGACGCGGACGGCCGGATAATCCGTAGGACTTCAAAGAAGGCGAAACCGCCAGACAGATCGTCTTATTGGTTCTGGAAAGATCCGCAACCACCAGATTGGTATTCAAAGGATCCAGGCCCCGCTCCACGCACTCGACGGACGCATAGAAGGATTTCAGATCGATGGCGACATAGACTCTGTTCATACGATTCTATTTTATGGCAATATTGAATTATTTTCAAGTAAATATTCATCCGTTTGTGATAAAGTAGAATTAAGGAGAAGAACTATGAACGAAATTTATAATAAGTGTCTGGAAGCTGCCGAATTCATCCGGACAAAATTCGATGCAACCGATGCGATCGGTATCGTATTGGGTTCCGGTCTGGGCGATCTGGCAGATGAAATCACCGATGCACAGGTCGTCGATTATGCGGATATTCCCAACTATCCAAAGACGACGGTTCCCGGTCATGCGGGTCAGCTGATTTTCGGTTATCTCAACGGGGTCAAGGTCCTGTGCATGAAGGGCCGTTTCCACTTCTATGAAGGCCACGACATGAAGACAGTTGCGATGCCGACAAGAGTCATGAAACTTTTAGGAGTAAAAGCCCTGATCCTGACCAATGCGGCAGGCGGAGTGAACCGTTCTTTCAAGCCCGGCACCCTGATGGTCATCAATGATTTCATCAACTACATGGGCGATAATCCGTTGTACGGACCGAATGTCGATGAACTGGGTCCGCGTTTCCCGGATATGACCAGAGCTCTGGATCCTGAATACACAGAGATGGCGATACAGACCGGTAAAGACCTGGGTATCGATATTCAAAGCGGTGTCTATATGGGGTTCCGGGGCCCGAATTTCGAAACGCCTGCCGAGATCCGTTTTGCGGAAAAGATCGGCGCGGATGCCGTGGGCATGTCTACTGTTCCTGAGATCCTGGCGGCCCGTCACTGCGGTCTTCCGGTCATCGGTATTTCCTGTATCACCAATATGGGCGCAGGTATTACCGGCGAGGTGCTGACTCACGAAGAAGTGCAGGAGACAGCCGACAGAGTCAAAGGCCAGTTCAAGGAACTGATCAAGACAATCGTAACCAGAATGTAGAAACAAAGCTTATCCATCAAAAAAGCTGTCAGGATTCTGTTCAGATTTCTGACAGCTTTTTATTATTTTTAAGATCTAATCCAGATCCTCGCCATTGCTGGCAATAACTTTTTTATACCAGTAGAAGGAATCTTTCTTCAGGCGCTCGCCGCTGCCTTTTCCTTCATTATCCAGATCGACATAGATGAAACCGTAGCGTTTCTTCATCTCACCGGTCGACATGCTGATGAGATCGATGCAGCCCCACCAGGTATAGCCGATAAGATCCACGCCATCGCTGAGCGCATCATCCATGGCTTTGATATGGTCACGCAGATAAGCGATACGGTACGGATCATGGATCTGCCCGTCGATCACTTCATCCTTGGCTCCTAAGCCGTTTTCTGTGATCATGATCGGGCATCTGTATCGGTCATAGACCTTGTTCAGCGTGTATCTCAGACCCACCGGATCGATCGGCCAGCCCCATTCGGATTCCGTCAGATACGGATTCTTCAAGCCGCCCATAATGTTGCCTTTGACGGAAGTCTCCTCATATGTGACGCTCTCGCAGACCGACTGGTAGTAAGAGAAGCTGTAGAAGTCACAGACGCCTTCTTTCAGCGCCTGCAGATCCTCCTGGCTCAGTTTCAGGTCGATTCCGTGTTCTTTGAAGAACGCATGGGCATAATACGGGTATTCCCCAAACAGCATCACATCGGCACAGAGATTGTTCCGGAACTGGTCTTCTTTATAGACATGCAGGATATCGTCAGGATGGCAGGTCCTGGGATATTCGGTGATGTGACAGATCATGGTTCCGAAATGGAAATCGGGATTGATCTCTCTTCCGGCCTTGACCGCTTTGGCGCTTGCGAGCAGGACATTGTTCATAGCCTGCCAGCGCAGCTTCTCATCATCGACCTGATTCTCGAAATCGACCGTGCCTTCATTCAGGATACCACCCTGGATGAAGTTGCCCAAAGTGAATTCCAGATTGTTCACTTCATTGAAAGGCAGCCAGTACTTCACCTTGTTTCTGTAACGTTTGAACAGGGTGACCGCATACCTCACATAGTAATCGATAACTTTTTTATCCGACCAGCCCTGTCTTTTGACCAAGGCATAAGGAAGCTCATCATGCGACAGAGTCACCAAAGGCTCGATCCCATATTTCAGCAGCTCATCAAAGACCGCATCATAGAATTTCAGACCCTCTTCATTCGCTTCCTCTTCATCGCCATTCGGGAAGATCCTGGTCCAGCCGATCGACATACGGAAGATCTTGAATCCCATTTCCGCAAACAAAGCGATATCTTCCTTATAGGTATGATAGAAATCGATCGCGTTATGGTTGGGATAATAATAGCCATCCTGAACGCCATCGGTGATGATACGGGGGATATTGTAGCCTCCTGCCACCATCACATCCGCAACGCTCAAGCCTTTACCGCCTTCGTTATATGCGCCTTCGATCTGGTTGGCTGCCGTAGCTCCGCCCCAGAGAAAACCCTTTGGAAAATTACTCATGGCCGTATTCCTTTCTGATGTATTCCTTGTACCAGTCGAAACTGGCTTTCCTGTAACGTTTGTTGCTTCCGTGGCCTTCATTGTCTCTGTCGACATAGATGTAGCCATAACGCTTCTTCATCTCCCCAGTCGAAGCGCTGACCAGATCGATCGGACCCCAGCTGAGGAAACCAAGACACGGGACACCATCCTCTTCGATCGCCAGCTTCATCTGCTCCAGATGGGCAGAAAGATAAGAGATGCGCTGCGTGTCATTGACGGTATCATTCTCCAACTGTTCATTGAGACCGATACCGCACTCAACAATAAACAGGGGCAGTTGATACCTTTCATACATCCGGTTCATGGAGATACGCAGACCCACCGGATCGATGACCCAGCCCCAGTCGGAACGTTCCAGATATGGATTCTCTGTCACTTCCGGACCATGGGCTGTCGCTTTCACTGTTTTGGAAATATAGTAACTGAAAGAAATATAGTCGCACCTGCCTTCTTTCAGGATCTGTCTTTCTTCATCGCTGAAATCCAAAGCGATTCCTTCTTCATCGAAATGCTTATAGACAGCAGCGGAATAATCGCCTCGGCACATCACGTCCAGGCAATAGTGCTGCATCAGTTCTTCTTTGGCTGTCGCTTCCACGTCTTTCGGATCGCTGGTCAGCGAATAGTAAGGAACATAGGACGACATGCAGCCGATCTTGAAGTTAGGATTTATTTTGTGTCCTTCGATCACTGCCAGAGCAGAGGCGACGAACTGGTTGTGCAGGGCCTGGTAGATGATCGCTTTGTCTGTGTTGGTATGGATCCCTGCCGAAACGAACTGCAGCAGAGGATAGTCGAAAACCAGCATATTGTTGATCTCGTTGATCGTGATCCAATATCTGACTTTATTCTTGTAACGTTCGAAACAGGTTCTGCAGTAACGGATATAATAACCGATCACCCGTTTATCGAAAAAACCATCGTATGTTTCCGATAGATACAACGGCATATCATTATGAACCAGAGTGACGACCGGTTCGATGTTATATCTGTGCAGTTCGTCAAAGAGATCGTCATAGAACTGCAGACCTTTTTCATTCGGTTCTTCTTCATCGCCTCTTGGATAGATGCGCGTCCAGGAGATCGATACCCGTAAAGCCGTAAAACCCATTTCCGCAAACAGAGCGATATCTTCCTTATAGATATGATAGAAATCGATTGCTTCATGGCTGGGATAGAAACAGTCCGGATGGACATGGTCATGGATCTCTCTTGGTTTCTCTGCAGAACCTACGGTGATGACATCCATCACGCTCGGACCTCTGCCATCGAGATCCCATGCTCCTTCGCACTGATGGGCGGCTAAAGCGCCGCCATAGTAGAACTTACTGCTTTTCATTTAGCAGGGTCTCCATGAACATGACCAGATATTCAGCCACCTGATATTCCGATTTGACCGTCATCAACGTATCCATGCCATGGCAGAACAGTACGTTGTAGCCCTGAGGTTCCCCTGAACATTCCAGCTGAAGGACCTTCGTCTGTTCCCTGTGACCTTTAAGGAGTTCTTCGTCCGCCTTCTTCAGAAGCTCTTTGGCTTCTTCGATCTTCTTCTGGGCAACACTGGACATCGCCTGTCTGATCAGTTCCCTGGCATTGCCTCCGGCCATCACCAGCTGCATGCCTGTCAAAGTCAATAAATTGTTGTCTTCCATATAAAGTCTCCTTTTTAAGATCAGGAGTATTTTTCATACTCCTGATCCTGTTTTTGAATTATTTGCTTTCTTTTGCTTCTTCCTGAGCCAGGACATCTGCTTCATATGTCTTATAGAACGGCAGCCAGATGAGCAAGCTCAGCACGAACAGCACGATCGTCAGAACGACACCGCCGACACCGGAGTTGATGAAGGCCTGTATGACAGTCGGGAAGTACCAGAGCTGATTGACCGCGGAAGGAATCGCAACCAGACCTGTCCTGTAGGCGATACCTGCAACCAGCGGCAGGACGATTGCGTTGAGCCAGAACGGGATCATGAGGATCGGGTTGTAGGCGACAGGCGCACCGAAGACGACCGGTTCGTTGATGTTCAGGACACCTGGAAGCAGACACATTCTGCCGATGGTCTTAAGCTTCTTGGACTTCGAGATGCACATCAGCAGGACAAGTGTCAAGGTAGCACCGACACCGCCGATATCGATCAGGCCGTTGAAAGTTTCCATCAGCGAGATATTGGTTGGAGCAGCACCGGAAGCGACTGCCGAAGCGTTCGCAGCGATACCATCCATCCAGATCGGCCACTGCAGCGGGAACAAGATCCAGGTGAAACCGAAGGAGTACAGGAATGCTTCCGCAAAAGCGACCAGTACGAAGCCAGGAATCGTCTGTGCGATTTTGGTCAGAGGATTGAAGATCGCTCTACTTAATGCATAGATATCAATGCCGCAGTTGTAGCAGATGACACCCAAGAGAACGCACACGGCAACCGGGATCATCGCATCGAACATGTTGACGACGATGTCAGGCATGACGGTATCTTCAGAGAAGAAAGAGTGTTTGCTGAACTCATAGAATACTTTAGAAACCAACAGACCGGTGAAGACGGCACAGAACATGCCTCCTGTTCCTAACGTATCAAGAATGAACGCCATTTCGCCTTCTTCCGTGAAACGCGGAAGCAGGAAGACCAGGAACGTACCGACCGATGTCAAGGCAGCAACGTTCTTTAATTTTTCGGTATGTCTTTCTTCCAGGAACTTTGTCGGAATCAGGAAGGCGATAAAGACAGACATCAGGCCGAACGTGAACTGATTCAGCAAAGAGATATCCGGAATCACCGGGATATATTCCTTAAGCAGACTCAAGACGGTGACAAAGCTTCCCAGCATGATGATCGGAAGCAAAGTCATAATCGACTTCTGCACAGCAGCGATGTAAGTGTTCTGACACAGCTTTGTCAGTTTCGGTGAGAATACATTTCTCATCCAAGACATAAATTTGTTTTCTTTTTTCATGATTTTCCCCTGTTTATTCTTTTTCATTGATAAGTTTCAAGGCAACTTCCAGAGCACCGGCTCCATCGATGGCCCCATAGATCTCTTCCGGAATGAAGGCATAAGGCACTCCATAGGGAGCGATCGAATCCCTGATCATTTCTTCCTGATAGGCCAGATGCGGGCCGATCAGCAGGCAATCGGAATCCTTGACACTGTCGAGAAGTTCCGACTCGCTTCTTGCGACGATCGATACTTCCAGACCCTGAGCTTTTGCAGTTCGACGCATTTGTTGGGCAATGAAACCGCTAGAAGCTCCAACGCCACAGATCAATAAAATCTTCATAGTTCTTTCCTTTCGTTATGCATAACTTAATACGTATCTTCTGCCTTCATCGTATCCTTCCGTTTCGATAGAAACAAATCATTGTTTTCACTTGCAGGGGTGAAAATGATGATCGTCGTCCGTATTGAATTCATTGTTTATTCATAAATATAATTAACTTAACCATGGATCCGAAGTATCGAAAGCTTCTCTATACTTTAAGCAAAGCTGAAACAGCGGTCACAGCTTCATTTTTGGCTGACCGCCTGGGTGTTTCTTCCCGTTCCATCAAGACCTATATCAAGGATCTCAACAGCAGCTATTCCGAGCTGATCCGGTCCGGTCCGGATGGCTATCTGATCAATCGGGAAATCTATGAGAAACTCGTTTTTGAAAGAGACGAGATCCCTCAGGATCAGGAAGAACGGATCCGTTACATCATCAATTACCTGGTCGAAATGGAACAGGATGAAGAGCTGGATATCAACGAACTGGCTGATTCCATCTATGTCAGCAGCATCACGATCCGCCGCGATCTGAAGATCGCCAAAGAACTGTGCGAGCACTACCGGATTGAACTGAAGATCGCCAATGACAGCATCCGGCTGATCGGCAAAGAAAAGGATAAACGCGCTCTGATCAATTCGATCTATACTAAGGAATTCGAACAGAATGATTTTGATCTGTATAAGCTGCAGGAATTCTTTCCTGATTACGACCTGACCAGAATCAAATCGATCACGATCGAAAAATGCAAGGAATTCAACTATCTGATCAACGGCTATACGATCGATCAGATCGTGCTGGATATCGTCATCGGCATCGATCGGATCCGTCATTCGTTTACTTCGGAAGACAATGGCGAGATGTCGAATTTCAATCTCCATGAACTGGAGCTGGCCAGAGCCATCACCGGAGAGTTTGAAAAGGTTTATGATATCCGTTACAGCAACGAAGAGCTGCAGGCTTTCACGATCATCCTGTTCACTCATCTTCTGAAGATCGATTATCAGTCCATCACGGCAGAAGACCTGAAGCATATCATCGGTGAAGATGTCTACCGTCTGGCAGAAGAGATCATCGAGGAAACCGATGACTATTTCATCCGGAACCAGAACGAGGAATTCTTTACCCGTTTTGCCTTGCATCTGAAAAACCTGCTGCTGCGGGCGAAATCAAACTATATCAACCAGAACAGCCTGACGGAGACGATCAAGACCAGTTGTCCGTTGCTGTTTGACTGTGCTGTCAATATCTCCAACAAGATCTATGAAAAGACCGGCTATCAGATCAATGATGACGAGATCGCCTACATCTGTATCCATATCGGCAGTCTCCTGGAGACTTCGGACAATCAGAAGCTTTCCTTGGGACTGGTGATGCCGAAGTATTACAACTTCTCAGATGAAATCAGAAACAAGATACAGGACCGTCTCGCTGCCGAAGCAGTGATCAAAGTCATTCCTGAAGAAGATTTCCAGCAATTCAATACCCTTGATCTGATCATCACGACCAACCCGAACCTCAAGATCGACGCAGAAAAGAAAGTCCTGATCACCGGAATCATCCGCAACAGCGAACTGGATGCGATCGAACAGAAAGTGCGTCAGATCCGCCAGAAAAAGAAAATCGAGACCGTCATCAACCAGCTGCTGTCAGTCACAAGCGACAAGTTCTTCTACAAGAATCCTGATTTCAGCAATAAAGAGGAGCTGATCACCGGAATGGTGAATGATCTTCTGGATAAAGGGATCGTCGGCTACGACTTCCTGAATGATGTCTTCCATCGGGAAAACATTTCTTCGACAGCATTCAACCAGATCGCTGTGCCTCATACGCTGACGATGAATGCGAATCAGACGATGATTTCCATCGCGTTATTTGACAAGCCTTTCAGCTGGGGTGGAAAGAAGATCAGCATCGTCTTCATGTTTGCGATCCATCCGGAAGATAGGAAAATGTTTCATTTCATTTTCGATAACCTGATCTCTCTTCTGCTGAACGATGAAAATGTCCGCCTGCTCAAGGAATGCAGCAGCTATGCGGAATTCATCGAAAAGATCCCGTACATCAAAGAATAGAAACGGAAGAAACCGGATCGTCCTGAAACAAATCTTTCCTTCTGTGATAGAATATAGACAGATGGACGGAATATAGCGCAGCTTGGTAGCGTGCTTGAATGGGGTTCAAGAGGTCTCGGGTTCAAATCCCGATATTCCGACCATCTAAAAGAAAACAAAACGGTCTCAGGACCGTTTTTGTGTTTCTATCGCTATCGGATGACGATCACATTCTCACTTCATACGTGAAGCCTTCACCGTTCACATCCTTGGTTTCCGAAATGATCACGAACGCATTCGGGTCATTCCGATCGATGATCTGCCGGATCGTCTCATACTGGTCTTCCGACACGACCACCACCAGCATCTTTTTCTTGTCTCCGGTATAGCCGCCTTCGATATCCACGATCGTCGTTCCGCGTTTCACGACTTCATGCACCTCTTTAGAGATGATCTCATACTGTTCGGAAATGATCTCGAATTTCTGCGCTGTAACGCCATTATAGATATTCATGACCCTCTCCATGGTCAAAGTCAGCACAAAGACACAGATCAGTCCTGTCAGCACCGCATTCATGCCATAGATAAACAGGCCCGCTACGACCGTGATCGCATCCATCACCATGATAGTCCGACTGACTTTGACCTGAAAGAATTTCTCCAGGATCAGCGCCAGTGCATCCGTTCCCCCCGAAGAACCGCCGTTACGGAAGATGACCCCGATTCCGATCCCGCCGATGACGCCGCCATAGACCGATGCCAGCAATGGATCGATATCGTAAACCGGAAGAACTCTGGTCACCAGCAGAAGAAAGAACGGATATGAAGCGGCATAGATCAGCGTATTCAGAAAGAACTGACGGCCAAGAAAAATGCTGCCGACGATAAACAGCGTCGTATTGATGATGATCGTCATGATATCCGCATCGATCGTGACATAAGAAGCAAGAAGGTTTGCGATTCCCGCCACTCCTCCCGAAAGAATACTCCCCGGCAGAATAAACATGCCGATCGCCAAAGCAAACAGAAAAGTACCCGCTTCAATCATCATGATCTGTCTGAACAGTTTCATCTTCTTATCCCCCGTTGATTCATCCCTCTGATACCCCATGATTATAACATGTTTCATCCCCGTTCAATTAGGCTATAATAGACTTGTCAAGGGGGATCTAACATGAAGAAATTTATTGAAGAATTCAAAGAGTTTGCGGTAGGCGGCAATCTGCTGGATATGGCTGTCGGTGTCATCGTCGGTGGTGCGTTCTCGAACATCATCAACTCGCTGGTCACGGACATCTTTACACCGATCATCGGCATGCTGCTGGGCTCGCAGACTGATTTCTCGAACCTGAAACTGGGACAGATCATGATCGGTAATTTCATCAATGCGGTCATTTCGTTCCTGATCACGGCTTTCTGTCTGTTCACTGTCGTCAAAGCCATCAATAAGGCGAAGGAAAAACTGGTGAAAGCGGAAGAAGAAGCTCCTGCGGAGGAACCGGAACCAAGCGATGAAGTCAAACTGCTGACCACGATCGCCGAGGAACTGAAGAAACTCAACAAGAAGAAATAAGAAACGCAAGCGGACCACGGTCCGCTTTTTCATTTATATTAACTTAGCCAGAGAACCCATTGATCTTCGGTCAATGGGATGAATGCCGTCAGCCCTGGTTTTCTATATATCTGCGAACAGTTTCTGGATCAGCTTCGCCAATTAAACATACAGAATACCCATCTGAGCAAAATGCGTGTTCTTTCCAGAAATGATGTGATAAATAATCGAAATATGATCTCCATAATTCAATGGTTGAGGTCTGTTTTAATTCTCTGACGATCGAAGAAACAGCTAGGCTAGGCGGACAAGAAATAAGTAAATGAATATGGTCTTTGTCTGTCTCCATAATATCTATATCGAAATCGCTGCGGGAAGATATTGTATTAAAGACGTTTTAAACTTTCCAATCGATTTCTGCATTGCCTGGTAATTGTTTTCGGTATTTACATACGAATATCAGATGTGCTTTAAGACAGTATCTGTGCCTGTTTTTAGAAAAGTAATCGTTCATATATCTTTACCAAAGAACACAATATATCAGTAAAATTATTGTATAGTATATTTAGAGGTAATAATGTATCTAACCATTAGACAGCAGGTCAAGCTGAAAAAACATGAATATGATACCCTTCTTGAATTATGCAGATATGCCAAGAATCTTTTCAATGAAGGTGTGTATAACTGCAGGCAATACTATTTCAACGAGGGAGAGTATCTCAATTATGAAAAGAACTACCATCTTCTGAAAGGTTCTGAAAACTATAGGATGCTTAACAGCAATGTGGCTCAACAGATCTTAAAAGAAGTAGACGGCTGCTTTCAGGCGTTTTTTGGTTTACTTAAACTGGCAAAAAAAGGAAGATATTCTTATAGAGATATAAGGTTGCCTCAATATTTAAGAAAGGAGGGTTATTTTACATTAGTAATAGGATTTGTAAGACTGAACGAAAATAAGCTTCTTGTGCCATTCTCAAATACCTTCAGAAAGACACACAGAAAGATTGAGATCACGATACCTCCGATACTTTCTGATAAGCAGGTAAAGGAGATAAGGATCATTCCTAAATCTGATGGACGGTTCTTTGAGATCCAATATGCCTATGAAGCAGGTATGGATATCAGAGAAGAGTTAGACCTTAACAAAGCATTATCCATCGATGTGGGAATAAACAACCTTGCAACATGTGTGACAAATAATGGCGAATCATTCATCCTGGATGGAAGAAGGCTTAAATCCGTCAACCAGTGGTACAACAAGAACAATGCACGATTACAATCCATAAAGGATAAGCAACATATTACTAAGACAAAGCAGCAGGCTTCTCTGGAAAGAAACAGAAACAATCAGATCAATGATTACATAAGCAAGTGTGCAAGGTATATCATCAATTACTGCTTGGAAAACAATATTGGAAATATCGTAATAGGTTACAATCCCACCTTACAGAAAGAAAGCGATATAGGGAAAAGAAACAACCAGAACTTTGTGAGTATACCTTTTGGAAAATTGAAGGACAAACTTGCCTGTCTTTGTGAGTATTACGGTATCAAGCTGATCAAGCAGGAAGAGTCATATACGTCTCAAGCATCGTTCTTTGACTATGATGATATCCCTGTATATAACAACGATAATCCGAAAGAATACATATTCTCCGGTATGAGAATAAAAAGAGGCCTGTATAAGGCTTCAGATGGATCATTACTCAACGCGGACATCAACGGTGCATTGAACATATTAAGAAAAAGTAGCGTTGTGAGCTTAGAAGCTCTATACGGTAGAGGCGCAGTGGACACGCCGTTAAGAATAAGGATAGCTTGACTGTATTTTGGCAGTTAAGTGGATAAAACTTAAATATCAGACTTCTTAAGAA
>JAFRVK010000038.1 GCA_017441765.1 Erysipelotrichaceae bacterium
AAGAAGCGATTCTATGAAAAAGGTAAAGAAAAACCCGAACTGCTGTTCATACAACAGTCCGGGTTTCACTTATAGCCAACCTTTTCAGACAGATGCCCAAATCGTTTTTGATCTAATACTTTCTTATGAGCACCCGCCTAATCTGCTCTGTCTTCTGATCAGCATGATCTCCCTTCTGATCAGCCTTTCGTTGACGATCCTGGTCGATGAACTGGAACAGACACAGTTATTGGCGAATATCATATCCCACTGGTGATTTCTTTGTCGGAGAAAGGGATACCGTTTTCTTTGGCACATCCGTTATTTCTTTGTTCATACAATCAATATTTTCCCCCATTTCTCCGACAGGGATCCATATAAAAACTGATGGCTTCTGCCATCAGTTTTGTACTATTTGCTTGCAGCGATATATTCGTTTACCGCTTCTTCCAGGATATTGAACGGAAGCGGTCCGTTTTTCAGCAAAGCATCATGATATGCCACGTAATCGAATTTCTCACCTGTCAGGCTTTTTGCTCTCTCACACAATGTCATAAAAGACGAAGCTCCCAAGCCATAGGTGCAGTAGACACCAGGCATTTCAACGACGAAATCCATCATCTGATGCGCATCTTCTTTCGTGAGAGACATCAGCATCGATTCTTTCTCGAAATAATCCGCGATCTCTTTTGCTGACCAGCCGTAGTAATTGGTAGCCAGATCGATCAAAGAATAATAGAAGAAATACCACGCATCCTCGATGAATAAGCCCATAGCGGCATAATCATTGTCGATTCCGCTGAAACGGTAGGCATAGTATTGCGCATCGACAGCCCAGCCTTCCGTATATCCGCCGAATCCGATGACACTGCGGAAATTGTGCGGATCCGTACGATGATAGTAAACATGCTGATAGAGATGTCCGGGGAATCCTTCATGTGAAAGCGTTCCATAAGTCTCGAAACCTCCGATCATGTTGTTCGGATTGGTCCGGATGATATTCTGATTCGAATTATCGATCGGGGATGGCCAGTAATATGCGATCGCAGTCGCCGGAGCCGTATCAGGATCCAGTTCCTGGATATCGTATTCGACCTCTCCCAGATCCGGATAGTAGACATTCAGATGGGTGCGCAGGTATTCCAGACAATCGCGGTTGACCAGTTCCAGGTTTTCATTCATTCCATTCATCGCGTCCTGAAGCAGGCCATAGGCAATCTGATCATAGAAACAGCTGACATATGTCGCTTCCAGCGTAGAGATGTTGTCTTTCAGTTCCTGGAAGACCTCATCAATCGGCTCATTGTTGCTGCCGACAAGATAATAGGTCAGTTCCGCATAATCCTTGTTCAGTTTGTATAAAGCATAATCTTCCGTTTTCTTTTTGCCACGATACTTTTCAACTTCCTTGTCGACTTTCTCATAGGCAGGCAATACTTCGTTCAGAACAAGCTCACGGTTCTGCTTGCGATAGTTTTCTTTCTGTGCTTCGGTAAGGAAATCAAGATCTTCCATTCTTTCATCAAAGGTCGTGATCAGGGCGTTGTCTTCTTTCTTGTTCAGCATGCCTTCACAGGTATCATGCGTATAGTCAATCCAGGGATCGATCATGCCCAGACCGTCTTTGCTTTGTTTCTCCGTGTATTCCAAAGCATCATCGAAATAACGGTCCACATCTGCCAGGCAGGCCAGATAGTCTTCCACGGATTCTTCATCATAGAAGGTGTAATCCGTAAAATTGCTGATGAGATTCTCTGCCAGATTGGAACCTGAAGTGAACAGGAAAGAATACGGATAGTAGGCGTAGCTCGCCAGAGTCTCATAAAGAGAGTATTCCAGAGCTTCATAGTCATACTGCTGGCGATAGGACAGCGTGTCATAATCGAAGCTCAGCAGTTCTTCAAGCTGGCCTTCCATATAGTCGAAATCTTTCTGAGGGAAACTGTAGCTGATTTCTCCCAGATCGACCGGAGGTTTTTCGATTCCGTATTTCTTGTAATCGATGACGCTGAAATGCATCGTCATAAAATCCGCTCCCATGCCTTCGACAAACACCTTGTCCAGGAAAGCATCGAATTCCTTGTTATCTGCACGTCCTGTCATATCTTTCTGACGTGTCTCGAAACTGCGAAGCTTCTCCAGATACTTAGGACCATTATCATCGATTTCACTTTTTTTACTTGTTGTGCATGACACCAGCATCATTGCCAGCATCACGATCATTACTAATTTCTTCATATCCTTACCTCTTGAAAATATTATAATATAAATGTATGTTGACCGATAATATGAACTTGAGACAGATGATCGACTTCCAGCCCAACGAAGAAGACATGTGCCTGCTGGATCTGGATGTCGTCGTCTATGCGAAAGCGTCGATCATTTCTTTGACGAAACAGGATAATTATGACTTTATCCGTTTTCTGTTTACCGAGCAAGATTTCAATATCTTTTTCAAGGAATATGAAAAGACCGTTTTCTATGATTTCGATGGAACAAGGATCCATGGAGAGAAATTCGTAACGGTCTTTGAACTGTATTCTCTTTATAATTTTGCGAATACTTCCGATTATCTGAAAGAAGTATTGGAAGACTATTCGCATGAAGCCGATGTGATCATCGACCTGTATACACATGATGACGAAGCCTATCGTTTATCCAATCTGGAAGGCATCGTCAAACTGGAAAAGATGGGAGATATCCGGCTTTAGCTGTATTCTTCCTTTTTCTTTTTTCTTAAGGAAGGATGGCTTCCCAGGATCTTCTTGATCCCGTAAGGATGTTTAAAGGCGATTTCTAAGATTCCGGAATCTTCTCTCAAGACCACGCCTTCTCCGAATGTCTCATGAATGACGATATCCCCGTTACGGTACCTGTTGTCGACGGGTTTTTCTTTTCTCCGTTCGATAATGATATCGTCGTCGAAAATCGAGGAATATCTCTCTTTCGGCCTGTCATCGATATGTTCGATATAGGCTTCATCGATTTCTTTGATGAAACGGGAAGCGATCTTCGAGGACTGGATAACATAGGAAAAACTGTTGGATTCCGTCAGATAGAGCAGCTTCTTGGCCCGGGTATAAGCGACATAGGCAAGACGCCGTTCTTCTTCCAGACCCTTCTGTCCTTCCGCAAGCGTACGTTCGGATGGGAATATCCCTTCGGATAAGCCGATCACGAAGACGACTTCGAACTCCAGACCTTTGGCGGAATGGATCGTACATAAGCTAACGACATCGTCGACTTCCATCGAAGCACGGTCGGTATACAATGCGATCATCTGCAGATAGTCATCCAAAGTGGAATCCGGATAATCCTCGGAATACTGCTTGATGTCATCGAGCAGGGATTTGACGTTCTCCAGACGTTCCGTCTCTCCCTCGTTCTCCAGCATCATCCGGTATCCGGAGTCATCCAGGACTTCCTGCAAGAGAGGTTCAAGGTCGATTGCAATATTATCCTTCTCTCGTTTCTCGATCATTTCATTCATGTGAGCTTTCCATTTTTCGACCATCCTGACGAAGCTGTTCAGAACTTCTTTGCTTTTTGGATAGAGGCCATTTCTGATCACATCATACATGCTCATATTTCGCTCATTGGCGATGGCCTGTATCGCATCGATGGTTTTGTTGCCGATGCTTCGTCTTGGGGTGTTGATGATACGGATGAAAGCAAGATCATCGCTTCTGGTGATCATTCTTAAGTAAGCCAGGATATCCTTGACTTCCTTTCTCTCATAGAATCGCAATCCGCCATAGATCACATAATGGACCCGGTTGTCGATCAGGACTTTTTCGATTTCTCTTGACAGATAGTTGGCCCGATACAGGACCGCCATATCGCGGTAGTTGTACCCATCGTCATGCAGCTTCATGATCTGATTGACCACATAGTTGGCTTCCGAGATCTCGCTGTTGCAACTCTTGTGGATAATCTTCGCGCCGTCTCCGTTCTTGGAGTAGAGTCTCTTTTCGACCCTGGCGAGATTGTTTCTGATCACGCTATTGGCTCCGGAAAGGATATTGTTGGTGGAACGGTAGTTCTGATCCAGGATGATCGTTCTGGTATCCGGATAGTCCTTGTCCATATTGACGATGATATTGATGTCCGCGCCTCTCCAGGTGAAGATCGTCTGATCGGGATCGCCTACCACATAGAGATTGTCATGGCAGGTCGCCAGCTGGCGGATCAGCAGATACTGTTCCTTATCGACATCCTGAAACTCGTCCACATGGATGTAGTGGAAACGGGAAGACCATTTCTCTTTGATCTCAGGGAACTTCTGAAACAGCCTGGTCGTAAACAGGATCAGATCATCGAAGTCCAAGGCATACATGTCTTTCAGGCGCTTGTCATAGTATTCATAGACCTTGGCTTTGTTCACGAGTCTGGGCTCCCCGTAACTGAACGTCATCGCCTGCACGGGGTCGATGTGCTGATACTTCATATCCGCGATGTAATCCAGACAGCTTCCGTAAGGATAGTCGGACTTGCTGATGCCGATCTGCTTGTACGCTTCCTTAAGAACCTGTTTCTGGTCATCCGCATCGACGACCGTAAAGTTCTTCGGATAATTCAAAGCGATGATATCTTCGGAAAGGATACGCATGCATAAGGAATGGATGGTCGAAATATGACAGCCCGTCCCTTCATCTCCCAGCATGTCGTTGATTCTGTTTTTCATCTCTCTGGCTGCTTTGTTGGTAAAAGTGATGGCCAGAATATGATATGGCCTGACATTCTTCTTCTCGATCAGATAAGCGATGCGCATGGTTAAAACCCGGGTCTTGCCTGAGCCTGCGCCGGCAATGATCCGGATGTGTTTGGACTCGTCGATG
>JAFRVK010000039.1 GCA_017441765.1 Erysipelotrichaceae bacterium
CCATTTTTTTATGCCCGGAGGTGGGTCCATAAATGGGTCCATTTATATTTTTTTCATACTGTTTTGATACCTTTTTGATACCAGAAATACCGCAAAAACACACGAAAATACCTATCTGGAATTTCCTGTAGTCAGCGCCATAAGAAATAAGACCCCGCAAAACGGGGTTTTTGTATGATATGAAAGAGCCGCAGGATGATCAGAAACGATGTCTCCATGAAAGAAACATGTTATTATCTAGTCGTAATGAAAACAGAGAAAACAGTCACATTCTATTATGTCCGACATGGCAAGACGCTCTTCAACCGTCTGGGAAGGATGCAGGGCTGGAGCGATTCTCCTCTGGAAGAAGAAGGGGTCTATCAGGCCTATGAAGCGAAGGAACAGCTGAAGGAGATCCCATTCGCCAGAGCATACACTTCCACCTCGGAACGGTGCATCGATACAGCACACATCATTCTGGAAGGAAGAGATGTTCCTATTACTTATACGAAGCAGCTGAAGGAAATGAACTGGGGCGATTATGACGGAGCATTGGTTTCCGAACACCTTGAAGAGATCAATTCCCGCAGATTCGGCAGTTGCAACTGGAGTGATGTCGGCGGAGAGAACGTAAAGATGCTGATGGAACGGGTACAGGACTGTTACGGAAGGATCTATGAAGAGTGTCAGGATGGCGATCAGGTTCTGGTCGTATCCCATGGAGCGATCTTTCTGCAGATGATGTATCAGATCTTTGGTTTGAACAAGGATGAGATGTTCCGGCTGATGAAGGAACATAACGACACTGGCCATCCTGTTTCCCATGGGTTTGCGGCGGTCTTTCAAATCAGAGACGGAGTCTATGAATTACTGCAGCTGAACGGACATTATGAGGGTTTTCTGGAAGACCTCAAAGAATTCCATCATAATCAGGAGGAATCGACATGTTCAGGGAGATGTTAAGAAAGAAACAGCAGTTAAGCAAAGAAGAATGTGAAGACATCTTGCGTCAGCAGATGAGAGGCGTCCTTTCCGTTCTTGGCGATGATGATTATCCCTATGGGATGCCCCTGAATCATTACTATGCGGAAGACGGCTGTCTTTATTTCCATGGCGGAAAAGTCGGGCATAAGATCGATGCCTTCAAGCGGTATGACAAAGCGTCCTTCTGTGTCTATGATGAAGGCTTCCGCAATGAGGGAGAATGGTTTCTGAATATTCGAAGCGTGATCGTGTTCGGAAGGATCGAGATCGTGGAAGACGAAGAAACAGTGAAAGAGATCGCCCGCAGGATATCCTTGAAGTTTACGGATGATGAAGGATATATCACGGAAGAAATCAGGAAAGATCTGAAAGGGACCCTGATGTTCCGGCTGATGCCGGAGCATATGACAGGCAAGATCGTCAGAGAAAAATAAAAACGCCGGAGAACCGGCGTTTTGTAACTCT
Organism: Erysipelotrichaceae bacterium; assembly: GCA_017441765.1. Classification (GTDB taxonomy): domain Bacteria; phylum Bacillota_I; class Bacilli_A; order Erysipelotrichales; family Erysipelotrichaceae; genus Colivicinus. Next base: position 1,432 of record JAFRVK010000039.1, read on the forward strand.
GCTTGTTTGACGGTTTACTGCATCAGTGACAGGAACATCTCCTTGATGTCTTCCACCGTCACAGGACGCGGGTTGCCAGGGGTGCAGGCATCTTTCAAGGCATCTGCAGACAGGGCATCCACATCTTCCATCGGTACCACATCCTTCAGAGACATGACGATGCCGACGTCTTCGCCAAGCTTCTTGACAGCTGTGACAGCAGCCGCTCTTGCTTCTTCAAGAGGAAGGGTATAAGCACCTTCGACACCGAAAGCCGCAGCGATATCGCGATATTTTTCACCAGTTACCGGAGCATTGTATGCCATAACTGTCGGCAACAAGGTCGCACAGGCTTTGCCATGAGGCATATTGTAGTAGGCAGACAGCGTATGGGCCATGGAGTGGTCGACACCCAGTCCGACATTGGAGAAGCCCATGCCGGCGATGTACTGGGCCAGTGCCATGGCGGTCCTGCCTTCTTCTTCGTTATTGACAGCGCCACGCAGATTCTTTGCGATCATCTGTATCGCTTTCAGATGGAACATATCGGACAGTTCCCAGGCTCCGCCTGTAATGTATCCTTCGATCGCGTGCGTCAATGCATCCATGCCGGTCGCAGCCGTCAGACCTGCAGGCATGCTGGACATCATCTCCGGATCGACGAAAGCGACTACCGGAATGTCATGGACATCGACACAGACGAATTTGCGCTTGTTTTCCTTATCGGTGATGACATAGTTGATTGTAACTTCCGCTGCCGTTCCGGCCGTCGTAGGAACCGCTAAAATAGGCGTACAAGGCCTTATGGTCGGAGCGACACCTTCCAGACTGCGCACATCCGCAAATTCCGGGTTGGTGTTGATGATACCGATGGCTTTTGCCGTATCCATCGAAGAACCGCCACCGATCGCTACGATACAGTCCGCGCCTGCTTCCGCAAAACACTTTACGCCATTCTGGACATTCTCGATCGTCGGATTCGGCTGTATCTCGGAATAAACGACATATTCGATTCCTGCTTCATCCAGAAGATCTGTCACTTTGGCAGTAATACCAAACTTGACCAGATCCGGGTCTGAAGCAACAAACACTTTTTTGAAACCACGGTTTCTGATTTCGGTCGGGATCTCTTTGATCGCTCCCTTGCCATGGTAAGAAGTTTCATTCAAAATAAAACGATTCGCCATATTGTTTCTCCTTGCTTATACCAATAGTATAGAGTAATTGTTAGAAAATTCACAAGTAGAACACTCTTTGAAAATATAGTATGATTACAGTGTCAGTAGATTGAAGGAGAAACATAATGGAAATGAATTATATACAATTCGGTTCAGGCGATAAAACGATGGTCATCCTGCCGGGGCTGAGCCTGAAGCCGGTCGTTGATTCAGCGAAAGCAGTCAAGAGCGCATACAAGTGTTTTAATCAGGAATATACCGTTTATCTCTTTGATCGCCGCAGCGATGTGGGCGACTCTTATACGATCAATGAGATGGCAGAAGATACGATCGGAAAGATCGAAGAACTGGAACTGAAGGACATCTATCTGCTCGGGGTATCGCAGGGTGGCATGATCGCGCAGATGATCGCACTGAAACGGCCGGATCTGATAAAGAAGATAGTACTTGCTTCAACAGCATCCCGTTTCGATGATGGGAAGACAGAAGACTGGATCGCTCTGGCGGAAGAAAAGGATGCCAAGAAACTGACGCATACTTTTTCCAAACTGATCTATTCTCCTTCGACATACAGGAAATTCAAGCCGTTCCTGGCGCTGATGTATAAAGATATGAATGAAGAAGACTTAAGGAAATTTGCGGTCTATGCTAAAGGATGCCTCGGTTTTGATGTCAGCGAACAGGTCAAAGATATCCGGATTCCTACACTGGTTCTCGGTTCCATCAAGGATCAGGTCATCGCTCCGAAAGAAATGATCTTCCTGCATGAACAGATGCCGGATAGCGAGATCTATCTTTATGAAGACTACAGTCACGCGGTCTATGATGAAGCGGATGATTTCAAAGAGAGGATCATGAATTTCTTTGCGGACTGAGTGCAGAACGATCTGAGCAACAATAAAACGTCTCTTTGAGACGTTTTATTTTGATATAGACAAACAGGAATTATCGATGCGATGCGACGGTTTTCCTTGCCGTACCGATTGCCTCACACGGACAGACCAGGCGGCAGAGGTGACATCCGACACATCTGTTTGCAACAAGCTTCGGTCTGCGGGTTTCTTCATCGAATTCGATTGCCTGATGTCCTCCGTCCATACAGGAGGTAAAACATCTTCCGCAGCCGTTACACTGTTTCAGATCGATGACAGGGTACAGGATCGTATCCCGTTCAATGTGCTGATGATCGACAACGGAAGAACTTGCCGCACCGATCAGCTGATCAACGCTATCGATCCCTTTGCATCTCATATACTCGCTCAGGCCTTCGATGAGATCATCGATGATCCGATACCCATACTGCATTACGGAGGTGGTGATCTGTACGCTGCCTGCGCCAAGAAGAATGAACTCCAAGGCATCCCGCCAGGTTTCGATCCCACCCATGCCGCTGATATGCATGAAGGAAAGCTCCGGACAGTGCGCCAGATCGGAAATGAAACGCAAGGCGATCGGTTTGACTGCCGGACCGGAATAACCGCCGATGATGGAATGACCCCGGACTTCCGGCTGTGCGGATAAGGTATCGACATTGACCCCGGTAATGGAGTTGATCGTATTGATCGCAGCGATTCCATCAGCTCCACCTCTTTTGGCTGCCAGAGCCATCGGAACCATGTCGGTGATATTTGGGGTAAGCTTGGCCAGTACCGGCAGATCTGTGCCCTTTTCTGTCGCTCTGGTGAAGCGCTCGATCAGTTCTTCGGACTGACCAATCGTGATGCCTAATTCATTGTCTTCCATATTCGGGCAGGAAAAGTTGCATTCAATGACAGAAGCTCCTGCTTCCGTGCATTTCCTTGCCAGTTCAGTCCATTCTTCTTCATTCTGACCCATGATGGAAGCGATGATGATCTTGGTCGGAAATTCCTCACGCAACTTACGGAAGATTTCCATATTTTCTTCGACGCTGTGGTCGGACAGCTGTTCGATATTCTTGAAGCCGTAGAAGGAACGGGAATGATTCCGGATGGCGGAGAATCTTGGAGAAGTCTCGTGCTGAGGGAAACTGCAGATGGTCTTGAAAGCCGCTCCGGCCCAGCCCGCTTCGAAAGCACGTCTGCACATGTCATAGGTGCTTGCGACAACCGAAGAAGACAGCAGGAAAGGATTCTCCAGTTTCACGCCACAGATTTCTGTGGAAAGGTCGACTTCTTCGATCTTGTGTTCAGGCAGGATTTTCTCATCATCCCTTAAGGCAGAGAGTACTTCCTGTATCTGTACCGGGATCTTGGGATCCTGCAGGACGCAGGCCTTCTCGCATGGCGCAGGACAGTCGTGACAATCGACCGTTTCCAGTTTTCTTAAAGCACCCAGATAATTCTCAAAATACAGCGATCTCAGGATATCGCCTACCGGTACATGCATCGGACACGCCTTTGTACATTTAGGATCGTGGCATAATAGGCACTTGCTGACTTCAGAGCTGTCTAGCGACAGCGTATAGGACATATCGTTTTTCATCACTCTCATTGTATCCGATTTTCATGCCTGATTTGTATGATCCTGAGCAAAACAGTTGCATCTGTTTTCATGAAGAGCTAAACTTATTGTAGTTAGCAAGCACTAACTATGAAGATCGTCATTCTTCTTGTTTCGGCTTTAAAGGACACGAGTCGTGATTCTCCTCTGTTTCCCTCTTTCTGTGTTCTTTAAAGCTTTTTCTTTTATGCGCTTTGGTAGTAAAGAGAATGCTTCATAAGGTAAAATGAAACTGTAAAGGGGCAAAACTATGACAGAATTGGAATACCTCATCGAATGTCTGGATGGATCCTATCGTTTCTATGCGATTTTAGGAGATCTTGTTTCTTATACGGTCACGACAGATATCGATCGTCTTACAAGCTTTTCCGGAGAATTGGATGAATCTGACAGCAGGCTTTTCTTAAACGCTGTCGAAGCAGCAGAGATCCAGAAATGGGAAGAAGACTATCCGGCGGATACTTCGGTGATCGAGGATGGCATCAGATGGTCCGTGATTTTGAAGAAGGACGGCAAGGAATACTGCTCGCATGGCGAAGAATCTTTTGTGCCTTACGGCCACGAGGAACTGATCAAAGCCATCCGTTTATGCGATGTGAATAACGATTACCTTTTCTAAGATGAAGAACACCGATTACGAATTGCTTGTGAAACAAGTCGAGGCAGTGAAAACGGAGTATCTGCTTTCTTTTTTATGCAATGTCACGGCTTTGATTAATGAGAGTCTGGAAGATCTCAACTGGGCAGGTTTTTATTTTGTGAAAGATGACAAGCTGATCCTGGGGCCGTTCCAGGGCAAGGTCGCCTGTGTGGAGATCGCCAAGGGAAAAGGCGTCTGCGGCACAGCCTGGGCAAAGGATGAAACGATATTGGTGCCGGATGTCCATCGGTTTCCCGGACACATAGCCTGTGACAGTGCATCCAATTCGGAGATCGTCATTCCGATCCATAAGGATCATGAAGTCATCGCTGTTCTGGATATCGACAGCCCCCTCTACGAACGTTTCAAAGAAGAAGACAAGGAGGGGCTCGAAAAGATCGTTTCTGTCATCGAAGAAGCGATTGGCGATATGCCATCTTCCGGACTCATCTGATAAGAAAGACACAGACCCCATCCATCGATGGGGATACTTTTATGGCGATTTCCGTTATAATGATATTGATTTATGCGTATACGGATCCTCGTTGCTACACATAAGAAATATGAAATGCCGGAAGATGAGATGTATCTTCCTGTTTTTGTCGGATCGGCTGTTTCTAAAGCGGATCTGCCTTATCAGCGCGATGACGAAGGATATAATATCTCCGATCGGAACCGTTATTACTGCGAACTGACAGGACTCTATTGGGCCTACCGGAACCTGAAGGATGCCGATTATATCGGTTTGAATCATTATCGCCGCTATTTCAAGTATCATGGCGGACTTTTAAAAAAAGCGGATGCGGAAAAACTGCTGAAACAGTGTCAGGTTATTGTTACGAAGAAGAGACATTATTATATCGAGACCGTCTATTCCCAGTTTCTTCATGCGCATGGCAAAGAAGGTCTGGATGCGGTCAGGGAAGTCATTAAAGAAGCCTATCCTGAAGATCTTGCAGTCTTCGATCAGTGCATGAACAGACGTTCCTTGCATCTCTTTAATATGTTTATCATGCGTAAAGATCTTTTTGAAGAGTATTGCGCATTCCTGTTTGATGTTTTGAAGAAAACGGAAGAGAGAATGGAAGACACGGATCGTATCTATGGCTTTCTGGGAGAACGGCTGCTGGATGTCTATCTGACGAAAAATCATCCGTCCTATCGGGAACTGTCTGTAATACATACCGAACCGATCGACTGGAAAAAGAAAATCGTCGATTTCATCAAGAGAAAATATGGCTCAGGAAAATGAATTAAGGAAACTTCAGCTTGCGGAGTTGAAGATCATGGATCTTTTTACAGAAATCTGTCAACAGAACGGTTTGCAGTATTTTCTGATGGGAGGAACTTTTTTAGGTGCAGTCAGACATAAGGGCTTTATTCCCTGGGATGATGATATCGATGTAGGCATGCCCAGAGAAGACTATGACCGTTTCTGTGACGTTGTCGATGAGGCCTTACCTGAAGGCTATGTTTTCCGCAATTTTCTGAAAGGCAATGAGTCGACGATCTATTATTCCCGGATCGAAGATACCTCTTTTTTGATCAATGACAATTCCGCCAGGATCAAGCGTACGCGCTATGCCTGGATCGATGTTTTCCCGCTCGATGGGATGCCTAACAATGCGCTCATCCGCAATATACATAAATTCGTTCTTCTGTATCGCAAGCTGGCTTTGCAGTATTCCAATTTCTCGACTGTCGTCAATCAGGATCTGCCGGGCAGAAAAGGGCTGGAGAAGTTTCTGATTCAGGTAGGCAACACCATTCAGCCGGAGCGTTTTTTCGATACGCAGAAATGTCTTGATAGAATGGATAAAACATTAAAAAGATATAAATATAGCGACAGCACCTATGTGGTCAATTTTCTGGGTGCTTACAAGTTCAGAGAGATGTTTCCGAGAGAGATCTACGAAAATATCGCCGACTATGAATTCGAAGGAAAATTGTATACGGCACCGAAGGATTATGATACCGTACTGACACAGATGTATGGCGACTATATGACACCGCCTGCGGATATGGATAAATATAAACATCATATCGATGTGAATTGAAGGAAGAAGGATCTGAAAAATGGCAAAGATCGATGTTGTGATTCCCTGGGTGGATGGTTCCGACCCGGAATGGATCGCAAAGAAAGCGAAATATACAAAAGAAGCCTTGAAAACGGATGACAGACCGATCCGCTACCGTGACTGGGAGGAACTGGTCTATATTTTCAGGGGTATAGAAACGAATATACCATGGGTACGGAAGGTTTTTCTGATCACGGAAGGACATGTGCCATCATGGCTGAATGAAGAGTGCAAGAAACTGGTACATGTCAAACACAGCGATTATATTCCGAAAGAATATCTGCCGACTTTCAGTTCGCATCCGATCGAACTGAATATGCATCGGATCGAAGGATTATCCGAACGGTTCATCTATTTCAATGACGATATGTTCGTGCTGCAGCCTTTGAAAGAAGAGATGTTCTTTAAAGAGGGCAGACCGGTCTATCCGGCTATCCTGCATGCGCCTACTTCGGATGACAGAAGCGATGTCATGCCTTATGTCTATCTCAACAACAATCTCGTGATCAACCGTCATTTCAAGAAAGAAGATGTCCTGGAACACAAAGACAAATGGTTCTCTTTACGTAACGGCTATCGCAGCGCGATCGAGAACCGCTTCAATTCCCGTTATCCGCAGATCATCGGTTTCTATAATTCCCATCTGCCGACACCATTCCTGAAGAGTACCCTGCAGGAAGTCTGGGACAAGGAAGGCGAACTGCTGGATCAGGTTTCATCGCATCGTTTCCGCAGTAAGGAGGATGTTTCTCAGTATCTGTTCCGCTGCTGGGATCTGGCGAAAGGGAATTTTGAACCGATCGATTCCAAGAAGCAGGGCAAAGAGATCGATATTACGGAAGACAGACTTGAAGAAATCTGCAGGACCATCACTGAAAGACGCTACCCGATGATCTGTCTCAATGATACGGTCGAATCTTTCAGCAATACAGAATTCGATCAGATCAGGACCCGGATCAATCGGTGCTTTGAAAGCATCTATCCTGCAAAATCGGGATTTGAGAAGCAATCGCGATAAGTAGAAAAACATGACCAAAAGGCATTCGAAAAGAGGAATAAACCCCGATCCGGATGCTTTTTTCGTAATCGTTTACGTTGGTTCAATTACAGGTATAGAATTGTTTTGAAAATATTTTCATTTTCTTGCTAAAAATATACATTATTTGCATATGAAACCGGTAACATTTATTGAAATGAGCACTGGCCGCAAAATATAATTAATATATTAAAGAGTGTTTTCTTTAATAATAGAAAGGGGAGAGTAATGAAAGAACACAGTATTCTCAAGAAGCTGACAGCATTACTGCTCACCGCGTTACTCGTTGTAACCGGTACAGGTGTTGCCAGCCACAAGGTTCTGGCAGAAGATGATTCTGTAGAAGTTACTTTCGAGCATATCGATAATGAAGGTAACGGCCGGTTCTATGCAGCTCAGAAAGAAGCGGCTAAGACAGAAACGACTGCCGATCCTGAAGCGAAAGGTGGAATGGTCCGTGTTTCGATCGTGTTGGATGAACCATCAACGATCGGTGCAGGCTATGCAACGGACAACATTGGCACAAACGCTTCGGCCAAACAGTATCGTGCAGGCCTGAAGGCAAAGCAGGATGCATTGGCTAAAACGATCTCGAAAGAGGTTCTCAATGGCGAAGAATTAGATGTCGTCTGGAATATCACATTAGCAGGCAACATCATCTCTGCCAACGTTCCTTATGATGCGATCAATGAGATCAAGACGATCTTAGGCGTCAAGGACGTCGTTATCGAGACACAGTATTCTCCGGATGTCGTTTCCACAGATGCGGATGATCCGAATATGGGTACGGCAACCGAGATGGTCGGTAGCAACTATGCATGGGCAGCCGGTTATACCGGTGCCGGAAGCAAGGTTGCGATCATCGATACCGGTCTTGATACAGACCATGAACTGTTTGATGCGGAAGGATTCGATTATGCGATTGCAGAAGTCGAAGCAGAAGGTAAGACAGTTGATCTGCTGACTGCTGATGAAGTTGCAGCCGTTTGGGATCAGCTGAATGCCAGCGCATTCATTCCTGGTGTCGATGGTGTCTACCGTACGACAAAGAATCCGTATGGTGTAAACTATGTCGATAAAGACCTGGATATCACGCATGACAATGATGGTCAGGGTGAACATGGTTCGCACGTTACAGGTATTGCGACAGCAAACCGTTATGTCAAGGATGAAAACGGCGAATTCGTTCAGTCTCTGTTCAAAGAAGGCGTATTGACGCAAGGTGAAGCTCCGGATGCTCAGATCCTGACGATGAAGGTCTTCGGCAAAGGCGGAGGCGCTTATGATTCCGACTACATGGTCGCGATCGAAGACGCGATCGTACTCGGTGCGGATTCTGTCAACCTGTCTTTAGGTTCGGCAAATGCCGGTCAGGTTACGAACACCACTTATCAGAACATTCTGGATGAACTGACGACATCAGCGACGATCGCTACGATGTCTGCCGGTAACAACTATTACTGGACTGAACCGTCACCTTACAGCAAGACACTGTATGATGATGATGTCAACTATCATACAGGCGGCAGCCCTGGTTCTTATCCGGCTTCCTTTACGTCGGCTTCGATCGACAACAAAGGCGGCACAGGAAACTACTTCGCAGTCAGTGGCAGAAATTATATTTTCAGCGATGGCTCCAGCGCAAGCAATGCGCCGATGACATCGATTGCCGGTGAATATGAATATGTATTCCTTGATGGTCCGGGCGTTGATGACAATAGCCATGTAGGTCAGGATGGAGATACTTTCTTCGCTTTAGGTGAGGAAGTGGTTGCCGGCAAGGTTGCGTTCTGCAGCCGTGGCAGTTCCTCGTTCTTTGCGAAAGCGAATGCGGCGGTCGGTGCCGGAGCAGTTGCGGTAGTCATCTACAACAACCAGGAAGGCACGATCGGCATGAACCTGACCGGTTACAGTTATACTGCTCCGGCGGTTTCGATCACACAGGCTGACGGCAAGGCGATCAAAGCCGCTTCGACCGAAGCAACAAAAGATGGCATTACCTACTATACCGGTACGATCACGATTTCCGATCAGGTCGGTGTGGCAAATCCTGGTGAAGTTGAATACTATGTAATGAGCGATTTCTCAAGCTGGGGCGTTCCGAGTGATCTGTCTCTGAAACCTGAAATCACGACTCCAGGCGGAAATATCTGGTCTGTTAACGGTGCAGTTGCCGGTGGCAAAGGCTATGAAGGCATGTCAGGTACATCCATGGCTTCTCCGCAGACGGCCGGTCTGATCGCTGTATTCAACCAGTATGCGAGAGAAAACGGACTGGAAGAAAAGACTGGCAAGACGTTGAGACAGCTTGCGCTGAGCATGCTGATGTCAACATCGAAACCGGTTGAACATGAAACAAAGGGTTTATACCCTGTCATGAAACAAGGTTCCGGTCTTGCGGATATCAATGCTGCAATCAATGCGAAATCTTATATCACGATCGACAGCGTTGCCGAAGCAGCTCCGTTATCTGCTGCAAAATCGATTGAAGACGGCAAGGTCAAGATCGAATTAGGTGAAGTACAGGATGATTCTTTCAGTACTACATTCACTTTACATAACTTCTCAGAAGAAGATGTCGAGTACTATCTGAGCGCTGATTTCTTTACACAGAAGGTCGAAGGCGGCATACGTACGCTGTTGGTCGATCATATCGATACATTAGGTCTGGCCTGGAACATCAATGGTGAAGACTTTGAACCGGCAGACGCATCTGATTATGACTTCAATGGGGACGGTGTTGCCAATGGTGTCGATGCCCAGTATCTGCTGGAATGGATCGTCGGTCTGCATGAAGAAATCTATCATGAAGATAAAGCCGATATCGATGAAGATGGCGATGTCGATACTTATGACGCACGTCTGGCATTTGAAACGCTTTCGAATGCGGGTGTTGTCGTTGAAGCAGGCGCGGATAAGACTGTCACTCTGACGGTCAGCGGTCTGGATAGTGCCTTCGGTTCTTATGTGAATGGCAACTATATCGAGGCTTACATCTACGCTCAGGAAGGCGAAACGGAAGATGGCGCTTTAGGTGTCACTCATTCGATTCCGCTGTTAGGTTTCTATGGCAACTGGACCGATGCATCGATGTACGACAAGATGAACTACATCGATTACTATTATGATTATGAGACGCGTAATCCTTATCTGGGCACCGTACTCAATGCATTCCTGATTCAGTATCCGGGCGATTCCGATAAGTACTACTTCGGCGGTAACCCGCTGGTTTGGGATGATGAATACATGCCTGAACGTAATGCGATGAACAGCGAATCCGTGATCTCGGATGTCGAATATGTCCAGATCAGAAATGCGGCTGGCAGCAGATTTACGGTCAATAAGGGTACGACTGCGATCTATACACAGCTTGGTGGAGCTTCTTTAGGTGCTTACTATTACCGTAACCAGTCTCAGTGGAGAAATACCTCTGCTTCAGCTTCATTAGGCTATACTCCGACAGGTATGAAGGACGGTTCAGCGCTTAAGCTGAAATACGAGCTGGCTCCGGAATACTATGTGAATGAAGATGGAACGATTCGCTGGGATGATCTGGGTGATGGCGCTGCATTGACGATGCCGTTCGTTGTGGATAACACAACTCCGTACATTGTCGATGTCTCTGTTGAGGACAACACGTTGACCGTTCTGGCGCATGATAATCAGTACATCGCAGCTGTCGTCCTATATCAAGAAGATGGCACAATGATCAATTACTATGGCAGTATCGCCAACATCCGCAAGGGTGAACAGCATGCCTATGAATTCGATCTGTCTGATTTCGAAGAGATTCCGGCACACTTCCTTGTTGAAGTCTATGACTATGCGAACAACCTGACCTCCTACAAACTGAATCTGAATACGGAAGAACTTGATGAAGGCCTGACAGGTCTGAAGATTTCTCCGGAGGAGGCGTTGATCGTCAAAGGCGCTACGGGCAAATTCACTGTTACGGCAGAGCCTTGGGGTGCAAACGAAGATGTCGCGTGGGTCAGCGATGATGAAGCAATCGCTACAGTTGACAGCAACGGTATCGTTACTGCTGTAGGCAAAGGCTCGACCCAGATCAGAGCGATCTCGGTGGATAATCCTGAGATCTCTGCGGCAGCGACCGTGAATGTCAAAACAATCGAAACCACGGTCTTCGGTGGTGTACAGGGTGCCGATGGCAAGCCTGTATTCTATGGCTGGGATCTGGATAATGATGCGGCCTATACAGCGCTCGCTCCATTGGATCACGATCTTACAGCGATGGTTTATGACTGGAACTCAGATGATGGCAAGTACTTCTATCAGCAGGACTTTGAAGGCTATATCTACAAGGTTGATGCAGACACACTGGAAGTTGCCGGTCAGTCTGATGCGGCAACAGCATTCGGTGCTCCGATGGAAGACATGGACTTCGCATTCATGTACAACGAGACAAATGAGGCACATGAAGTCTGGGCTGTCTATGGCGGCTACTTCCTCTACAGCGATGATCCGCTGCTGAATACCTTTAGCAGAGGTATGAACTTAAGCAGCAATTTACGCAGACAGACAGGCGCCAACAAGCTGGTCGCTCTGGCATGGGCAGGTATCAATGCCGATAACTATGATGTCTTTGCTGCTTTGGACAACACCGGCTCGCTGTGGTCAATCGTCTATAACGGAAGCAGTATAAGCTATGGCGTGGTGACCCGTAATGTGGTTGCTGTTGACTTCCCGGTCATGGATGTCACGACCGGTAACTCGATGGTACTTGGCGGTGATGGTGATCTTTATCTGTCACACTTCAACGGCTCGACCAACGAGGTTTATCAGCTCACTTATGAAGATGGTGCTTATGTCGCTTACCGCGCAGGTGACTTTGGTCAGGATGTATGGCCGGCTGCATTGATCGTGGCTCAGCCAAACAACAGCGGTGACGATGGCGATTCCTTAAGGCCGGCTCCGTCTTATCTCACTGCTGTCACGTTTGTTGAAGAAAATGTTGAGATGGAAGACTTCACTCCGGCTCCTGAAGGCGGATTGAATAGTGTCAAGAAGGATGATGACTCAGATGCAGATGTTGAATCAGCGTCAACGATGACTATCGTGCAGATTGTGGCTGATCAGCTCAGCAAGAATGGTATGATCATCGTCGATGTACCGGAAACGGCAGAACTGATGAGCTGGTCATCAACGGCTGAACACAAGGCTTGGAACGACAAAGAAACAGGACATTATGTATTCGGTTTCGTTGATCTGGAAGGCTTTGAACTGAATGAACCGATCCTGAACCTGATATTTGCAAACGGTAGTACTGGAACAGTCACCCTGACTACGACCGATATCAACGATGATGATGAACAGACGCTTACTGAAACGATCATCTTAGGTCCTGCGACAGCTGAACACACCGTTCATACTTACGGTGAACCTGTCTGGACATGGGCGAATGATAACAGTTCCGCAACAGCAACGTTCACCTGCACGCTGGAAGGTCATCAGGAAGTTGTGGAAGCTGTCGTTGAAGCGGTAGATTCCATTATGACAGTTACATACACGGCAACAGTCGAGTTTGAAGGCAAGACCTACACTACTACCAAGACAGTTGATAGCGAGGCCAAGGTTCTCCTGAAGCAGCTGCTGCTCTACTACACGCAGTACAGAAATGCAGACGGATATGTTACGCCATATACCAGTGAAGCTGATTACGATATCGACCGTATCCTGGCTGATCTCAAGGCAGTCGATCCTTATCTGGGCAATGCCTGGG
>JAFRVK010000040.1 GCA_017441765.1 Erysipelotrichaceae bacterium
GACCGGCCTGGAACTGGAAGGTATCAGCATCGCGATGCCGCATACGGATATCATCCATGTCAACAAGCCGGGCGTGACGGTCGCCAAGCTGGCGCATCCGGTGGAATTCGAGCACATGGGCGAGCCGGGGCGCAAGGTCCAGGCGGAAATGCTGTTTATGATGGCGATCACCAATCCGGAAGATCAGATCGGTACCATTATGAGAGTATTGGGTGCGTTCCAGAACAAAGATGCGATGGAAGCATTCAAAAAAGCAGAAACAGAAGATGAAATCTATGCTGCTGCTATGCAATATATCGGTTAGTGCCTTATAATATAAGGTGTTAATAAAAAAGGAGGAAATCTTATGAAAACATGCACAGTTGTAACTGTATGTGGATCTGGCGTTGTTACCTCTTCCATGATCGCATTGAAGATCAAGGAACAGCTCAGAGAAAGAGGCTGGGATGCGACGATGCTCGAAGCAAGTCCTGTCAGCCTGAACTCTGTCATTACCGGTAAAGACGTCGACGTCATCGTTTGTGCATCTCCGGTTACCGAAGATGTAGGCATTCCTAAGGTAAAAGGAATGGGCATGGTTACTGGTATGGGCGAGGAAAAGGTCATGAATGCGATCTGCGAAGTCCTCGAAGAGAAATACAAATAACTAGCTATTGTTCTTGTCGTTTACCAAAAAAAGCATTTTAAAGAAGATTAACCATTAGAAATCAAGAGGGGGAAATTATTTTGGAGGCTTTTTTAAACACATTATCTAACATTTTTGGAGCTTTCGGTTCCGGTATCATTATCCCTGTCATCCTTTTCGTTCTCGGAAAGGTCATGGGTGTCGACACCAAGAAGGCTTTCAACTCCGCATTGCTCTGCGGTGTTGGCTTAACAGGCTTTAACCTTGTCATTAACTCTTACTCCGGCATTATCGCTCCGGTCGTTCAGTCCATGGTCGATAACTCCGGTGTCAACCTTCCTGCATTGGATACAGGCTGGCAGTCAACCTCGATCATCGCTTACTCCACAACCGTAGGCGTCCTGTTCATCGGTGTTGCAATCGCTTTACAGCTGATTCTGTTCTTTGTCGGTTATACGGATGTCTTCATGGCTTCTGACCTCTGGAACAACTATTCCTTCATGGTCTGGGGTTCCATGTTATATGCAAAGACTGGCAACATGCTGCTGGCTATGGCTCTGATGGTCGTTCAGTTATTATACATCCTGCTGTTCTCTGAAATGTGCGCTCTTCGTTGGGGCACATACTACGAGTATGACGGCTGCTGTATGACAGCTCCTCACCACCTCGAGTCCTTCCCGTTTGCAGTTCTTATGGACTGGATCCTGACCAAACTCGGCTTCAACAAGATCAAACTGAATGCTGCTGCTCTGCAGAAGAAACTCGGTATCCTTGGTGAACCGATGATGATCGGTCTGATCGTTGGCTTGATCATCGGTCTGATCGGCGAATGGCCATTCCTGTTCGGCGAGAATGCATTAGGCGCTTGGGGTACAGCATTAGGCGCAGCTATCAACACTGCTGCTATCATGGCTGTCTTCCCGAAGGTCGCTGCAATCTTCGCTTCCGCCTTCACTTCCATGTCAGATGCATACAAGTCAAAGGCAGCTGCTGCTGCTAAGAACCGTCAGTGGTTCCTGTCCGTCAACGATGCCTGCGGCTATGGTGAAACGAATACTCTGGTTACCGGCGTTATCTTAATTCCGATCATGCTGGTTCTCTCATTCATTCTGCCTGGCAACATCATCCTTCCGATGGCTGACCTCTGTGCTCTGCCATACATGGTTGAAGTATTCGTATGCGTATCTAACGGTAACATTGCAAAATCTCTCGTAATGGGTGCTATCTGGTTCTCATTAGGTCTGATTGTTTGCTCACAGCTGTGCCCGACCTTCACTGAAGTCGCAGTAGGTGCAGGATTCAATCTGCCGCAGCCAGGTGTCTATGTATGCTCATTCGGTATCATCTGCCACCCGTTACTGTGCGCGTTCTTCTTCATTTTCTATTCTCAGAATATTATTCTGATCGCAGCTTTGATCGCTGTATATGTCGTTCTCTACATCTGGTTCAGAAAGAACAAGCAGAAGGTCTACGACTATCTCGAGAACAACGCTGCTGCCTACCAGGCATAGCATTTCATTCTAAGGGTAAACACAAGAGTGATATAAGGGCTATTGCTATGAAAATAGCGATAGCCCTTTCGTTTAAGAAAGGTCAAAGATATGTTGAATGAATTGACAAAAGAACCTCAGAAGATCCTGCTGATTACCGATGCCAATGTCGACATCGAAGTCATGAAACAGGCGATTCTTAGAAGCAAGATCAACTGCGGAGAGATCAGGACTTTATTCTTCGGACCGGAGGATAAAGAAGATTTTCCTGAACTTCAGCTGAATATTGAAAGAAACGGTCCGGAAAATATCGAGATTCCTGAAGAAGCATATGAACTGATCAGAGATACGGATGTACTGATGGTACATTTCTGCCCTGTATCTTCGAAACTGATCGATAAGGCAGAACATCTGAAATTGATTATGACAAATCGTGGCGGTGTCGAGCATATCAATGTCGAGGCTGCTACTTCCAAAAACATTCCGGTCGTGAACTGCATCCGTAATGCCGATGCGGTCGGAGAATTCGTGATCGGACTGATGATAGATATGACCAGAGATATTACGATATCTCATAACTTCCTGCATGAAGGAAAATGGAAAAGGGAATACTACAATTCCGCTTATCAGAAGACGTTAAGCAATTCGATCGTCGGATTGATCGGTATGGGAAATATCGGCTGTGTCCTGGCGAAGAAACTGCTGGGATTGGGGGTTCATACGATCGTATATGATTCTTTCGTTACAGCGGATTCTTTAGCGAAGAAGGGATTGGGAGAACTGGAGTATACCGATGATCTGGATTATCTCCTGAAGACGGCAGACATCGTTTCGCTGCATCTGCGTCTGGTTCCGGAAACGGAGAAGTGGTTCAGGATGGAACACTTCCGGAAGATGAGAAAAGATGCATATTTCATCAATTCTGCTAGAGGAGGCATTCTGGATTACGATGCTTTGCGAGAAGCTTTGAAACAGGGCCTGATTGCCGGAGCAGCGCTGGATGTCTTCGATAAAGAACCTCTGGATGAAGATGATCCTCTTTTGCAGATGGAAAACGTGCTTGTCACCTCGCATCTGGCAGGCACAACGCTTGATTCCATCGCCTTATCGCCGTATATTGTGACTAGAGATGTCGATGAGATCATTGAAAAAGATATCACTGACCGTATCGTCAACTATAAAATGCTGCACAAAGGAGAGTAAACATGTTACTGAGAGAAGAAAGAGAAGAGATCGTCAAGTATGGCAAGATCATGGTCGATCGTCATCTGACGGTAGGCACATTCGGCAATATTTCCGTATATAACCGTGAACTGGATCTGTTCGCGATCACGCCATCAGGTTTCGATTACTATAAGACTTCCCCGGAGGACTGTGTCATTTTAAGACCGGATGGAACGATCGTCGAAGGCGACCGCAAGCCTTCTAGCGAAGTGGATATGCACAGGATCTTCTATCAGAGAAAAGAAAACATCAATGCTGTCGTGCATACGCATTCCGTCTATGCGACGACCTTGTCCTGCCTGGGCTGGAAAGTTCCGCAGCTGCATTATCTGGTCGCTTATTCCGGAAGCGAAGTCCCTTACATCCCGTATGTACAGTTCGGTACCTATGATCTTGCAGAAGCCGCATACGATGCGATGGGCGACAACCGTGCCTGCATCCTGGGCAACCACGGTCTGCTTTCGACAGGCAAAACTCTGGCTTATGCGATGGATGTCGCGGAACAGATCGAGTTCTGCTGCCAGTTATACTACAACTGCAAGGTTGCAGGCAAAGAACCGATCTTACTGACAGATGAAGAAATGGCTGTCGTCAGAAGCGGTTTTGGAGATTACAGGAAGAAATAGAATGAAATGTGTCTATTGCGGTAAAGAATACAGCGAAGGAGGGACGACCATCAACGTATCGAATGGCACGTTCGATGTGTGTTCCAACGAATGCAAGAAACTGGTCAGAGACTATCTAAACAGGGATATGCAATACAAGAACCGTTCCTATATCATGATCTTCTGCGGAAGCATCGGTTTTATCCTGTCGACTTTCTTTTTCTCAGGGAAATACAAGCTTGTGCCGATGTATCTGGGTATGATCATCATGGGTCTGGCTCTGATCATCTATCCTTACATTTTTTCCAGTTTCATTACCTTTACGCGTTATCCGATCAAGAAAGCGACAGCTGCCGTTCGTATCATTGGTGCAGCGGTGATCGTTGCATCGCTGGTTTTTCTTGTTTTGACATTCATGGGAGTCTGATATGAATATTGATTACGTAGTAGTGTTCTTTATGATCGTAGCGGATCTTGTGCTGGTTCTGGAGATCCTGTATTTCATCATCCGCCGGAATGTATCGAACAAGCTGATCCGTGCGGCTTTTGAACGGAATGAAGCCAAATTCGAAGCGATTTCAAAAACATTCGCGGCCAAGACCTTAAGCAGGTTCGATATGGAACTGATCCGTTTCAATGTCGCGGAACTGCAGCGTGATGATGCACTGATCGAAAAACAGATCGGGAAGTTTGAAGAGATGGAGCTGAAGGATTCCCAGAAGAAAAAAGTCTATCCGCAGATCTTCTACTACTATATCGATCGTCACAGAAAAGAAGATGCGACACGATATTACAATAAACTTTCTGAATTTGATGTCTACCGCAACAAGCGGGATATCGAGATGACCTATGATGCCTATGTCAGGGGATCTCATATGTATCTTGAGGAAGCATTGAAGGATCTCAAGAAGTGTACGAAAATCGAACTTCCGGCAAAGGAGAGGCTGGTAGCCAAGATGTATGCGAACAAAGGCATCAATGCCGAGGCCAAGAAATACAATTCTTTGGCTGACAAGCATGAGGCGCAACTGAAGGGAAATGATAAAGCATAGAAGGGCATTATGCCCTTTTTAGGAGGAAGATATGGAAAAAACGATCGAGAGAATCAACGCGATGGAACAGCGCTTAAACGAGACAAACGAGACCATTGCGAGTATCGCGTATGCTTTGGATAGGATCGATGCGTCGAAGGATGAGATATCGGCTCTGTTTACTTACTACGGAAGCGAAGAGTGGTATGAAGACCGGGACCGGGAACTGCCTGAAGGCATGCCTGCAGGCGTATTGTCGGAAGATCTTGTCTATGATGCGATCACAGAATTAAGAGAGGAAGCCATCCGCATGCTGGAGACAGCGACGGATATTCTGAAGAACCGTATCTGATTTATGTGTCCTTTTCAAATCAATGAAACAGTTGATGTCTGTGGCAAGGATTACCGTCTGATAAAGATGCTTGGCCATGGAAAAGGCGGATATTCGTTTCTAGCGGAATGCGATGGAAATCAGGTCGTACTGAAACAGATCCATCATGAGCCTTGCGATTATTATCAATTCGGTAACAAGATCGAAGCGGAATTCCGTGATTATGAAAGGCTGCTTCATGCCGGCATCAGGATTCCGAAGATGCTGGAAATTGACCTGAAACAGGAGATCATCATCAAAGAATACATTCCCGGAGAGACGGTCTTTGCCTGTGTACGGGATGGAAAAAATACAGGATCTTACCTGCCGCAAGTCAGGGAAATGGCGAAACAGGCAAAGAATGCCGGTCTGAATATCGATTTTTTCCCGACAAATTTCATCATTCATGACAGCATGCTTTGGTATGTGGACTATGAATGCAACGATTATATGGAAGAATGGAATTTTGAAAACTGGGGTGTGAACTACTGGAGCGATACTCCGGAATTCAGACAATACCTTCGGCAGCATCCTGCTGAAGGTAACAGATAAGGAACAGAAATGAAACAAAAGAACGATCGGAACAAGAAGAATCAACGATCCATCCTATTGGCGGGATGCATTCTTGTGGTTTTATTATCGGTTTCTGTCATCATGTTTGGAGGTGATCGTATGAGTTTTACAGATCTTATGTCAGGAAAGAAGACCGTCGGCAAGGATATCAAGCAGGAAGATATCACAGAATTCTATTACACTTATGCAACTTCAACATTCCCGCCTGATTATCAGCGCTACCGTTTCTATGTTGAAGATGGTGTACATTATTTCTATCACGAGAAAAGAGAAGGCGAACATTGGCCGCTGGAAGAGGATGATATCACTGTCTGCGGCACTAAAGAGCTCACAGAGGAAGAATGGAACGCTTTCTTTGAATGTCTTTCCGGTGGGACCGTTCAGAAAAGAAGCGATGATGTCGTCGATGGCGATGCAGGGCCATGGTTTTATCTGTACTGGAAGAATGACCATGGCGATCTGCAGGAATATCGTTTTGCTTCATGGGACGATGAAAAAGCGTTTGAAGAATTCTGTATCCGTCTGATGAATCGGTAACGATAAACTGAAATCAGCCATAAACCATCCTCTTTATGAAAATAAAGAGGATTTTTTTCATTGATCCGACTTTTTCTTAGTAAAATGTATGTTTTTTTGTCACACAGGTATGGTATGTGAAACAAGACGTATAATACAATAAGACTTGATAGGGTCTGCGAAAACAGGCCATAGACACGGAGAAACAATATGCTGAAAATAGTCGAAACATCAGTAAGAGACGGTCATCAATCGCTTTTGGCGACCCGGATGACGACAGAGGAGATCGTTGAACTTTGCCGCTTCTATGATGAGGCAGGTTATCATGCGATCGAAATGTGGGGAGGCGCCACTTTTGATGCCTGCCTGCGTTTTTTGAATGAAGATCCGTGGGAAAGGCTGAGACTGGTAAGACAGGTCTGCAAAAAGACGAAACTGCAGATGCTGTGCAGAGGGCAGAATCTTCTGGGCTACCGTCATTATTCCGATGATATCGTCGATCTGTTCTGCAAGAAAGCGATCGAAAACGGTATCGATATCATCCGTGTTTTTGACGCTTTGAATGATCTGCGCAATCTGAAGCAGGCGGTCGCTTCGACCAAGAAATACCATGGCGAATGCCAGATCGCCCTGTCATATACGACATCTCCGGTCCATACGATCGATTATTATGTCGATCTTGGAAAGAAGATTGAAAAAATGGGAGCTGATTCCTTGTGTATCAAAGACATGGCGGGTGTTTTGCTTCCTAAGGACGCGGTCGAACTTGTGACTGCCCTGAAGCATGAAGTCAGCATCCCTTTGGAGCTGCATTCCCATTGCACGGCCGGTGTGGCTTCGATGGCGTATATGGATGCGATCCAGGCAGGTGTTGATATCGTGGATACCTCGTTGTCGCCTTTATCCAACGGTACGGCACAGCCTTCGACCCAGGCTCTGGTCAACGCTCTGAAAGGCACGGAATTCGATCCCAAGATCGACCTGGAAGTCCTGCAGGAAGCAGAACAGCTCATGACCAGGATCGTGGACCGTTTCATTGGAAACGGCATTCTGAATCCAAAGCCTTTTGAAGTCAACTCCAATATCCTGACCTATCAGGTTCCCGGAGGAATGCTGTCGAACATGATACACCAGCTTCATGAACAGGATGCGATGGACCGTTATGAAGAAGTGCTCAAAGAGATTCCAGCCGTCCGTAAGGATCTTGGCTATCCTCCTCTGGTGACGCCAATGTCACAGATGGTTGGAACCCAGGCGGTTCTGAATGTCCTGAACGGTGAACGATACAAGGTATGTACCAAAGAAGTCAAGGATTATCTGCATGGGCGCTATGGGAAAGCTCCTGCCAGGATCAATAAGGCTGTCAGAGAGAAGATCATAGGCAACGACGAAGTGATCCGCTGCCGTCCTGCCGATCTGCTGAAGCCGGAATACCCGCGTCTGAAGAAGACCTATCATGATATCGCAAGAACGGATGAGGATATTCTGTCGCTGGCTTTGTTTGAGAAGGTGGCAGTCGAGTTTCTGAAGAAGAAATATCAGAAAGAAGAAACGGAAACAGATGAATTCGAGATGTTCATCTAGGGAGGAGAAATGGAAAAAGGGACAGGAATCATTGCGATCTTTGTGTATCTTATGCTGCTGATCATGATCACCAGATTCAGCAAAAGAGCAAAGATAAATAAAGACAATACAGATACGCCGGAACGATATAGAAAAGAACTCGATCCAGACGATGAAAATGCCTTGGTTGCCAGTCTGGTGGCGGCGATCGATTATCGTGAGGAGACAAAGAAGAATATCAGGATCGTAAGTGTAAGAGGGGTTGAATGAGATGAAGATTTATAAAGTCAAAGTCAATGGAAAAGTATATGAAGTCGAAGTCGAAGCTGTAGATGAAACGACGGAAGAAATCTCCAGGACGGAAACAGCGAAAGCACCGGAAACGGTCAGCGAGGGAAACAATCAGATCCTGGCTCCGATTGCCGGGAAGGTCATTGAGATCAAGGTCAAGGTTGGGGAATCCGTCCGTAAAGGGCAGACTGTGGCAGTTATTGAAGCGATGAAACTGGAAAACGAGATCCAGTCGGCTTATGACGGCAAAGTCAGGGAAATCGCTGTCAGTAACGGTTCCGCTGTCCGCAACAAGGATGTACTGATCGTTCTGGAATGATTAAAGAGATTTATTTTAAGACGATCGATTCGACCAATGCGTATCTGAAACGGAATTATGACAGACTGGATGATTTCTGTTTTGTCAGCGCGGATGAACAAAGCTCTGGCAGAGGACGTCAGAAACGCATCTGGTACAGCGAGAGCGGCAAGAATCTGCTGTTTTCGGTGCTGATAAAAGATAAGGATCTGATCGATCATTTTGAAAACCTTTCGATCGTATCTGCTTATGCGATCCTGAAGGTTCTGGAAGGCTATGGAATTCGGGACCTTGGCATCAAATGGCCTAACGATGTCTATGTCGGACAGAAAAAGATCTGCGGCATCCTGCTGGAGAGCGTGTCTTCTGCGCAGATCGATTGTCTGATCATCGGGATCGGGATCAATGTCAATCAGACCGTTTTTCCTGAAGCATATCTGACAGAACCGGTGTCGATGAAAGGACTGTTAAAAAAGGATATCAGCATTCAGAAACTGAAAAAAGAACTATTTGAGGAGCTGATCGCTTGTTTTGAACGGATCAGAAGAAAGGAAGATTTCTACCCGCGGATCAGCAGCTATGATCTGCTGAAAGGTAAGACCGTCACAGCTGAAATCGATGGCAGGCAGGAAGAAGTCATCGTTGCAGGGATCTGTCCGGATTATTCGTTGCAAGTCGTGTGTCACAATGAGAAGATCTGCTTAAGATCCGGTGAGATCAGTTTCCATTCGAAGGAGGTATGATATGAGTTTTCTCTATGAAAATCTGCTGCTTCTGACCTGGCAGCAGGTAACGATGTGGGTGATCGGAGGTATCCTGATCTATCTGGCGATCGCCAAGGAGATGGAACCGTCTTTGCTGCTGCCGATCGGATTCGGTGCGATTCTGGTGAATATGCCGTTTTCCGGAGCAGTGAATCAGTATGTCAACGGGATCCTGCAGGAAGGGCCTTTGACATCTCTGTATACAGCGGGAATCGCCAATGAGCTGTTTCCATTGCTGCTGTTTATTGGTATCGGAGCGATGTGCGATTTCGGACCATTGCTCACAAATCCGACTCTGATGATTTTCGGAGCAGCGGCACAATTCGGCATTTTCTTTACGTTCTGTATCGCATCCATGTTTTTCCCGATCAATGATGCCGCTTCGATCGCTACGATCGGTGCAGCGGATGGACCTACCGCCATCGTTGTCGCCCAGGTCCTTCATTCCAGCTATCTGGGGCCGATCATGGTAGCGGCTTATTCCTATATGGCTCTCGTGCCGATCATTCAGCCTCCGGTGATCCGCCTGCTTACAACAAAAAAAGAACGGATGATCCGCATGGATTATGAACCGAAGACCGTTTCCCGGCTGACGAGGATCATTTTCCCCATCATAATTACGATCATCGCAGGTCTGATCTCTCCGGCATCCGTATCTCTGGTCGGTTTCCTGATGTTTGGCAATCTTCTGAAAGAGTGCGGCGTGCTGAATTCTTTGTCTGATGCCGCCCAAAGCGCATTGGCGAATGTTATCACCTTGATCCTTGGTATAACGATTGCCTCACAGATGCAGGCGGAACAGTTCCTGCAGATGGATACGCTGATGATCCTTGGTCTGGGCCTGTTTGCGTTCATCTTTGATACGGCAGGCGGCGTTCTGTTCGCAAAATTCCTGAATCTGTTCCTGAAGAAGAAAGTGAATCCGATGATCGGCGCAGCCGGCATCTCGGCTTTCCCGATGTCCGGAAGGATCATTCATAAGATGGGTCTGGAAGAAGACAACCAGAATTTCCTGCTGATGCATTCCATGGGTGTCAATGTATCGGGACAGATCGCTTCGGTCATTGCCGGAGGTCTGATGATGAGTTTCTTCATGTACGGAGGTTTTTAAGATGACATTCAGTCCGGAAAACTTTATTCTTAATCTTCCTTATCTGCTGAAAGGGGAACTGGGTCTGTTCTGTGAGTTAGGAATCATCGCTTTGTCGGTGATCGTTCTGAATCGTTTGTTTAAGGGGGAAGAATAAGCCATATCTTATGGCTTTTCTTTTAGTGAAAGATGAGAGAGTGGAAATCACAAGAACTGTCGGTTTTGGAAAACCGGATCATGCGAGATCCGATGGCATCGGACCATTTCAATTCACAGGCAGCGAAACAAGTATGCGCTTTTCATAAACAGATTCGCAACTATGCTGCAACACCATTGCTGAGTCTGTCTGCCTTAGCTGCATCCTGGGGCGTAAAGGATATCTTTGTGAAGGATGAAGCAAAACGTTTCGGTCTGAAGGCTTTTAAAGGCCTTGGCGGCAGCTATGCGATGTTCAGGATCCTGTGTGAACGGTTCCTGCTTGATCCTGAGACTGCATCGATAGATGATATCAAGAAAAGAGTCAAAAGAATGAAACAGCCTCTTGATTTCATCACCTGTACGGATGGAAATCATGGCAAAGGTGTTTCCTGGGCAGCGGGTCTATTTGATTGCTGGGCACATATTTTCATGCCTGCGGGTACAGTGGAAGCCAGGGCAGAAGCGATAAGGAATGCCGGTCCTGCAGAAGTCATCATTACTGAAATGAATTATGATGATACGGTAAGATATGCAAAAGCGGTCAGTGAGAAAAACAGCTGGATCCTCATTCAGGATACTTCCTGGGAAGGATATGAAACAATCCCGACCTGGATCATGCAGGGATATCTGACCATGGTTCAGGAGATTACGGATGAACTGAAGACGATTCCAACACATCTGTTCCTGCAGGCGGGAGTCGGTTCCATGGCGGCTGCAGTTGTCGCATATATGGCTGACTATTATGGGAAGAATAAACCGGAAACAGTCATTGTGGAACCTGAGGCAGCCGGCTGTTTCTATGCATCGATCAAGGCAGACGATGGCAAGGCTCATTCTGTCGAAAGCAATGAATCAACGATCATGGCGGGACTGAACTGCGGAACGCCTTGTTCCGTAGCGTGGCCGATCCTGCGTGATCAGGCAGAGTATTATGTATCCTGTAAAGACCATGCCACTGAAACAGGCATGCGAACCTATGCCTATCCTCTCGCTGATGATCCCGTTATCGTTTCCGGAGAATCTGGTGCGGCAACCCTGGGAGCGGCACAAACGATCATGGCAGACAAAGAACTTGAGGATATCAGGAAAATGATGAGATTGAATGAAGATTCCGTTCTCCTGTTCATCAATACGGAAGGTGATACCGATCCCGAGAACTATCAAAATATCATCACTGAAAAGAATTACTGAAACGAAAGAAAACCGCTTCCTGAAGAAGCGGTTTTAAGTACTGTATTAAGATTCCTGATTAGTCGTCGGTTGCCAGACCGGTAATGTTGTCGCGGGCAGCGCAAGTCTTGCACAGACGGACTCTGTTGGCTGCGATTGCCTGTTCGACGGTACCATAGGTCAGCGTCTCACTGCGGTTCAGGTGCTGGCAGTCATCATGTGTGTGATAGACTTTACCGAATGTCGACCAGTAAACAGTCGTTGATCCTAATGCGTCCATAGCTGCATCTTTCTGCTCGATGGAAACCGGATTCCAGTCATAAGAGAACAGACCGCCAATCAGCAGGCAGATCACAGCTGCGACTGTCGCGATCGTCTTGGTCTTCTTGTCCGCATCCTTATTGGTCAGGACCAGGATGATGAAGGGGAAGAAACAGACCGCACAGGCGATCAGACCCATGTTGTTCCATAACCAGAATTTCAGACTGTTTTCTTCAGAAATAGGATCGATATGATTCGCTTTCTTCCAGAGCTGTGCACCAATGATGACGGCGATCAGATCCAGTACCAGGAAAGCGATCAGCTGATACAGCTGAGGCATGAACTTGAGATCAAGCTTGCCTAAGAAAACAAATAAAGCGCATACTTCAAATGCCAAAGCCAGGATCCAAAGCAGGAAAGCGCCGATACGCAAAGGTTTCGGATTGCCGACCGGTTTTGCTTCTTTGACTTTGCCGGTCCTAGTGACAGCTTCTTCCACTTCCGGAGAAGCAGCTACGTATTTTTTCTCTTTTTTTGTTGCCATAATGTACTCCTTAATCAATATTTATATCTATTATATGACTTTTTTCTGCTTGCAAGCAAAAACATGTTTCTCCTATTGACTCTGTTCCTTCATCTTTCTATCATTACAAGTAGGAGATCGTATATGAGTCTGATAGGTAAACCGATCATATCGCGTGCCAGCAAGATGTCTGGCCATATCACCGGAATCGAAAGTGATGATCTGAAGATCACTTTTACAAAGATGCAGGAGATTTCTGTGCCTTTAAAGAAAGCGGAAGATCTGCTGATTCTGGATGAAGAAACATTGAATGAATTAAGAGCCCTGATCAAGACGAATCAGAAGAATCCGACAGAGAAGACTTCAAAAGTTCCTACCTACATCGATGATTACCAGGAAGAAGAATACGAAGAAGATCCGGATGATGAAAATGAACCGGAAGAACTGGGAATGGTCTTTCGAGAGGAAACGGAAGAAGAGGAATAAACAGAATACGATAAAAAGCAATGATAGGACCGAATCATCCGTATGGATGATTTTTTGATTTAAAAACGATTCTGCGATACCATGAAAGCAGATAAGGAGTACAAATAATATGAACAAATATGCTGCTTTGAAACAGCCTTACATGATCGGTAACGTGACGATTCCAAATCGTTTTACCGTGATTCCGATGACGATGGGAGCTTTGGCATATGATGAAGGAGGCGGATTTTCCGACAATCTGATCAACTACTTCGAATTGAGAGCAAAGGGCGGTTTTGGTCTGATCATTCCAGGTGCGGCAGGGACTGATTACCATGTCGATCCGTATTCTGCTCTAGGTCCGAATGTCATAACAAATAAACATTGGCAGGAAAGAGCCAAGGTACTGACCGATACGATCCACAGGCACGACACAAAGATTTTCTGTCAGTTGACCATGGGACTCGGACGCAACTATCCGGGTCTTCCGGGTCCTTCCGAGAATCCGGTCTGGCGCACACCGGGACAGGTTTCTCCTGAACTGACCAAGGAACAGATCAGACTGAAGATCAATGACGTGGTCGAAGGTGCTATGGTTGCCAAGGAATGCGGTTATGACGGTGTCGAGATTCATGCGATGCACTGGGGTTATCTCCTGGATCAGATGGCTATGGCATTCTACAATCGCCGTGAAGATGAATATGGCGGAAGTCTGGAGAACAGGCTGCGTTGTGCGAAAGAGATTGTGGAAGGCATCCATGAGAAATGCGGAAGAGACTTCCCGGTCGGCATGCGTCTCGGATTGAAGACGTTTATCAAAGATTATGACAAAGCGACATTGACCGGAGAGGAGGAAGTCGGCCGTACACTGGAAGAAGGCGTGGAAATATCAAAACTTCTGGAAAGCTATGGCTACGATTTCCTGGATGTCGATACAGGAACCTATGATTCCTTCTATTACGCATGTCCGCCGATGTACAATCCGCAGGGGTTCATGATTCCGCTGGCTGCCAAAGCAAAAGCGGTCGTGAAAATACCGGTCATTGCCGGAGGCAGGATGCAGGATTATGATCTGGCTTTGGAAGCAATAGAGAAGGATGAGATCGATGCGGTCGGTCTGGGAAGACCATCCCTGGCTGATCCGGACTATCCGAATAAGGTATTCAACGGAGAAACCGAGAAGATCCGTCCTTGTATCGGCTGCAACATGGGCTGTTTCCGCAGATGCGTTGAAACCGGAGAACCGGTATCCTGTGCAGTGAATCCGCAGGCAGCCAGAGAACTTGTGCTGGGACTGAAAGCAGGCGAAGGTAATAAGAAAGTGGTCGTTGTAGGCGGCGGCGTGGCAGGCATGGAAGCTGCCCGTACGGCTGCGTTAAGAGGCTACAGAGTGACTTTATTTGAAAAGAGCGATCATCTTGGCGGCCATATCGTCGAAGCCGGTGCACATGAATTCAAACATGAAATCAGAAAGCTCAATGAATGGTATCAGCGCGAACTGAAAGATCTCGGTGTTGATATCAAGCTTGAACATGAACCCTGCATCAACTGTATCCGTAAACAGGAAGCTGATGTGATCATCTTGGCGACGGGTACCAACGAAGCCCATCCGCCGATTCCGGGTCTCGAGAAAGCGCTGCCATCCCTGGATGCGATCGATCACCCGGAGAAGATCGGAACCACGGTCATCGTGGCGGGCGGCGGTCTGGTAGGCTGCGAAATCGCACTGGATGAGGCTAAGAAAGGCAAAGATGTTATGATTGTCGAAGCTTTGGATGATATCATGGCCGCGGGTGGCGCAAGCGCTCCGTATCCGAATAAGCAGATGATCGTAGATCTGTTTGAACATTATGGTGTCAAAGTATATACTTCGACCAGATTGTCTGAAGTTGCAGAAGAAGGCGCGATCGTTGAGAAAACGGATGGTTCCAAAGAACTGTTGAAAGCTGATACGATCATTTCCGCTCTAGGTTTCAAGCCGACTCCGAATCTCAAAGAAGAATGGGCAGAACTGAATCTGCCCATGTATGAGATCGGTGATGCGACAGGCGCTGGAACGATTCTCAAAGCGATCTGGGATGCCTATGAAGTCGCAAACAGTATCTAGGCAATAAAACATCACGATGAAAGCAGAACGTCTAAAAAGCGTTCTGTTTTTATTTTCCTTTGTTTTATAATGATGATTGCAGAACACAGAGGAATTGGATATGAACATTGAAGAAACGAAAATAGCGATCATCGGATTAGGCATGCTGGGAGGCAGCTATGCGCAGGGACTGCATAAAGCAGGAATGTGTGTCATAGGGATCGATATCGATCCCGAGGCAATACAGTATGCCAAAGAGCGCCGATGGATCGAAGAAGGAGGGAATAACCCATCCCTGATCGAAGACTGCGATATCGTGATTTCTGCGCTTTATCCGCAGGCTTTTGTGGATTGGGTCTGCCGCTATCAGCAACATTTCAAGTCAGGCGCCATTCTCAGCGATGTGACAGGCGTCAAGCGGAAAGTCATCAGCGAGATCAATGCAGTGCTTCGCCCCGATGTCGAATTCATTGCCTGCCACCCGATGGCGGGACGGGAATACAAAGGCATCGCTTATGCAGATCCTTCCCAGTTTACACAAGCCAATTTCCTCATCGTTTCAACCGAAAACAATACCGGACACGCGATCGAAACAGCCAGAGAGATTGCCACTCTTCTGAAGTTCAGAACGATTTCCCTGATCGATCCTGAGGAGCACGACCGCATCATCGGTTTCGTATCCCAGCTGTGTCATGTGATCGCTGTCTCACTCATGAACATTTCCGACGATCCTAAACTGGTCGACTATACCGGCGACAGTTTCCGTGATCTGACCAGGATCGCCGACATCAATGAAGATCTCTGGCCCGAACTTTTCATCTACAACAAAGACAATCTGATGAAAGAAATCGATCAGCTGATCTGTCAGCTGGAACAGATGCATCATCTGATCAGCGATGAAGATATCGAAGGCATGAAAGAAAAAATGATCACAGCGACCATCCGTCGCAGACGCTTCAATCAGCGTCAGGATCATCCTGATTCGTAAAAAACAGGATTATGCGATACAATATATCTATGTTTAGAAACACCTACCTGCAGATCGATCTTGATAAGTTGAGATATAATATCGATTATTTTTTACATAAATCCGATAAGAAAATGATGGGTGTGGTCAAAGCGGACGGCTATGGCAGCATCGACTACATGGAAGCGAAGATACTGGAAGAAAAGGGAGTCGATTTCTTTGCAGTCTCGAGTCTGGATGAAGCTTTGTGTCTTAGAAAGCATGACATCAGGGGCCAGATCCTGATTCTGGGATATGTGCCGGAAGATGCATTGGATCTGATCAGAAAAAATGATTTCAGTATCGTTACATACAGTCCGGAATTCGTGAAGGAAGCAGATCTCAAGGATGTCAAAGTCCATCTGAAACTGAATACCGGTATGAACCGTCTGGGGATCCGACCGGAAGAAGCGAAAGAGATACTGGATATCCTTTTGGGAAAAGGCAGCATCGTCGAAGGTGTCATGTCGCATTTTTCCAGCGCCGACTTCGATGAAGACTATTCGATCCGTCAGTACCGGCGTTTCGGAGACTGCGTCTTGTCTCTGGATCATGATTTCAGGTATATCCACATGTCTGCTACGGACGGTTCTATCTTGATCGATGATGACATCTGCAACTATGAGAGGATCGGAATCGGTCTTTTGGGTTACAGTTCCTACGAGACGGAGCTGAAGCCCTGTCTCGGTCTGTACAGCGAAGCGGTCATGACCAAGCAGCTATCGCAGGGGGATACGGTTTCTTATGGGCGGCATTACACCAGCGATGGCAAGGGTTATATCCTGACGGTGCCGATCGGTTATGCGGACGGCTTCTATCGCAGCAATACCGGGAAACAGGTCTACGTGGATGGAGAATACGGAACGATCGTCGGAAGCGTCTGCATGGATCAGTTGATGGTTCTCACGGAGCATGAACATCTTCCCGGAACAAAGGTGGAGCTGTTTGGCGAACATATCTCGATCGTCGAACGGGCTAAAGAATTGAATACGATCACCTATGAACTGCTGACAGGTCTGACAGATCGTGTCAGCAGAGTCTATCTCGAAAACGGACAGATCGTGAAAACGATCGATCCCCGTTTTTCCGAATAAGACATCTGTCGCGAATGACTAAAGAAAAACGCTTTCTCTTTGCATTAGAGAAAGCGTTTATTATATGATGATCAGAAACTTTCGATAAACTTCCTAACGATATCGAACCCGGAGATCAGAGTTCCCAGAGAGGAAAACAGGTTGGCGAAGATCACTACCAGCAAGGTCCTGGTGACTCGGTTTTTCCAGAATCCTTTCAGAGTCGCAGTATCTTCGGCGATGTCTTCGAAGTCTTTTACTTTAGGCTTGCGGATGGTCGCTTCCACGATGCCAGCAAACCAGCCTGAGGCCAATAACGGATTTAAAGATGTCAACGGAGCCAGCAGGAATGCTGTAATGATCGACAACGGATGACCCAAAGCCAGCAGTACGCCCAATGCGGAAAGACTGCCGTGCCACAGGAACCAGGACTTGATCTGGCTCAATCCGAGGTCTCTGTTCTGATAGATCGTCCACAGGATGATCCCAAGAAAAAACAGAGGGATGAGGTATTTAAGATAAGAGACAAAACCCTTTTTCTTTCTGACTGTGTCCAATGCCTGGATATCGATCTCGTTTTCGAGGTTCCGTTCGATTCCTTTCGCGTGAGCCGCTCCGATGACCGCAACGATCTTCTTGCCGGGAGCTGTCTTGATCTTCTGACAGAGATACTGGTCCCGTTCATCTACCAGAACCCGCTTGACATTCGGGAAAGCTTTGCCTACCTCCAGCAATGCAGCTTCCAGCGCGTCCGTTTCCTTCAGTTTGGTGATATCTTCTTCACTGATGTCCTCGCTCTCGAAGATGGATTCGATCAGCCCTGTCAGCAGTTTCAGCTTCTCGTTGGATGACAGTTCATTCCAGATCCGCGAGAATGTCGTCTTGATGGAACGGTCTGCCATCACCAGAGGGATCTGTTTCTCTTCCGCGATCTCCATCGCTGTTTTCATTTCCGCACCTGATGTCGAATCCATGGATTTGGCGATCCTTTTCTGAAAGGAAGACAGGATCACATTCACCAGCAGAAAACCGACCTGCTTCTCTTTGATGACTTTAACAATATCCGTATCGCGCCATTTTTCCGGCTCTTTCAGCTTATTGTAGCGATCCTGATCCAGTTCGACACAAATCGCATCCGGCTGTACCTCTTCGATGCATTCTTTGACATCTTCCACGGAATTGCGCGAAACATGTGCCGTTTTGACCAGATAGATCTCTTTCTTTTGATATTCCAGTTTTACGATATTATCATTCATGAATCTATTATATAATTAAATGGTGAAACTAAGAAAAGCAGATCAGCAGGAATTCGATCGGATCCTGGAGCGTTACCTGAATGATCCTGAAGTGAAACAGATGGATGCTTATAAAGCCCATGGAAAAGTGAGCGTTCTTCAGCATAGTCTGGATGTGGCGAAGATGGCCTATTCTCTGGATAAACGTTTCCATGTGAATGCGGATCCTGAGATCCTTTTAGGCGGAGCGATCCTGCATGATTTCTATCTCTATGACTGGCATGACAAAGAGCTGCATTGGAACATCTTCAAGATGCATGGTTTCACGCACCCCAATGAAGCCTGTGAAAATGCGGTCAGATCCTTCCAGATCGATGAACGCACCCAGGAGGTCATACGGTCGCACATGTGGCCTTTGACCTTACGATCCATTCCCAGGCACCGCGAGGCAATACTGGTCTGTATCGCGGATAAGCTGTGTGCCTTGAAAGAGACGGTGGACCGATGATCGACAGATGCATCATATACTTCATTATTCTGAGCTTTATCGGCTATATCTACGAATCCATTGCGATGACGATCTGGGGCGGCAAATGGGATAACCGGGGTTTTCTTTACGGTCCGATCATTCCGATCTACGGATTTGCGGCATTAGGCGGGACACTGTTTTTCCGTTACTGCATGACTGATTATACGCCGCTTCAGGTTTTTCTGATCGCGGTAGGTTCTTCTGCCGTTCTGGAATACAGCGTGCATTACACTATGGAGAAGCTTTTTCACGCCTACTGGTGGGACTATTCCAAAGCGCCGTTAAACCTGAATGGCCGTATCTGCCTGCCTGCTTCCCTTGGCTTCGGTCTGGCCGGACTGATCATCATCTATGTGATCAACCCGAGACTCGTGCCTTTCATTGAAGCGTTGCCTGATACGTTTGTCGAAGTGCTGTCTATCATATTGACGATCCTCTTCACTGTCGATCTGACGATGACCGTTTCGATCATCAGCGGTTTCGAGAACCGGGTGGAAGCGATGGATAATTTCATCAATGAGCATATGGATGTCCTGGTCGCAAACTATCTCGATGAATCCAAAGGTCTGAACAATAAATTCTATAACGCCGTCGATCGTATCGATGAGGGCAGGAAACGTCTCATCAACGACCGTATCGATAAGACCATCAACTCCATGGACCGCGTTTATCATGAAACCTTGTCGAGAATCAAAGGATATCGCGGCAAGAATGCTTCAAAACTGAACTATATGCTGAAGAAAGTCAAACAAAAGATAGGAAGAAACAAAGATGAATGACAAGATCATGATAAGAGGAGCCAGAGTCAACAACCTCAAGAATATCGATCTGGATCTCCCCCGCAACAAGATGATCGTTATGACCGGTCTTTCAGGCTCTGGAAAGACATCTTTGGCGTTTGATACGATCTATGCCGAAGGACAGCGCCGTTATGTCGAGTCTTTGTCCAGCTATGCCAGACAGTTTCTGGGCGGCGTAGACAAGCCGGATGTCGACCTGATCGAAGGTCTTTCGCCGGCAATTGCGATCGATCAGAAGACCACCTCAAACAATCCCCGTTCTACGGTCGCGACGATCACGGAGATCTACGACTATCTCAGATTATTGTATGCGCGATGCGGTATCGCCTACTGTCCGAATCACAATGAACCGATCGAACCGATGACCGTTACCGGCATGGTACGCACCATCATGACGTTTCCGGAAAATGAACGGCTGGAGATCCTGGCGGATGTCGTCAAAAACAAGAAGGGTACCTTCAAGGATCTGTTTGATAAGCTGAAGAAAGACGGCTATATCCGTTTATATGTGGATGATGAGCTCTATGATATCGAGAGCGTTCCTGAACTGGATAAAAACAAGCGCCACAATATCGATGTTGTAGTGGACCGTATCATCAAGAAAGCAAACATCGAGACGAGACTGAGCGATTCTCTGGAGATCGCTTTAGGCCTGACCGACGGGACCTGTATCATTTCCCATGGCGGAAAGAAAGACCTGTTTTCTTCGCATCACGCCTGTCCGAAGTGCGGGTTTACCGTTCCAACGCTGGAACCCAGACTGTTTTCGTTCAACAGCCCTTTAGGTGCCTGTGACGAGTGCAAGGGTCTGGGCGTGACCATGTCGGTGGATCTGGATTATCTGATCCCTGACAGGAGCAAATCGATCGCAGAAGGCGGAATACGCTACTATAAGAATATCTATGGCACCAACAATCTCGAATGGCAGAACTTTTCAAGATTGCTGGAACACTATCATATCTCTGAATATAAGCCATTGGAGGAATTTACCGAAAGAGAGATGAATCTCATCCTCTACGGTTCCGATGAAGAGATCAAATACACCGTGACCTCTACTGGCGGCACCACCTACAACAAGTACGGCTACATCGAAGGAGTAAAGACGCTGATCGAGAGAAGGTTTGCGGAAACGCAGTCCAAGTTCGGCAAGGAATACTATGGCTCCTTCATGGTGGAATCGGAATGCAAGAAGTGTCACGGCAAGCGTCTGAATGAGAAAGTGCTCGCGGTACGGGTAGGGGACAGGAACATCGCTGATTTTACGGAGATGTCTATCCTTCAGGCAAAGGAATATCTGGAGGATCTGAAGCTTGATCCGATGCGTGCCGAAATCGCAACCACGTTACTGAATGAACTGGGAAGCCGTTTCCGTTTCCTCAATGATGTCGGGCTGGATTATCTGACGCTGAATCGGACAGCAGGTTCTTTATCCGGAGGAGAAGCGCAGAGGATACGGCTGGCGACCCAGATCGGTTCGGCACTGACCGGAGTCCTTTATGTCCTGGATGAGCCATCCATCGGTCTGCATCAGAAAGATAACGCCAAGCTGATCGATACGTTAAAGAGAATGCGCGATCTGGGGAATACGGTCATTGTTGTCGAACATGATGCGGAGACGATGATGGCGGCAGATCATATCGTGGATATCGGTCCGGGTGCGGGCAAGGATGGCGGCGAAGTGGTCTTTTCCGGTACACCGGAAGAGATCCTCAAAGATGAGAAGTCCATTACCGGTCAGTATCTTTCGTTCCGGAAGCAGATCCCGATCCCTTCTGAGAGAAGAAAAGGCAACGGAAAGTCTCTGAAACTGATCGGCTGTCAGGAGAATAACCTGAAGAATATCGATGTGTCCTTCCCGTTGGGTAAGTTCATCTGCGTGACCGGGGTATCCGGTTCAGGAAAATCTTCTTTGGTTATTGAAACCATGACCAAGGCGGTCATGAAATCTCTGGATCGTGTGCGTATCAAACCGGGCAAGGTCGAAAAGGTGGAAGGACTGAAGAATATCGATAAGATCGTCTACATCACCCAGGATCCGATCGGACGCACTCCTCGAAGCAATCCTGCGACCTATACAGGGGTGTTTGATGATATCCGTGATCTTTATGCCTCCACCCCCGATTCGAAAGAAAGAGGCTATTCAAAATCGCGCTATTCGTTCAATGTCCCGGGAGGACGCTGCGAAGCCTGCCAGGGCGATGGTGTGAAAAGGATCTCGATGCTGTTTATTCCGGATGTCTATGTGGAATGCGAGGAATGCCGGGGGAAACGGTATAACAGGGAAACGCTGGAAGTACGCTACCGCGGCAAGAATATCTACGATGTTTTGAAGATGCCGGTCAAAGAAGCGCTGGACTTCTTCAAGAATCACCGGAAGATCAAAGACAAGCTGCAGGTCTTATATGATGTAGGACTTGGCTATATCGAACTGGGACAGTCCGCGACGACCTTGTCCGGAGGAGAAGCGCAGCGGGTCAAGCTTGCTTCCGAACTGCAGAAGAAACCAACCGGAAAGACGATGTTCGTGTTGGATGAACCGACCACAGGCCTGCATATGGACGACGTCCATAAACTGATCATGATCATCGACCGTATCGTGGATAACGGAGATACGGTGGTGGTGATCGAACACAATCTGGATGTGATCAAGTGTGCGGACTACATCATCGATCTGGGACCGGATGGCGGTGACAAGGGCGGTGAACTGATCGCCTGCGGTACGCCGGAAGAAATATGCAACGCTGAGAATTCCTATACCGGAGAATATCTGAAGAAAGTGTTAGGTGATAGAAATGGCAAATGAAGAACTGAACAAACGTGTCTATGTGCGGCAGCTGAAGGAATACTTCAATCTGGAACAGCTATCCGGAGATGACAGTTCCCTGGATCGCTGGATCATCGCGCCGGATGTCAACCGTCCCGGCTTGGAACTGTCCGGCTATCTGGAATCCAACGACCTGAAACGTGTCGTTGTCTTAGGAACAAAAGAGTATGAATACATGACCAAACTGGATCAGGAGACCCAGCGTCTGCGTTTTGAGATCATTACCGACTCCTATACGCCATGCATCATCATTTCGGATGGTTTCGAACCTCTGGATTCTCTGATCTGGCTGGCCAACGACAAGAACTTCCCGGTCTTCCGGTATGAAGGAAAGACCTATCAGCTGATGGTCGATCTGGTTTCCTATCTGTCCGAACAGCTGGCTGTAACCGATACGATCCACGGGGTCATGATGAATATCTACGGAAGAGGTGTGATGATCACAGGAAAATCAGGCATAGGTAAATCCGAACTGGCGCTGGATCTGATCAACAGGGGACACATGCTGGTTGCAGACGACTGTATCGAAGTGACCAGAGTCCATACCAGCATCATCTGCCAGGCACCGAAGATGCTGAAGCGGATGCTGGAGATCCGAGGCCTTGGCATTGTGGATGTGACCCGGATGTTTGGCGCAAACGCCTTCCTGAACCGCTGTAACCTTGATTTTGTGATCAATCTTGTCAAACAGGATGAAACAGTCGAACAGGATCGTCTCAATCCGATCAACCGGACCAAGGATGTCTTGGGACTGGAAAAGCCGATGCTGGTCATTCCGATCACTGAAGGCAAATCCCTGTCTGTCATCATCGAAGCGGCTGTTTCCAATTATCTTCTGAAAAAACTCGGCTATGATTCGAATGAAGAATTCAAGCAGGAATATCGCGAATCGCTTATCCGTAAAGGAGAACAGAACGATGATTAGCTTCTTCCCTGATGCCCAGACATTTATTGCTCTGCGTATCGGTTCATTGGCTCTGGATGTGCGCTGGTACGCCGTACTGATCCTGATCGGTGCTGCGATCGCCTATGTCGTATCGAAACGTTCTGCCAAAGAATGCAGATATATCGATATGCCTTATTTCGATGATCTGTTCATCTATACGTTATGGGTCGGCATCATGGGTGCGAGGCTGTGGTTCTGTGTATTCTATAACTTTTCCTATTATATGGCTCATCCGTTTGAAATTATCCGTATCTGGGACGGAGGGTTGGCAATCCAGGGAGGACTGGTATTCGGCGCTTTGTTCGCATACTGGTTTATCCGCAGGAAGCATTATCCTTTCATGAAATTCATGGATATTCTCTTGCCGAATGTCCTGATCGGTCAGGCGGTAGGCCGCTGGGGAAATTTTGTCAATCAGGAATGTCATGGAGGAGAAGTTGCAGAAAGCTATTTCAACGGTATCCTTTCTTTTCTGAAAGAAGGTATGTATATCAACGGGCATTACTATGAACCTTTATTCTTCTATGAATCGATCCTGTGTTTTGTCGGCTGGATCCTGATCAGTTTCATTCTGCGCAAGCATCAGAACAAGCGCGGTGATCTGGCATATGCCTATCTGATGTGGTATGGGACAGGACGTTTCTTTATCGAAGCAAGAAGAACGGATTCTCTCTATATCGGCAATCTCAAGATGGCCCAAGTGACTTCTCTGATTTTCATTGTCGTAGGCATACTGGGATATCTCGGTGTTCTTGACAGATGGTTCAAGAAAGAAAAACCGGTCGTTATCTTTGATTTTGACGGGACGCTGATGGATACCCGCGAAAGCATCTACGAAGCATACAAAGCCTTGTTCGAGAAATATTCCGATTTATCCAAATTCACTCCGGAAGTGAAACAGGAAGTGATCGGTCCTGCGCTGAAGGATCTGTTCCCGAAGTATTTTCCGGGAATCGATTATGATACTTTGTATGCGGACTATCGGAAACGTCAGCTTGAAGTCCGAGAGGCAGTGACGCACATGATGCCTCATGCGGAAGAAGTGCTGAAATACCTTCATGTGAATGGCTATAAAGTGGGAATCATTTCGACCAGAACCAATGAAGGGATACGGGAACTGCTTAAGATGTTTGATGCGGAACAGTATATCGATGATATCTGCGGTCTGCGCGATGTGGAGAATCTGAAACCGGATCCGGAAGGGATCTTCAAACTCATAAACAATAATTCCTGGAATAAGGATTGTGTCATGGTGGGCGATTCTGTTATGGACATCAGATGCGGACTGAATTATGGGGCATATACGGTGGCATATCTTTCTGATCCGGAACGGAGCCAGGAACTGTCTCAGATCGCGAATGAAGCGATCACGGATCTCGAAGAATTGTTGACGATCCTGAAGAAAGATATCAGTTTTACCTACGATCAGCGATAAATGAAAGAAGATCTCATGATCTGACAATTGATGCAGATGATAAGATCTTTTTATGAATATTCGTTTTTTCCTTTCATTATCATGAGATTCAAGTATAATAGGAAACAGAAAACAGGAGGATGTTTTTTATGGTAACGGTATTAGATCACCCGCTGATCACTCACAAACTGGCGATCATGCGTAATGAAGAGACAGGACATAAGGATTTCAGAGAAAATCTCAATGAGATCGCTTCCCTGATGGCCTATGAAGTCTGCCGGGATCTTCCTTTGAGAGATGTGCATATCACGACACCGATGGGACCGTGTGGCACGAAAGAACTTGATACGGAAGTGATCCTGGTTCCGATCCTGCGTGCAGGCATGGGATTGGTCGATGGCATCATGGATCTGATTCCTACCGCTAAGGTCGGATTCATCGGCTTGTACAGAGATGAAAAGACCCTGGAGCCGGTGGAATATTTTGCCAAATTTCCGAAAGAACTGCCTGATGGCGTCGTGCTCGTTCTGGACCCGATGCTGGCGACAGGCGGAAGCGCTATCGCTGCTGTCGATATGATCAAGAAAAGGGGAGCCAAGAATATCCGCATGGTCTGTCTGGTAGGTGCTCCTGAAGGCGTTAAAGCCTTTACGGAAGCGCATCCTGATGTGGACCTGTATCTGGCGGCTCTTGATGATCATCTCAACGACATCGGCTATATCGTCCCTGGTTTGGGTGATGCAGGCGACAGGATCTACGGTACCAAGTAAATATATAAACAGAAACCTCTGATTCATCTTGTGATTCAGAGGTTTTTTGTAGAGTTATTCGTATGGAATACAGGATAATGATTTATCTAGTTTCCTTCGTATGCTTTCAGAAGGATCTCTTTCATATCCTCAACCAGCGGAACTCTTGGATTGGCCGGTGAGCACTGGTCTTCGTATGCGGCGACTGCGATCTCATCAAGATGTTTCTGGAGTTCTTCTTTTGCAATGCCCATGGCTTTCAGATTCGGATCCAGTCCGCATTCCTTGCACAGATCGATGACGGCCTGTGCCAGCGATTCGACACCCTGCTTTGGCGTCTCGGCTTTTAAGCCTAAAAGCTTGGCGATTTCCTGATATTTCTCATCCGCACAGTAGTGATTGTATTTCGGCCAGACAGAGAGCTTGTTCGGGATCTGTCCGTTGTAACGGATCACATGCGGGAGCAATACGGCACAGGTATAGCCATGTACGGTATGGAACTGAGCTCCTACCTTGTGAGCCAGGGAGTGCGTCATACCAAGGAAAGCGTTCGCAAAAGCCATACCTGCTATGGTTGCAGCGTTATGCATCTTTTCTCTGGCCAGAAGATCGTTCTTTCCATCTTTGACCGCTCTAGGAAGATACTGGAATACCAGCTGTATCGCTTTGAGGCATAAGCCATCGGTATAGTCGTTCGCCATGACAGAGACGTAGGCTTCGATCGCATGAGTCAGGACATCCAGGCCGGTCATTGCTGTGGCTTTGGCAGGAAGGTTGGTCGTAAATTCCGGATCGATGATGGCGATCGTCGGAGTCAGAGAGTAGTCGGTCAATGGATATTTTTTGTTGTTCGCTTTGTCGGAGATAACTGCAAACGGTGTGACTTCGGAACCGGTACCCGAAGTGGTTGGAATGCAGATCAGTCTTGATTTACGGCCAAGTTCAGGGTATTTGAAGGCACGTTTGCGGATATCCATGAACTTTTGTTTCAGGTCATCGAAATTGACCTCAGGATGTTCATAGAAGAGCCACATGCCCTTGGCCGCATCCATGACGGATCCTCCACCCAGTGCTATGATCGCATCCGGCTTGAAGATATCCATCATTCTCGCACCCTTGGTAACTGTGGTGATATCCGGATCCGGTTCGACATCGCAGAACAGCTGTATCTGTACCTTGTTTCTTCTGAGATTGAGCTGTTCGGTGATCTTTGAAAGATAACCCAGTTCGACCATGGAAGTATCTGTTACCAGGAATACTTTATTCAGATCCTTGCAGGATTGCAGATACTGGATGGAATTTCGTTCGAAATAGATCTTCTGAGGGACTTTGAACCACTGCACTGTATTTCTCCTTTTACCGACTTTTTTGATATTAAGCAGATTGACTGCCGAAACATTGCCGCCGATCGAATTATGGCCATAGGAACCGCATCCTAAAGTCAATGACGGCAGGAACGAGTTATAGACGTTGCCGATCCCGCCAAAAGTGGAAGGCGAGTTCCAGATGATACGCATCGCGAGGATGCGATCGCCATAGGCGTCTGCCAGTTCCTGGGACTTGCAATGGATCGCTGCGCTGTGTCCGAGACCGTTGAATTTGACGATCCTATCAGCAAGTTCGAAGCCTTCTTTCTCGTCTTTGGATTGATAGAACGCCAGTACAGGAGACAGTTTTTCTCTTGACAGAGGTTCTTTTATGCCTGCCTGCTTGCATCTGACGCCAAGGATCACAGCATCTTTCGGAACCGATATTCCTGCCTGTTCAGCGATCCACTGTACAGGCTTTCCTGCGATTGCCGGATTCAATACAGCCATCTCGACACCTTTTTCATTCTCGGCATAACCGAACATGTACCGGGAGAGTTTCTTCTTTTCTTCACTGTTCAGGAAATGGACTTTGAATGTTTTAAACATTTTTATGGCTTCATCATAGATTTCTTTATCGATGATGATCGACTGTTCGCTGGCGCAGATCATGCCATTGTCGAAAGATTTCGATAAGACGATATCATTGACAGCCTGACGGATATCGCAGGATCTATGCATGTAAGCAGGGACATTGCCCGCGCCGACACCCATGGCAGGTTTGCCGCAGCTGTAGGCAGCTTTGACCATCGCGTTGCCTCCGGTTGCCAGGATCGTCGCGACACCCGGATGATTCATCAGTGCCGTGGTCGCATCCATGGAAGGATGTTCGATCCACTGGATGCAGTTGACAGGTGCACCAGCCGCTTCTGCCGCTTCTTTCATGACGATCGCTGCCTGTTTCGAAGAATTCTGTGCTCCCGGATGGAAAGCGAATATGATCGGGTTCCTGGTCTTCAGACAGATCAGTGATTTAAAGATGACCGTCGAAGTCGGATTGGTGACAGGAGTGATCCCGCAGATCACTCCGACCGGTTCCGCGATTTCTGTAATGCCGGTGACCGGATCATCGGAAATGACGCCGACCGTTTTCAGATGGCGCATATTGTTTACGACATACTCGCAGGCGAAAAGGTTCTTGGTTGCCTTGTCTTCAAAGACACCGCGTCCTGTTTCGTCGATCGCCGCTTTTGCCAGGATGCCATGATTGTCTAATCCGGCAACCGAACACTTCGCTACGATATAATCGATCTTCTCCTGATCGAAATCCTCAAATTCTTCCAAAGCCTTGGCAGCTTTGCTTACAAGTTCATCGATCTCCATGATGACTTGATCATGTCCGTTCATTTCTTTCATAACAGTTTCCTCACATATGTCACCATTATATAGTGAAAAAATTCACAAGTAAAGAATAATTATGATAAAACATGATTGAGATAGAAAGAACAGTTGTGCTAGAATAGAACTGTTATTGATAATGAGAGATAGAGTGGCTTCGATCATTTGAAGAGAACTGATGGCTGGTGCGAATCAGGAGTGATGCTGCTACAGATGGATCTTGAATCTTCCTGTCGATAGGTAGGCAGGAACGTTGACTGCGTTAAAGTAATGAAGTTACAAATGAAGGTGGTAACGCGTCAGAAGACGCCCTTTGATCACCTTTTTTATTTTTAGGAGGATAGTATGGAAAACAAAGGCAAGTATTACATCACAACCGCGATCGCTTATGCCAGCGGAAAACCGCACATCGGCAATACCTATGAAATCATCATGGCTGACAGCATC
Organism: Erysipelotrichaceae bacterium; assembly: GCA_017441765.1. Taxonomy (GTDB): domain Bacteria; phylum Bacillota_I; class Bacilli_A; order Erysipelotrichales; family Erysipelotrichaceae; genus Colivicinus. The sequence continues at coordinate 28,872 of JAFRVK010000040.1, forward strand.
GCGAGATACAAGAAGATGCTGGGCTATGACGTCTATTTTCAGACCGGAACCGATGAGCATGGTTTGAAGATCGAAGAAAAGGCCAATGCCACAGGCATGACTCCGAAACAGTTTGTCGATATTCAGGCAGCGGAAATCAAGAGGATCTTTGATCTGATGAATACTTCCTATGACCGTTTCATCCGTACCACGGATGACGATCATGAGAAACAGGTCAAGAAGATCTTCAAGAAACTCTATGATCAGGGTGATATCTATAAGAGCGAATACGAAGGCTGGTACTGCACGCCTTGCGAATCGTTCTGGACGGATTCCCAATTGGTTGATGGAAAGTGCCCGGACTGCGGAAGAGAAGTACATAAAGAGAAGGAAGAGTCTTATTTCTTTAAACTGAGCAAGTATCAGAAACAGCTGGAAAAGTATATCGAAGAACACGATGAGTTCATCCAGCCGGAATCAAGAAAGAATGAGATGATCAACAACTTCCTGAAGCCGGGTCTGCAGGATCTGTGTGTATCACGTACATCTTTCAAATGGGGCATTCCGGTCGATTTCGATCCGAAGCATGTCGTTTATGTCTGGATCGATGCGTTAAGCAATTACATTACCGGATTAGGCTATGATGTGGATGGCGATCACGGGGAACTGTACAAGAAATACTGGCCGGCAGATCTGCATCTGATCGGAAAGGATATTATCCGTTTCCACACCATCTACTGGCCGATCATGCTGATGGCGCTGGATGTGCCGCTGCCAAAACAGGTCTTCGGACATCCGTGGATGCTGGTAGGGGAGGACAAGATATCCAAGTCCAAAGGCAATGCGATCTATGCCGATGACCTGGTTCATTTCTTTGGGGTGGATGCGGTACGTTATTATGTGCTCCATGAGATGCCTTTTGCTCAGGATGGCACGATCACCTGGGAACTGATGATCGAAAGGATCAATTCCGATCTGGCCAATGTTTTCGGCAACCTGGTCAACCGGACCATTGCCATGACCAACAAGTATTTCAATGGCGTACTGAATAAAGACTTTGTCGAAGAAGAGATTGACAAAGAATTCAAGGAACAGATCCTGAAAGCCGTAAAGACTGTCGAAGAAAAGATGGACAGACTCAGAGTCGGAGATTCTCTGGAAGCGATCATGGAACTCTACCGCCGCTGCAACAAGTACATCGACGAGACGGAACCATGGGTTTTGGCCAAGGACGAAAGCAGCAAAGCCCGTTTGAATACTGTGCTGTACAACCTGCTGGAAGGTATCCGTATCGGAACTGTTCTGCTGTCGCCATTCCTTCCGGAAACGGCAGAAAAGGTCTTTGCCCAGCTGAATACGCAGGCGACATCCTATGATACGCTGCAGGAATTTGGCGGATTCGAATGCAACAGAGCCACGGAAGAACCGACCGTGCTGTTTGCCCGTCTGGATCCGGTCAAGACGATGGAAGAGGTCCATGCCTATCTGGACAGGGATGTACCGAAAGTCGAGCACAAAGCCGAGATCGCTTTCGAAGATTTCGATAAAGTCGAAATGGTCGTAGGCAAGGTGCTGGAATGTACGAAACATCCGGATGCAGACAAGATCCTTGTTTTCAAGGTCGATTTCGGTTATGAACAGCGACAGATTCTTTCCGGTGTCGCGCAATTCTACAAGCCTGAAGAGCTGATCGGCAGAAAAGTCATCGCGGTCATGAACCTGAAACCGAGAAAGATCCGGGGTCTGGATTCCAACGGCATGCTACTGTCGGCAGTCAAGGAAGAGAATGGCAAAGAAAAACTGGAACTGCTCACTTCAGAAATGGACATCGGTTCAATCGTCTGCTAAACAATCATAAACGCTATCATCGGATAGCGTTTTATGTAGGATCACATCTGTATGTCTGTCATCGTTAAAGTTTCGCTGTCATCATAAATATTCCTATTGTATAATAGACTCATGAGAAAATTGTTTGCCATAGTACTATGTAAGATAGCCAAAAAGGTCGGAGGATTGTTTCATCGCGGATCGTCTTTGCCCGGCAAGATCGCTTTGAAAGTCTGCCCGGATATTCTGAATCGTATCCGTTTGCCGGAGAATATCATTGCTGTGACCGGTTCGAATGGCAAGACTTCGACCGTGGAGATGATCTACAATGTCCTGACCGATGCCGGATATCGTGTCGCCAGCAACCGTGAGGGTTCCAACCAGATCGAAGGCGTGACGACGCTGATTCTTGATAACTGCAGTCTCGGTGGAAGATTCCGTGCGGATATCCTGCTTCTGGAAGTCGATGAACGGTATGCGAAGCATGTTTTCCGTTATATCGTTCCGAAATATTACGTCATCAACAATCTGTTCCGTGACCAGCTGACCAGGAACGGTTCTCCGGAATTTGTTCTGGAAGAGATCAAGCGTTCGATCAAAGACGGCTCTATCCTGATCCTGAATGCGGATGATCCGCTGGTATCTTCTTTAGGCCGCCTTTATGAGAACAAAGCCTATTATTTCGGCGTCAATGAAAACCAATATGTCGAAGAAGAAGCAACAGGCCCCTATGATGATGGCCATTACTGTCCGTTGTGCAAGTCCAAAATGATCTATGAATACCGTCAGTTTGCGCATATCGGCAAATACAAATGCCTGGGCTGCGGTTTTGAGCGTCCGGAACCTGATTTCTATATCAGCGATATCGATCTGCAGAGCGGCCGTATGACGATCAACGGCGAATATCATCTGAATCTGGCCTATCATACGATCTTCAATGCATACAATATCCTGGCTGCTTTCAGCATCGGCAGATTGCTGGATGTCCATGTGGATTCACTGATTGATACCTTGAATGAATTCCTGATTCATAACGGACGTATCAAACGTTTCAAGATCGGTTCGAAAACAGGAACATTGCTGATCTCCAAACATGAAAATTCCGTTTCCTACAACCGCAATCTGGCTTATATCGCAAATTATGACAAGGATGTCACATTGTTGCTGATCGTCGAAGACATCTCCCGGAAATACTTTACTTCCGACACTTCCTGGCTGTGGGATATCGATTTTGAAATGCTGAATTCCGACAACATCAAGATGGTCATCGTAGCAGGACAGTATCTCAATGATCTTGCGGTGCGGCTGGAGAATGCAGGACTGGATATGCGCAAGGTCATATTAAGAAGAAACGTCGACAGCGCGATCGCTTATCTGCGCTATGAAGGAATCGGCGAATCCTTTGCCATGACCTGTTTCTCTGATGAAGCGAAACTGCTGAAAGAAGTGGAGAGTTACGAATGAAGATCTTACATTTATTCCCTGATCTGATGAATCTTTACGGTGATTATGGCAATATCGCGATTTTAGTCAGGCATCTGAAAGATCTTGGTGTTCCGGTCACGGTCGATAAAAGGGATGTCGATGACCTGATCGATTTTCCGTCCTATGATCTTGTATATATGGGACCCGGTACGGAAAAGAATCAGCTGGTTGCTTTGAAAGAATTAAAGAACTATGAGTATCAGTTCAATGAATATATCAATGACAATAAACTGCTGCTTCTGACGGGCAATGCCATGGAACTCTTGGGAGAAAGGATCGATGATGAGCCTGCTATGAATCTGGTGGATTTCTATACGGAAATCACCGATAAGCGCTATACCGGCGATGTGGTAGTACACAACGATACTTTAGGCGAAGTCGTCGGTTTCATCAACAAGTCTTCCCTGATCCATGGGGGAGAGAAAGAAAAACTCTTTACCTATGCCTTCAAGGACAGCAATCTTATCGACAACAGCTACGAAGGCTATCATTTTAAGAACGTCTATGGAACACATATCATCGGACCTATCCTGGTCAAGAATCCTTCTTTCCTGAATCTGATCGTCCGTTCCCTGGCGCGCAGCCAGTATCGCAGCATCGAATATCCCTATGAGACTGCGGCATATGAAGTCACTCTGAAAGCTCTTCAGAACAGGAAATGATGATCGGCCAGACCTTTCAGTTTCCTGTTGAAATCACCCTGATCGAATGGATCCAGCAGATGCTGCTGAATGCTCCATCGATCGTAACGATCCTGTCACTGCTTACCGAACTCGGTGATGCGGCTGTAGCAGCCGTTTTCATCGGGTTTTTATATTTTGGCTATGACAAGAAAAGCGCCATCTGTCTGGCGATCCAGTCGCTTGCTTCGATGAGTTTCAACGGGATCATCAAGAACCTAGTCATGCGTCGCCGTCCATATTTTGATAATGAAGGAATCGAATGTCTGAAAGCAGTCGATGACAGCTATGATATCTATGATATTGCGGGACAGGGTTTTTCTTTTCCAAGTGGTCACGCGACCAACAGCGGATCGCTGGTGGCTTCCCTGTATCTTCTTTTCCGTGACAGGAAGATCTTGACCTGTGGCGGAATGCTGGTCTTTCTGGTCTGCCTGACCCGTATCGCTCTGGGCGTCCATTATCCCAGCGATATCCTTGCGGGATTGCTTCTGGGTATTTTCACAAGCATTCTGGTCTATTATCTTCTGGATCATTATGACAAGAAAAAGATCTATCTGATCCTGTTGCTGGCTGGATTGCCCGGGTTTTATTTCTGCCACTCCAATGATTTCTATTCTTCCTATGGACTTCTGATCGGTTTTACGATGGGCGATCTGTTCGAGGATCGTTTCGTAGGATTTGAGAGTACTCAAAACTTTTTCAGGATAGTTCTTCGCTTGATGGGCGGAATCGCCATATTTACGATCGTCGCAGGAGGATTGAAACTGCCATTCAGCGTTATCTTCCTGGAGACCGATGCATTTCTTCCTCATCTGTATCGCTGTTTCCGTTACGGTCTCGCCTGTTTCATAGTGATCGGTATCTACCCCTATCTATTCCGCTATGATATATTTAAATTGAACGACAGGAAGTGAATTATGCAAATAAAATTAAGTGAACTGGTTGAAGCACTAGATAATACCGATGTGAATACGAGGTATTACTACTATCTTCCGGAAGAGCGTATCGTTCTCAAGGAAGATGATGATTTCGATGAGAAGGAACTGATTCCTTTGCCTACCCATAAGCAGATCGATGACTACCAGACCATGCAGCATTTCATCGAAGAGCTCGATGAACCGGAGGCATCCGAGTGGCTGGCAGAAGCGATCCGCGGGGCAGGGGCTTTCCGGCGTTTCCGTTCGACCTTGGAACGTTTCGGACTGACTGACAAATGGCTGGATTACCGGCAGATGATCCATGAAGGGATCGCCATCGACTGGTGCGAATACTACGGGATCGAATATCTTTCGGATGAGCCATTTACTTATGAAGAACCGAAAGAACCTAAGATCATCAGCAAGCACAACTACCGTCTGATCCGTATCGATGAAGACAATGCCTACGGTCTGGCTTATCTTGTGCAGGAATTCAGAAAGACGCTTGCCCGATTCAAGGAACAGAACTATGAAGGGGATGTCGATGATTCGATGAGTGAACTGCGCTACTATCTATCGAAAGGCTATCCCATCTTCGCGATCAGCGATAACGGACGTTATATCGCCTATGCGGTCTGCCGTATCGATGGGGATGTGGTATGGCTGGAATCGATCTATGTCCGTAAGGAAGACAGAAAAAAGGGCGTAGGAAAGATGCTGCTCCAGCATGCCGAGAGTATCGCCAAGGATTATGACAATGATACTTTGTATTTCTATGTCCATCCGAACAATCATGAGATGCTGAACTTCCTGAAGACCAACGGTTATGATGTGCTGAATCTGATCGAAATCAGAAAAGCCTATGCTGAAGAGAAGTTCCACAAAACCTATACACTGGAAGATCACGAATACAAATACTAGAGGTAACAATGATGAAAAAAGAAGAATTCTCTTTCCGCTCCAACAATGATCTTGCGGATATCCGTGCTGTCTCATATATGCCGGATACGGAAATCAGAGCCATCCTGCAGATTGCACATGGCATGGATGAATTTATCGACCGCTATGATGATTTTGCAGCATATCTCAACAGTAAAGGCATCCTGGTGGTCGGCAATGACCATCTGGGCCATGGAGGCTCCGTCAACAGTCCCGAGGAATGGGGCTATTTCGGTGAGCACGGCAACCAGACGCTGCTGGAAGACATGCACAAACTGACGGAACTGACGAAAGAAAAGCATCCGGATCTTCCATATTTCCTGTTGGGACATTCCATGGGTTCTTTCTATGCGAGGCAGTATATCACCACATACGGCAAGGAACTGAAAGGCGCCATCATCATGGGCACGGGTTTTGAACCTTTGTACAAACTGAATGCCGCAAAAGCGTTATGCCGAAGCATCGCCTTGGTCAAAGGCTGGAAATACCGCAGCACTTTCGTCAACGACATGGCCTTCGGCTCTTACAACAAGCGTTTCGAACCGGCAAGAACCAGAGTCGACTGGCTGACCAAGGATGAAGCGATCGTTGATAAATATATCGCAGAACCGCGCTGCAACTTCATATTTACCCTGAATGGCTACTACAACATGTTCGAGGGGATCGCCCGTCTTCATAACAAGAATCTCTTAAGGATCGTGCCAAAGAATCTGCCTGTCCTGTTCGTATCGGGAGAAGATGATCCGGTTGGCACTTTCGGTAAAGAAGTCATCGATGCTGCAAAATCATTGCAGGATGTCGGTGTCCAGGAAGTCACGGTCAAGCTCTATCCGAATGACCGTCACGAGATCCTCAATGAACTGGACAAAGAGATCGTCTATGATGATCTGTACAATTGGATCATAGAGCATATGTAAAAAAGGCCTCAGAGGCCTTTTTCTTCACTATGGCGTGCTCAACAGGACTTGAACCCGCAACCTTTTGAATCGGAATCAAATGCTCTATCCATTTGAGCTATGAGCACATCAGTCGGTGGAACCGAAACCGCCATGCCGTTCGGTCGTTGTTTCTTCTTCATCCGCTGTTTCATACTTCAGAAACACGCCCTGTACGATGCGATCTCCCGCATTCAGCACAAGATCCTTTTCGCCATCATTGATCAGACCGATGATGATATGTCCCTCATTGTCGGCATTGTAGTAATCGGAGTCGATGATACCTACGGTATTGAGAAGACACAGGTGATATCTGAATCCTAGAGAGGAACGGGGAAACAGCTGCAGAACATAGCCTTCCGCCATTTTGCAACGGATCCCTGTCGGTATGCGGATGTTTTCATGAGCTTTGATCGTCAGATCGACAGGACAGCAGAAATCATAGCCTGCGCTGCCTTTGGTGGCTCTGTGAGGCGTTCTGATCTGTTCATAGCAGTCTCCCTGAAGATCCAGAAGATCTTTCATATCCTCAGCAAACTGTTTCTCACTGACTCTCTCAAAAACGGCGATACTCATGAACACAATAAGTATAACAAACATCTTGCGAAAAATGAATAAGTGTGTTATATTTAATAAGCACAATTGTGTAGACTGAAGAAGTACTCAAGTGGTTGAAGAGGAGGCCCTGCTAAGGCCTTAGGTCGGGTTACCTGGCGCGAGGGTTCAAATCCCTCCTTCTTCGCCAATTAAAATGCAGATGTAGTTCAATGGTAGAACGCCACCTTGCCAAGGTGGACACGAGGGTTCAATTCCCTTCATCTGCTCCATGGTGCGTTAGCGAAGTTGGTTATCGTGCCTCCCTGTCACGGAGGAGATCACGGGTTCGA